>DYEI01000388.1 GCA_020725765.1 Anaerolinea sp. | reverse complement strand
GGCACCCACCGCAGGGTGTGTTCAGCCCCCCGGGCAGGGTGCATTCAAAATGCGCCGCTGCCCGGGCTGCAGCCGGGTGTTTTGCTGGCTGGCAGTCCGGCCCTAGCCCGGGACGGGGGGCTGGCGGTTGGGCGCCTGGCCGCCCTCAGGGCGGCCAGGCGCCCAACCGCCAGACCCCCAACAAAAAGCCTTGCACCGGGCTTGTGCAAAGCGCAAGGCCCGGTCGCCGGCAGAGCGTCCCCGGCAGGCTCCCTGACGGCGAATCTGCTGACCCATCTTGGATGCACCCCGGGCTTACCGGCTTTGACAAATCCGGAGAAGTGTGCTATTGTATTACAAAGCACGTGATCAAACCCCCAAGGGTGGTTACGAGCATGCTTTCGACCGGCACCGTTATCACCATCGTCCTTATTATCGTGCTCCTGGGCATTTTGCTCCAGGAGCCAATGCCGGTTGGGAGGAAGCTGAGCTCGTAGGCTACAGCACTGGATCACAAAGCAGGTCATGAGCCTCCCAACCGGGAGGCTCAGTTGTTTTACGGCTGCCGCGACCGGTTCCCCGGCACGGCAACACGGCCCGGCACGACGCCGGGCGCAGCGATGAGGCCCTCGCCTGACCATGTCAGGCCCGGGCCTCTTTTTGTCTCTACGACGGAGGTCCAACGCGTGAGAAGCGATGCCGTCAAGCAGGGCCCAGAACGCGCCCCGCACCGGTCACTCCTGCGGGCCCTGGGCTGCAGCGACGAGGACCTGGCCCGGCCATTCGTTGGGGTGATCAGCTCGTACAACGAGATCGTGCCGGGCCACATGCACCTCGACCGCATTGCCGAGGCCGCCAAGGCGGGCGTGCGCGCCGCTGGCGGCGTCCCCTTTGTCGCCTCGACCATCAGCGTCTGCGATGGCCTGGCCATGAACCATGCCGGGATGCGCTTCTCCCTCGCCTCCCGGGAGCTGATCGCCGACTCGGTCGAGATCCTCGCCCAGGCCCACGCTTTCGATGCCCTCGTCCTCATCGCCAGCTGCGACAAGATCGTGCCCGGCATGCTCATGGCCGCCGCCCGGCTGGACATCCCCGCCATCCTGGTCGCCGGAGGCCCCATGCTGGCCGGCCGCCTCGGAGATCAAAGGCTGGACCTCAACTCGGCCTTTATGGCCGTCGGCGCCTATGCGCGGGGCGCCATGTCGGCCCAAGAGCTCGAAGCGATCGAACGCGCCTGCTGCCCGGGATGCGGCTCCTGCGCAGGCATGTTCACCGCCAACACGATGAACTGCCTCACCGAGGCTCTCGGCATGGCCCTGCCCGGCAACGGCACCATCCCCGCAGCCTCGGGTGCCCGCCTCCAGCTGGCTACGGAGGCCGGCAGACGGATCCTCTCGCTCCTCGCCTCCGGCACGACTCCGCGCCGCATTCTGACGCGCGCAGCCTTTCGCAACGCCGTGACAATAGACATGGCCCTCGGGGGCTCGAGCAACTCGGTCCTGCATCTGATGGCCATCGCCCACGAGGCTGGCGTGCCGCTGACCCTCGAAGATTTCGACTCGCTCGGCCGGGCCACGCCGCAGGTCTGCAAGCTCAGCCCTGCTGGCAGCCACTTCTTGGAGGACCTCGACCACGCTGGCGGCATCTATGCCCTGATGGCCCAACTCGCCGCGGATGGCCGCCTCGATACCTCGGCCATCACCGTCAACGGCCCCCTCGACCAGGCGCTCGACGGACGATCCGTGCTGGACCCCACCGTGATCCGCCCTCTCTCCGAGCCGTACGCGCCAACCGGGGGCCTCGCCATCCTGAAGGGAAGCCTGGCGCCAGGCGGCGCGGTCGTGAAGGCGGGCGCGGTCTCGCCACGGATGCTGCAGCACCGCGGGCCCGCGCGGGTCTTTGAGTCGGAGGAAGAGGCGACGCAGGCCATCCTGGCCGGCCGCTTTTCCCCAGGCGACGTGCTCGTCATCCGCAACGAGGGTCCCAAGGGCGGCCCGGGCATGCGCGAGATGCTGACGCCGACCTCTCTCCTCTCCGGCATGGGTGTGGACGATCAGGTGGCGCTCATCACCGATGGACGCTTCTCCGGTGCCACCCGGGGCGCTGCCATCGGCCATATCTCGCCCGAGGCGGCGGAGAGGGGGCCCATCGCCGCCCTGCGCGATGGAGATGTCATCCGCATCGACATCCCCAACCGCCGGCTGGACGTCGAGCTGACGCCAGAGGAGCTGGCATCCCGCCTGGCGGCACTGCCGCCGTGGCAGCCCCATGCTGCGACAGGCTACCTGCGGCGCTACGCCGCACTGGTCACCTCCGCAGGGACCGGCGCCGTCTTTGCCGGGGAAGCCTGATTGCCGTGCGCAACAGGGCGCGAACGGGGACGCGAAGGGAACGCGAAGGGGACGCGAAGCGGGCGCGAAGGGGAACGCGAAGGGGGAGACGATGGATGGAGTGATCAGCTTCACTGCTAACGGGATGGATGCACCAGGAGCCTCGAGCCGCCTGCACGCGGCCATGGAGGCCATGCGCCAGTACGTCCCTCACACGGTCGCCTGGCACTGCCGGCAGCCGGGTGAGCCAATCTCGGTGACCCTGCCGCCGAGCCTCAGTGCCGGTGAGCTGGTGCTGCGGGCAGAGCGGGCACGGCTGGAGGTCTCGGTGGTGGACGATCCTCTGGCGCCCGATCGGCGGATCGAGCTCCACTACGCACACCTGCCAGAGGCAGAGATCACCGAGGGCATCCGCAGGCTGGGCCACTGCCTGGCCTCCTACTCGGAGCTGGCGGCGCGCCACGCGCCCGGATACCCCACTATGCTGCTGGGTACCTGAGCGGCCCAGCCGCGCCCGCCGACGCCCCCGGGAGGCGCGAGGCTACCACTATGGGCTCCGGGAAGGAGTAGCCTCGCCCCCGTGTGAGTGCGGCATCGGCTGGGCGCTGCGGCCACACTGGAGGGACCATGCCATGAACCTGACCGGCGCACAGATGGTCTGGGAGAGCCTGGTACGAGAGGGTGTCGACACCGTGTTCGGCATCTCGGGCGGGGCCGTCCTGCACCTGTACCACGCGCTCCCGGACTATCCCATCCATCACGTGCTCGTCCGCCACGAGCAGGCGGCCGCCCATGCTGCCGACGGCTACGCCCGCGCGAGCGGCAAAGTCGGGGTCTGCCTGGCGACGTCTGGGCCGGGAGCCACGAATCTGGTGACTGGCATCGCCACAGCCATGATGGATTCCTCACCGATCGTTGCGATCACTGGCCAGGTTGCCACACCCTTTATCGGCAAGGACGCCTTCCAGGAAGTCGATATCACCGGTATCACGTTGCCCATCACCAAGCACAACTACTTGGTCACCGACCTGCGCGAGCTGCCGTACGTGCTGAGGGAGGCCTTCTATATTGCGCGCAGCGGCAGGCCCGGCCCCGTTCTCATCGATATCGCCAAGGACGTGCAGGCGGCAACCGGCGAGTACGAGTACCCGCCGGAGCCAACCCTCCCCGGGTACCGTCCAACCCTGGTGGGCAACCCTCGCCAGGTGGCCCAGGCGGCGGCCCTGATCAATGCGGCACGCCAGCCGCTGATCCTCGCCGGCCGAGGGGTGATCCTCTCCGACGCGGCGCCCGAGCTGCGCCAGCTGGCCGAGAAAGCGGACATCCCGGTCGTCACGACCCTGCTCGGCATCAGCGCCCTCCCGGAGACCCACCCGCTGAGCCTGGGCATGGGGGGCATGCACGGCGAGGCCTACGCCAACCTGGCCATCCAGGAGACCGATCTCCTCATCGCCATCGGCGCCCGGTTCGACGACCGCCTCACCAGCGCCCTCAGGCGCTTTGCGCCCAAGGCGCGCATCATCCACATCGACATCGACCCGGCAGAGATCGGCAAGAACATCGCCGTCGACGTGCCGATCGTGGGCGATGCCGCCCTGGTGCTGCGCAGCCTCCTGCCGCTGGTAGAGCCGGCCACGCACCCCGAATGGTTGAAGCAGATTGCCATCTGGCGGGCACAATCCTCCGAGCGCGACATCCTCAACCAGCCGATGACGGGGCTGTGCCCGCAGTATGTCGTGCGGTCGCTCTACGAAGCAACCGGCGGGCAGGCCATCATGGTGAGCGACGTAGGCCAGAACCAGATGTGGGAGGCCCAGTACTATCAGCATGACCGGCTGCGGGGGCTCATCTCCTCCGGCGGCCTCGGCACCATGGGCTTTGCCCTGCCCGCCGCCATCGGCGCCCAGCTGGCCCGGCCGGATGCCCTCGTCTGGGTCACAACCGGAGATGGTGGGTTCCAGATGAACATGCAGGAGCTCGCCACCGTCGTCCAGGAGAAGCTGCCCCTCAAGATCGCCATCCTCAATAACGGCTACCTCGGCATGGTCCGGCAGTGGCAGGAGATGTTCTTCTCCCGGCGGTACTCCGGCAGCCATCTCCTCGGCCCCGACTTTTGCCAGATCGCCGCGGCCTATGGCATCGCCAGCGCCCGGGTCACCGAGCCGGAGCAGGTCGGGCCGACCATCGCCCGGGCCATTGAGCATCCCGGGCCCATGCTGATCGACTTTCGCATCAACCCCGAGGAGAACGTGTACCCCATGGTCGGGCCCGGCGCCGCACTGGAGGAGATGATCCGCCGGCCGACCGCCCCGGTGCTCGCGCAGGCGGATGGAGGCACACCGGAGGAGGCCGAGAGTTGAAGCACACCCTGATCGTCCTCATGGAGGACAGGCCCGGCGTCCTGAACCGCGTGTCGAGCCTCTTCAGGCGCCGCAACTTTAACATCGAGAGTCTCACCGTCGGGCACAGCGAGACGCCCGGCATCTCCCGGATGACGGTGGTCGTCGATGGCGATGACACGGTTGTGGAGCAGGTATCCAAGCAGCTCTACAAGCTCATCCATGTGACCAAGGTGACCGACGTCACTTCCGAGGCGGCTGTGCTGCGCGAGCTGGCGCTGATCAAGGTCCATGCGACGGCCAACACCCGGGGCGAGATCATGCAGCTCTGCGACATCTTTCGCGCCAAAGCGGTCGATGTCGGGGCGGATTCCCTCACCATCGAGATCACCGGGCAGGAGGACAAGATCGACTCGCTGATCGCCCTGCTGCGGCCCTTTGGCATCAAGGAGATGGTGCGCACGGGCCGGGTCGCGATGGTCCGGGGCTGGTCAGGCAACGGTAGCCGCGGTGCCAGGTCATAGACTGTGCACCGAGCATCCTGCAACGAGAGGAGCGAGTGTCATTCATGGCAACCATGTTCTACGACAAGGACGCCGACCTTGAGGTCCTGCGAGACCGCAAGATCGCCATCATCGGCTTTGGCAGCCAGGGGCACGCCCATGCCCTCAACCTGAAAGACTCGGGCTGTGACGTGCGGGTCGGCCTGTACGAAGGCAGCGCCTCCTGGAAACGGGCGGAGGAGGTCGGGCTGCGGGTCCTGCCCGTCGCCGAGGCTGCCGCCGAGGCCTCGATCATCATGATGCTGGTGCCCGAGCAGGTCGCGCCGGGCCTCTACCGCGAGGCGATCGCCCCGCACCTCGGCCCGGGCGATACCCTGATGTTCGCCCATGGCTTCAACATCCACTACAACCAGATCGTGCCACCGCCGAACGTCGACGTGAGCATGGTCGCCCCCAAGGCCCCCGGTCACCGGGTACGCGAGATCTTTCCCCTCGGCCAGGGCGTGCCGGCGCTCGTAGCGATCTACCAGGACGCGTCCGGCCGGGCCCGCGAGACGGCCCTCGCCTATGCCAAGGGTATCGGCTGCACCCGCGCCGGAGTCATCGAGACGACCTTTGCCGAGGAGACCGAAACCGACCTCTTCGGCGAGCAGGCGGTGCTCTGTGGCGGCGTGACGGCCCTCATCAAGGCGGGCTTTGAGACCCTCGTCGAGGCGGGCTATCAGCCCGAGATCGCCTACTTTGAGTGCCTGCACGAGCTCAAGCTCATCGTCGACCTGATCCAGGAAGGGGGCTTGAGCTACATGCGTTACTCCGTCAGCGACACCGCCGAGTACGGCGACTATGTAGCCGGCCCGCGCATCATCACCGACGCCACCCGCCAGGAGATGCGCCGGCTGCTCGGAGCCATTCAGGATGGCACCTTCGCCAGGGAGTGGATACTGGAGAACATGGCCGGAAGGCCGAGCTTCCTCGCCATGCGCCGCAAAGAACGCGAGCACCCCATCGAGGTCGTTGGACGCAAGCTCAGGGCGATGATGTCCTGGCTCAAGCCCAAGGTCGTGCTGTAGCGGGGCGGTCAGAAACGGCGCAGACCAGATGTCTGCACACCGACACACCTGCAGCCAGCCCTGTCACCTGCGACAGGGGAGGCTGCCGCCAGAGACGGCACGGGAGGACGGGCTCTTCTGAAGGCTCAAGACGAACGCAAGGCCGCGTTGCCGACCATCGTGGATCACCTGCAATCAGTTCCGCTGCCTGCGCGCCGCGACGACCGCGAGGCGTCGCCGCCTGGATGCCGGGCAAAAAGTGCTGCCCCCGCACAGACATCATGGGGGCAAACGCAAAGGGAGGTTATCCAGATGGCTGGTCAACTCGAGAATGCCCGTTCGACCACCGGCACCCGTACCCGGCTGACCGATGTATCCCCGATCAGTGGCATGTGCGCCATCTGCGTGCGCGAGTGCAACGTGCTCTGTGAGGTGTCCAAGTCCGCCTTCCGCGGGCGCGAGGTGCTCTACCCCAACCCCGAGGACTTTGGCAAGAGCACGGCTGCCTCCAACAAGGACTATCTGCTCGACTGGTCCCACTTCCAGATCATGGTCGACGCCCTTGGCGCCCACGGGGTGCCACCCGACCCCGATGCCGCCATCTTTCCGGCAGCGGACGTCTCGACTGTGGTCGGTGGCGTCCCGCTGCGCGTGCCGGCCTTCATCGCCGGCCTCGGCTCCACCCGTGTCGCGGCGGACCACTGGGCAGGGCTGGCCTGCGGGGCGGCGCTTGCCGGCACCATGCAGGTGATCGGCGAGAACGTCTGCGGCATGGACCCGGAGGCGCGCTTTGACGAGCACGGCAGGGTCGTCCACTCGCCCGAGCTATCGCGACGGGTCGAGCTATACCGCAAGTGGTGGGACGGCACCCATGGCGATATCGTCGTTCAGACGAACGTGGAGGACACCCGCTTCGGCGTCGACCTCTACGCCCTGCGGGAGCTGGGCGTCACGACCATCGAGCGCAAGTGGGGGCAGGGGGCCAAGGCCATCGGCGGCGAGGTGCGCGTGACCGACCTCGAGCAGGCCGTACAGCTCAAGCGGCGCGGCTACATCGTCCATCCGGACCCTGAGGATGAGGCGGTGCGCGAGGCCTTCAAGCGCGGTACCTTTACCTCGTTTGAGCGCCACAGCCGGGTCGGCATGCCGGAAGAGCGCAGCTTTGTGGAGGATGTAGCCTGGCTGCGCGAGCAGGGCGCGAAGCGTGTCTTCCTCAAGACCGGTGCCTACAAGCCTGCCGTCGTCGCCTTCACCATGAAGTGCGCTTCCCGCGCCAGGGTCGACCTGGTCACCTTTGACGGTGCCGGTGGCGGCACCGGCATGAGCCCGGTGCCGATGATGAACGAGTGCGCCACGCCAACCGTGTACCTGTTGGCGCAGGTCCTCTCCTGCATCCGTGTGATGCGCGCCCGCGGGCACTATGTGCCCGATATCGCCATCGCCGGCGGCTTTGTGAACGAGACCCAGATCTTCAAGGCCATCGCCATGAGCAACCTTGGAGACGGCCACAGCCCCTACGTCAAAGCCGTAGCCATGGCCAGGGCACCGCTCGCAGCGGTGATGAAGGCCGACTATTTCGTCGAGCTCTCCCGGAATGGTGGCGTACCGCAGCGCTTCGCCTCCCTCTACGGGCGCGACCCGGAGACGTTCTTCATCACCGTGCCCGAGCTGCGCAAGCGGCATGGCGACGCCGTCGGTGCCGACATCCCCTGGCCAGCGGTCGGACTCTACACCTACTTCCAGGACCGGCTCGGAGTCGGGCTCAAGCAGCTCATGGCGGGCGCCAGGAAGTGGCGCCTCGACCTCCTGAGCCGCGAGGACATCGTCGCCCTCACAGAGCGGGCCAGCCACGTCACGGGCATCCCCACTCTGGAAGAGGCGGCCCAGCAGGCTATCGAGACGATATTGGACTTTTAGCCCGTCGGCAGCGGGAAAACCAGACCCTCCGGCCGGCGTGCGGGGCAGGCCGCCGCACGCCGGCCCGGCCGGAGCACGCATCCGCTCGGACGGCCGTTGCACCCGGTACCGAGCGATCCGCAAGGCCGGGCAAGGGCTGACCCCTCGCCCGCTTCGCGAAGGTCTCCGACTGCACGGAAAGGGACGGAGATCGGGAGGAGAGCGGCCATCATGTCACAGGTCGAGATTCTGGATACCACTCTGCGCGATGGCGCGCAGGGGGAGGGAATCTCATTCTCATTGGAAGACAAGCTGCGCATCGCCCGGCGGCTGGATGACCTGGGCATTCACTATATCGAGGGCGGCTGGCCGGGATCGAACCCGAAGGACGCCCGCTTTTTCGAGCGAGCCGGGTCTCTGGCGCTGCGACAGGCGACCATCGTCGCCTTTGGGTCCACACGGCGGGCGGACGTTTCCCCCGCCGAAGACGCCAACCTCGCAGCTCTGCTCGCCGCCGGGACGCCGGTTGTCACGCTCTTTGGAAAGAGCTGGCAGCTGCACGTCGAGCGCGTCCTCGGCACCACCCTGGGCGAGAACCTCCGGATGATCGCCGACAGCATCCGCTACCTCCGGGCCGCAGGGCGCCGCGTCATCTACGACGCCGAGCACTTTTTCGACGGCTTTGCCGCCAACCCGGATTACGCCTTCGAGACGCTGCGGGCCGCCCTCGCCGCCGGCGCTGAATGCCTGGTGCTGTGCGATACCAACGGCGGCACCCTCCCCAGCCGGCTGGCCGCGGCCGTGTCGCGGGTGCGCGCGGCCTTCCCGGGCGTCCCCTTGGGGATACACGCCCACAACGACGGCGGCCTCGCCGTCGCCAACACCCTCGCCGCGGTCGAGGCTGGGGTCACCCACGTGCAGGGGACGTTCAACGGCTACGGCGAGCGCTGCGGCAACGCGGACCTGTGCGCCGTGATCCCCAACCTGCAGCTCAAGATGGGCCTGCCGGTGCTCGCTCCCGAGCAGCTTGCCGCGCTGACCGAGGCGGCCCATTTCGTGAGCGAGGTTGCCAACCTCAGGCCCAATCCGCACGCGCCCTACGTCGGGCGCAGCGCCTTCGCCCACAAGGGCGGGGTGCACGTCAGCGCCGTCCTCAAGGCGGCGGAGAGCTATCAGCACATCGACCCGGCACTTGTCGGCAACGAGCGACGGGTTCTCGTCTCCGAGCTCTCGGGCAAGGGCAACATCCTGCACAAGGCCGCCGAGCTCTGCCCCGACCTCGACACGCCCACCGAGCAGGCGCGCGAGGTTCTGCGCGAGGTCAAAGAGCTCGAGGCCCGGGGCTATCAGTTCGAGGGCGCTGAGGGGTCCTTCGAGCTGCTGCTGCGCCGCAGCCAGCCGGGCTACCAGCCCCCCTTTGAGCTCTTGGACTTTTTGGTGCTGGTCGAAAAGCGCCGGGGCACGGGCATCATCGCCGAGGCTACGGTCAAGGCCCGCGTCGGCGACGAGATCATTCACACCGCGGCCGTCGGCAACGGCCCGGTGAATGCGCTCGACAGAGCGATCCGAAAAGCTATACTCCCCTTCTATCCGGAGCTCGACCGCGTTCAGCTTGTCGACTATAAGGTGCGCATCCTCGACGAGGAGGCTGCGACCGCCGCGCAGACGCGCGTGCTTATCGAGGCATCCGACGGCGAGCACAACTGGAACACCGTCGGCAGCTCGACCAATATCATCGAGGCCAGCTTCCATGCCCTTGTCGACAGCCTCGAACTGCCGCTTGCGCGGGCCAACGGGAATGGCCGTGCCCGTCTCCGCGCCCCGACCGATCCGGTGCCTCGGGCGCAGAGCCTCCCTGAGCCGGAGAGAGCTGGCTCCGAACCCGGAGCCAGGCAACCATAAGCCGTGAGGAGCAGACCATATGCCAGAAGATTATGTCCGCATCTTCGATACGACCCTGCGCGATGGCGAGCAATCGCCCGGCGCCGCCCTGCGCGTCTCCGAAAAGCTCGAGATCGCGCGCGCCCTCGAGAGGATGGGCGTGGACATCATCGAGGCGGGTTTCCCGATCTCCTCGCCCGGCGACTTTGAGGCGGTGCGCGCCATCTCGGCCGAGATCAAGGACTGCATCGTCTGCGGCCTGACGCGCGCGCGCAAGGAGGATATCGACTGCGCTGCGGAGGCGCTCAAGGGCGCGCGGCGCCCGCGCATCCACACCGGGCTAGGCGCTTCCGACAATCACATCCAGTACAAGCTGCGCACTACCCGCGAGAAGGCCCTCGAGCAGGGCGTCGAGGCCGTCAGGTACGCCAGGCGCTACGTTGAGGACGTCCAGTACTATGCCGAGGACGCCGGCCGCGCTGATCCGGACTATCTCTGTCGCGTCATCGAGGCAGTCATCGATGCCGGTGCCACCACGGTCAACATCCCGGACACCACCGGCTACACCATGCCCGAGGAGTGGGGTGCGCTGATCCGCACGCTCTTCGAGCGGGTGCCCAACATCCACAAGGCGGTCGTCTCGGTGCATTGCCACAACGACCTCGGGCTCGCCACGGCCAACGCGCTGCAGGGGGTGCGGTACGGCGCCCGGCAGGTCGAGTGCACCATCAACGGCATCGGCGAGCGGGCCGGCAATACCTCCCTCGAAGAGGTCGTCATGGCCCTGCGCACGCGGCGTGCCCACTTTGGCGTCGAGACGCGCATCGACCCCCGCCATATCTACTCCATCAGCCGCCTCGTGAGCGACCTGACCGGCATCGTCGTCCAGCCCAACAAGGCCATCGTCGGGCGCAACGCCTTCGCCCACAGCTCCGGTATCCATCAGGATGGCATCCTCAAGGACCGCAGCACCTACGAGATTATCGACCCGCGCGATATCGGCGTTCCAGAGTCGGAGATCATCCTCTCCGCGCGCTCGGGCCGCCACGGCCTGCGGCACCGCCTCGAGGAGCTCGGCTACGTCTTCAAGGACGCCGAGTCCTTCGAGCCGGTCTACCAGCGCTTCCTCGCCCTCGCCGACAAGAAAAAGACGGTCAGCGACCGCGATCTCGAGGCGATCGTCGCCGATCAGGCCCGCATCATGAGCCTCGATGGCTACGCGCTCGAGCTCGTGCAGGTCTCCTGCGGCAACCACAGCATGCCGACGGCCACCGTCCGCCTGCGAACGCCTGAGGGCACGGTAAAGGCCGACGCGGCGCTTGGCGCGGGGCCAGTCGATGCCGTCTATCAGGCAATCAACCGGGTCATTGGCGTGCCCAACGAGCTGATCGAGTTCTCCATCAAAGCCGTGACCGAGGGGCTAGACGCCATCGGCGAGGTGACCATCCGCATCCGCTCCGACGGACAGGTCTTTACCGGCCGCGGTGCGGACACCGACATCATCGTGGCCAGTGCCAAGGCCTACATGAACGCGCTGAACCGGCTGATCGCCATCCAGCGCGAGGACAGGGAGAGGGCCCTGCCCTCCGAGGAAGAGGCTCGCCGATGAGCCCCATGACGCTGGCCGAGAAGATCCTCGCCGCCCATGCCGGCCTGCCGGAGGTAGCGCCGGGGATGCTCATCGATGCGCGCGTCGACCTGGTGCTGGCCAACGACATCACCGCGCCCATCGCCATCCGCGAGTTTGAAAAGCTCGGGGTATCGCGGGTCTTCGACCCGGCCCGGATCGCCCTCGTGCCCGACCACTTTGCGCCCAACAAGGACATCAAGTCCGCCGAGCAGTGCCTGACCATGCGCCGGTTCGCCCGCGAGCAGGGGATCGTGCACTACTATGAGGTCGGGCGCATGGGCATCGAGCACGTGCTGCTCCCCGAGCAGGGCCTCGTGGCCCCGGGCGATCTGGTGGTTGGCGCCGACTCGCACACCTGCACCTACGGCGCCCTCGGAGCCTTTGCCACCGGCATGGGCTCGACCGACATCGCCGTGGCCATGGCCACGGGACGGGTCTGGCTCAAAGTGCCCGAGACGGTGCGGATCGTCTTCACCGGTTCACTCCAGCCCTGGGTCGGCGGCAAGGACCTCATCCTCTACACCATCGGGCAGATCGGGGTCGACGGCGCCCGCTATCAGGCCGTCGAGTTCTGTGGCCCGGCCATCGACGCCCTCTCCATGGATGGCCGCTTCACCATGGCCAACATGGCCATCGAGGCAGGCGCCAAGGCCGGCCTCTTCTCGCCAGACGATAAGGCAATGGCTTATGTCGCCCCCCGCGTGAGCCGGCCGTATGCGGCCTGCACGCCCGACCCCGGTGCCAGGTATGTGCGTACGCTGGAGTGGGACGTTTCGGCGCTCGAGCCGCAGGTGGCTTTTCCGCACCTCCCGTCCAACGTCCGGGCGGTCAGCGAGGCCGGCGGGGTACGCATCGACCAGGCCGTGATCGGCTCGTGCACCAACGGCCGATGGGAGGACCTCGAGCTCGCCGCCCGGGTGCTCCGTGGCCGCCGTGTGCACTCCGACGTGCGGTGCATCATCATCCCTGGCACACAGGAGATCTATCGCCGGCTGGCCCGCGAGGGCCTGCTGGAGACCTTTGTCGAGGCAGGGGCGGCGGTCAGCACGCCCACCTGCGGCCCCTGCCTCGGAGGGTACATGGGGGTCCTGGCAGCGGGCGAGCGCTGCATCTCGACCACCAACCGCAACTTTGTGGGGCGCATGGGGCATCCGCAGAGCGAGGTCTACCTGGCCAACCCTGCGGTTGCAGCGGCGAGCGCGGTGCTCGGCCGCATCGGCAGCCCGGCCGAACTGGGGCTCTAGCCGGGGTCGCGGAGCGAGCCGCCCAGCCCAGAGTTGCCCTGAGGGGAGGGTGCCGTGCAGTACCAGGCCTGGTTTCAGTGCATCAACGGCTGCCCGGGCCGCTACTCGCCCTACGAGGTCATCTACGCCTGCCCGGAGTGCGGGGCGCTCCTCGAGGTCGCCCACGATGTCGAGGCGCTCCGGTCCCGCAGCGCTGCCGGCTGGATGAAGCTCCTGGACGAGCGCGTTCGCTGCAACCAGTGGCCCTATGGCTCGGGTGTATGGGGCAAGAAGGAGTGGGTGCTCCCCGACATCGACGACCGCAACATCGTCTCGATGTACGAGGGGCACACCAACCTCTTCTGGGCCGAGCGGCTCGGGCGCGAGCTGGGCCTCGAGGACCTCTGGGTCAAGCTGTGCGGCAACAGCCACACCGGCTCCTTCAAGGACCTGGGCATGACGGTGCTCGTCAGCGCCGTGCGTCAGATGATCGCCAACGGGCGGCCGGTCCGGGCGGTGGCCTGCGCGTCGACCGGCGACACGTCCGCCGCCCTGGCCGCCTACTGCGCCGCCGCGGGCATACCGTCGATCGTCTTTCTGCCGCGGGCGCGCGTGTCAACGGCGCAGCTCATCCAGCCGCTGGCCAACGGAGCCATCGTGCTCTCCCTGGATACGGACTTTGACGGGTGCATGGCCATCGTTCGCGAGGTCACCCGCGACAACACCATCTACCTGGCCAACTCGATGAACTCGCTGCGCATCGAGGGGCAAAAGACGGTCGGGATCGAGATCGTGCAGCAGTTCGACTGGGAGGTGCCGGACTGGATCGTCATCCCCGTTGGCAACCTCGGGAACGTCACCGCCCTCGGCAAGGGGCTGCTGCTCATGCGCGAGCTGGGCCTGATCAGCCGGCTGCCGCGCATCCTCTGCGCCCAGTCGGAGCGGGCCAACCCCTTCTACCTCGCCTATCAGACCGGCTTTCGCACCTATCGCCCCGTCGAGGCCCGCAAGACGCTCGCCTCCGCCATTCAGATTGGCAACCCCGTCAGCTACCAGCGGGCGGTGCGCGTCCTGCAGCAGTTCGATGGCGCCGTCGAGCAGGTCACGGAGGATGAGCTGGCTGAGGCCTGTGCCCGGGCGGACCTGACAGGCATGTACACGTGCCCGCATACAGGCGTGGCGCTTGCGGCGCTGTTCAAGTTCGTCGAGCGGGGCATCATCGGCCGGCACGAGAGGGTGGTCGTGATCTCGACGGCGCACGGCCTCAAGTTCACCGACGCCAAGCTGGGCTACCATGCCGGGCACCTCGAAGGCGTCACGGCGAGGCATGCCAACCCGCCCATCGAGCTGCCCGCCGATGCGGACGCCGTCCGCAAGGCCCTCGACCGGGCGTTGGCCCAGCGCGAGCGACAACAGAGGGAGGTCTTGTGACAATCAGCGGCCGCGTTTGGAAGTACGGCGACAACGTCGACACCGACGTCATCATCCCTGCCAGGTACCTCAACCTCTCCGACCCGCAGGAGCTGGCGCGCCATTGCCTGGAGGACCTCGACGCCGGCTTTGCGGGCGCCGTCCGGCCAGGCGACATCATCGTGGCCGGGGCCAACTTTGGCTGCGGCTCCTCGCGCGAGCACGCACCCCTGGCCATCAAGGCGGCCGGGGTCTCCTGTGTCGTGGCCGAGAGCTTTGCCCGGATCTTTTTCCGCAACGCTATCAACATCGGCCTGCCCATCCTCGAGTGCCCCGCCGCGGCACGAGCAACGGCCGCCGGGCAGCACCTCGACATTGACCTCGCCGCCGGGATCATCCGCAACGTCGAGACGGGCGAGACCTTTCACGCCAACCCCTATCCCCCCTTCATGCTCGATCTCATCGCTGCGGGGGGCCTGATCGAGTACACCCGCCGCCGACTGGCGGCCGGGCGGACTGGGAGCGGAGCAGCGTGTTGCGAGTAGCCTTTCAGGGCGAGCGGGGCGCCTTCAGCGAGGCGGCCGCCCTCCAGCTTTGGGGCGAAGCCATCGAGCCGGTCCCACTGCGCAGCTTTGAGGAAGTGTTCCGGCGCGTGCAGGAGGGCGAGTGCGACCGGGCCGTCATCCCCATCGAGAACTCGCTCGCCGGCAGCGTGCACCACAACTATGACTTGCTCCTGCAGCACGAGCTGCACATCGTGGGCGAGGTCAACCTGCGCATCGTGCACCATCTCATCGCCAGGCCCGGGACGCGCCTCGAGGATGTGCGCCGGGTTTTCTCCCATCCCCAGGCTCTGGCCCAATGCGAGCAGACGCTGGCCGCGATGCCGGGCGTCGAGGTCGTCCCCGCCTACGATACGGCCGGCAGCGTCAAAATGATCCGAGAGCAGCACCTGACCGATGCCGCAGCCATCGCCAGCGAGCAGGCGGCCCGGCTCTACGGCATGGAGATCCTGCGCAGCCACCTCGAGGACGTTCCCGACAACTACACCCGGTTCCTTGCCCTCTCCCGGGAACCGGTCGTGCCCTCCGGACCCAGCAAGACCTCGCTGGTCTTTGCCGGCAAGAACGTGCCCGGGTCGCTGTTCAAGATGCTCAGCGTCTTTGCCCTTCGGGACATCGACCTGACCAAGATCGAGTCGCGGCCGCTCCGCGGCAAGCCGTGGGAGTACCTGTTTTACCTGGACTTTGCCGGGAGCATGCACGAGGAACGCTGTCGGCGCGCCGTTGAGGACCTGCGCGAGATCGCCTCGTTCCTGCGCGTCTTTGGCTCGTATCCCCGCGCGCCGCAGATCTGGCCGAACAACAACCATCAGGCCCTCTGAGGCCATCCTGCGCAAGGAGGAGCGTCACATCGTGAAAGCAACCATCGCCGTCCTGCCGGGCGACGGAATCGGGCCCGAGGTCGTCGCGCAGGCCGTCGCTGTCCTCGAGGCGAGCGCCCGCCTGCATGGGCACACCCTGCACTTTGAGCAGGCGCTGGTCGGGGGCGCGGCCATCGACCGCTTTGGCACTGCGTTGCCCGAGGCAACCCTCGAGCTCTGCCGCCGGGCCGATGCGATCCTCTTTGGCGCCGTCGGCGGCCCCAGGTGGGACGATCCCTCGGCCCGCGTGCGACCCGAGCAGGGCCTCCTCGGGATCCGGAAGGGCCTCGACCTCTTTGCCAACCTTCGGCCCGTCGCCGTGCCTGCCGCGCTGGTCGGCGCCTCGACCCTCAAGCCAGAGGTGCTCACCGGCGTCGACCTCATCGTTGTGCGCGAGCTGACCGGCGGCCTGTACTACGGCGAGCGGGGTCGCCGCCGGCTGAACGGCCAAGAGATGGCCTTCGACACCATGGTCTACTCCGAGGCCGAGGTCGAGCGTGTGGCCCACGTCGCCTTCCGTCTCGCCCGTCGCCGGCGACGGCTCGTCACCTCGGTGGACAAGGCCAACGTGCTGGAGTGCTCCCGCCTGTGGCGACAGGTCGTGACCCGCGTGGCCGGGCAGTACCCCGACGTCACACTCGAGCACCAGCTCGTCGACTCTTGTGCGATGATGCTCGTGCGCGACCCGCGGCACTTTGACGTCATCCTCACCGAGAACACCTTTGGCGACATCCTCACCGACGAGGCAGCGCAGCTCACCGGCTCCATCGGTATGCTGCCCTCCGCCTCGCTTGGGGAGGGACCGCGGGGCTTCTATGAGCCGATCCACGGCTCTGCGCCGACCATCGCCGGCAGGAACATCGCCAACCCCCTCGCGGCCATCCTCAGCGCGGCCATGCTGCTGCGGCACTCCCTCGGCCTCGAGCGCGAGGCCGCCGAGATCGAGGCCGCCGTCGGCGCGGTCCTCGACAAGGGGTACCGCACGGCAGACCTCGCCGGCCCGGGCGAGCCCGTCCTGGGCACGCAGGAGATGGGCGCGGCCGTCATCGAGCAGCTCACGCGCGTCCGCGAGGAGAGCCCCGCCCGCTGATCCGAGCAGTACTGACCCCGGGCTGCACCTGGCCGCCCGGGGTCAGGTCGCTGCGTCACCCTCCGCGCGATTCGCTTCCCAAAGCATTTGGCATAGAATAAGCCCCGGGCCAGCTCCGGCCTCTGCCGCCGGGCAACCCGGGCGTCTGCGCACCGACACGGAAGGAAGGAGAGATACCATGCCCATCGCCAAGTCGGAATGGATCTGGTTCAACGGCAAGCTCGTACCGTGGGACGACGCACGCATACACGTCATGAGCCACGTCGTCAACTATGGCTCCAACGTCTTTGAGGGCATCCGGGCCTACGATAACCGCATCGTCGGGCCGGCGGTGTTCTGTCTCGATGCGCACGTCACTCGCCTGTGTAAGTCGGCGCGCATCTACCGCATGTGCATACCCTACTCGCCCGAGGAGCTGCGGCAGGCCATTCTCGAGACCATCGCCGCCAACAAGCTGCGCTCCTGCTACATCCGGCCCCTCGTGTTCCGGGGCTACAACTCGATCGGCGTCGATCCCCGGCCCTGTCCGGTCGATGTAGTCATCGCCACTATCGAGTGGGGGCGCTACCTGGGGGCGGAGGCCATCGAGCAGGGTGTGGACGTGGGCGTATCCTCCTGGCGACGCATGGCTCCGGACACCTTCCCCGCCCTCGCCAAGGTCGGTGGCCACTACACCAACTCGCAGCTCATCCACCTTGAGGCCGTAGAGCACGGCTACGCCGAGGGGATCGCCCTCGACGTCTACGGCTATGTCAGCGAGGGGTCGGGAGAGAACATCTTTGTCATCGAGGATGGCATCATCCGCACGCCGCCCCGCGCTGCCTCCATCCTCGGCGGCATCACCCGCAACTGCATCATCACCCTGGCCCGGGAGCTGGACTACGAGGTGCGCGAGGAGCCGATCGCCCGCGAGGCGCTCTACACCGCCGACGAGATCTTTTTCACGGGCACCGCTGCCGAGATCACCCCGATCCGCTCCGTCGATCATATCCCGGTCGGCAACGGCAAGCGCGGCCCCATCACCGAGCGCCTGCAGCGCGAGTTCTTTGGCATTGTTGAGGGCACCCTGCCAGACCGCCACGGCTGGCTGACTCCGGTGCCCGGTCTGTAGCCTGTAGGGGTTTGCTTCATGGATTGGAAGGTTTTCGCAGCGACTTTTGCACTTTTATTCGTGGCCGAGCTGGGAGACAAAACCCAGCTCGCCGTCATCAGCATGACCAGCAAGCATCAAAAGCCCGCAGCGGTCTTTTTGGGGGCGATCAGCGCCCTCGCCGCTGTCACGCTGTTGGGGGTGCTCGGCGGGCAGGCGCTCGGGCGCGTCGTCCCGGCCGCCGTCCTGCAGCGGATAGCGGCCGCGGCCTTTGTGGTGCTGGGCGTCCTGATGTGGTTCGGAGTGCTCTGAGGGCCCATCGGCACCCAACTTGCTGGAGGTCGGCTGGCGGCCGGCTCGAAGGGAGCCGCATCGTCCGCTGGGGAGGGCTCCTGAGGCACAGGCAGCCCTCCTCATAGAGTCTGAAAGGGAGGCCCCTCCCATGCCGATCATCGACATCTCCGTCCCGCTGAGCAACAGCCTGGTCGTCTGGCCGAGCGACCCACCCCTGCACATCGAGCGGCGCCGGTTCCTGGAGAAGGACGGCGCCAACGTTTCCCAGCTCGATATGGGCGTGCACAGTGGCACCCACGTCGACCCGCCCCTTCACTTCGTCCCGGGCGGGGCAACCGTAGACCAGCTCCCTCTCGACGTTCTCATCGGCCCCGCGGATGTCGTCGAGTTTCCGGTCGAGGAAAGCATCACCGCCTCGGACCTCGAGGCCCGAAGCATTCCCAAGGACTGCCGGCGTCTGCTCCTGCGCACGCGCAACTCGCTGTACTGGGTCCGCGGCGACACCGAGTTTCACACGGATTATGTCGGCATCACGGCCGACGCTGCCTCGTGGATCGTCGAGCGCGGCATCAGGCTCGTGGGCATCGACTACCTGTCCATCGAGCCGTACAAGACGCCGGGCCATCCCGTGCACAAGAGATTGCTCGAGGCTGGCGTCGTCGTCCTTGAGACGATTGACCTCTCAGCGGTCCAGCCCGGCCGCTACGACCTGATCTGCCTTCCACTGCACATCGCCGGGGGCGATGGCAGCCCTGCCCGCGCCGTGCTTGTATCGCATTGAAGGTGCTGAAGCGAGCACCGCAAGCCCGCATAGGAGGCGTCAACGTGCACACCAACACGATCGGTCGGCTCGCGACGGTCGTCGCCCTCGCCCTCGCCCTGGTGCTCCTTTTGGGCTGCGCCGAGAGCAGTGAGCCGCGCGCGTTCGAGGGCGCGAGCATGAATGGCACATTGATCAAGGAGGCCGCCGGCGACTACATGCCCTTCGCCGTGACGGTCGCGCAATCGGGCGACGCCGTAGGCATCGACTTTCGCGGAGTGCTCAGCGAGGGGGCGCTGCGAGCGCAGCTCCTCGACGCAAGCGGCAACGCTGTGTGGCACGAGGAAGCCTCCGCCCCTGGCCCCTTCGCCTTTAACGTAACGCTCCATCCTCCGGCCGGGCAGTATCAGCTGGGCCTGGCCTGGGACGGGCCCGTGAACGTGAGGTACGGACTGATCTGGAAGCCGTATCCCGTTGCCGTGCCTCGCGTGACGCCTCTGGCCCTCGTAGGAGGCGTCGGGATGCTGGCCGTGGCCCTCGGCTTTGTGCTCTATGCCCTGGTGCGTCGGTTGAGCTGGCAATACCTGGTATGGGGCGCGCTGGCCTGGACGGTCACCGTAGTGTGCAAGTTTGCCTGGGCTATCCCGACCAATGCACCGATCGAGCAGGCCCTGAGGGCAGCGCTTCCGACGGTTGTGGCTACACCGGTCTTTTTCATCTACATTGGGGCCCTCACCGGGATCTTTGAAGTGGGGGTCACCTACCTGGCGCTGCGCTACACGGCGCTCGGCCGCGCCCCGTGGAGAGCCGCCCTGGCCTTTGGCATCGGGTTCGGGGCCGTAGAGGCCGCTCTTCTGGGGATGAGCTCGCTGGGGACCGTGCTCGCGGCCATGGTCAGCCCCTCCATGCTGCCGGCAGGCTATGTGGAAAGCGTTGCGCGGGCCAACAACCTGCTCTTGGGCCTCGCCCCGGTATGGGAACGCTTCTTCGTCGTCTGGATCCACGTCCTCTCGAGCGTCCTTCTCTTCCACGCGGTTGCTGCACGTCAGTCCCGTTGGTTCTGGCTGGCCTTCGCTTACAAGACCGCAGTCGACACGGTCGCGGCAGCCGGGCAGGGCCTCATCGCCAGCTCGCTTGCCGGGATGTGGATGATCGAGGGGATTGCCGCGCTCTTTGGCCTTGTCGGCTGGCTTGGCACGCGCTGGCTGCAGGCGCGATACGGCGCGCCCGCGCCGGCGCCCGCCGCGCACACTTGACGCCCTCCCTGCCGCAAGCTATTATGATGCCTGTCCGGGGCCCGAGCCCGTCGTGCCCGTTCATAGGAGGTAGAGCCCATGGGCGACCGTATTGTGACCTTTGGCGAGATCATGATGCGCCTCTCTCCCCCGGGCTACCAGCGTTTCACCCAGGCCCGCTCCTTCGAGGTGATCTATGGCGGCGGCGAGGCCAACGTGGCCGTCTCGCTCGCCAACTACGGGCTGCCTGTCGATTATGTCACACGGCTCCCTGCCAACGACCTCGGCGAAGCCTGCCTCCAGTTCCTGCGCCAGTACGGTGTCGGCACGAGCAAGATCATCCGCGGCGGTGACCGCCTCGGCATCTACTTCCTCGAGACCGGCGCCGCGCAGCGGGCCAGCAAGGTCATTTACGACCGGGCCAACTCGGCGCTGGCTACCATCAAGCCGGGAATGATCGACTGGCGGGCCGTGTTCGCCGACGCAGGCTGGTTCCACTGGACCGGCATCACCCCCGCCCTCTCCGAAGGCGCTGCCGAGGTCTGCCTCGAGGCGGCCCGCACCGCCCGGGAGATGGGGCTGACCGTCTCCTGCGACCTGAACTACCGTGCCAACCTCTGGAAGTGGGGCAAGAAGGCCGGCGAGGTCATGCCCGGGCTCGTGGAGCAGTGCACCGTCGCCATCGGCAACGAGGAGGATGCCGACAAGGTGTTCGGCATCCGCGCCAAAGGGGTTGATGTCACCGCCGGCAGGGTCGAGGCCGAGGCCTACCGCAGCGTGTGCGCGCAGCTCGCCGAGCGCTTCCCGCGCCTCGAGATCATCGCCATCACCCTCCGGGGAAGCCTCTCCGCCAGCCACAACACCTGGTCCGGCGTGCTCTGGGAGCGTGGTCGGCTCTACACGGCGCCAACCTACGACATCACCCACATCGTCGACCGCGTGGGGGCCGGGGATGCTTTCGTCGGCGGGCTGATCTACGGTCTGCTTACCTTCGGCGCGGACAGACAAAAGGCGCTCGACTTTGCCGTCGCCGCCTCGTGCCTCAAGCACAGCATCATCGGCGATTTCAACCTTGCCTCCCTTGCCGAAGTCGAAAAGCTCATGGCCGGGGACGTCTCGGGGCGCGTCGCGCGATAGGTGGCTCCGACGGGGGCGCGTGCTGAAGGCGTTCTCCCCTCGCGGGGCCTCTCAGGAGGTGTGCTGTGGCCCGTTTCACTCGCCTGCAGGTCCTCAACCGCATACTGGAGCTCGGCCTTGTGCCAGTCTTTTACCACCACGACCTCCAGACCGCGATCCGGATCGTCGAGGCCTGCGCCGCGGGCGGTGCCACCGTGGTCGAGTTCACCAACCGTGGCGATCTCGCCTACGAGGTCTTTGCCAGGCTCGTACGACACTTTGCTGCCGCAAACCCGGATGTCATCCTCGGCGTCGGCTCGATCGTTGACCCGGGTGCGGCCGCCCTCTACATCGCCAGCGGCGCCAACTTTGTCGTGGGCCCGGTTCTGAACCCCGAGGTGGCCAGGGTCTGCAACCGCCGCAAGATCCCCTACTCGCCCGGCTGCGGCAGCGCCTCCGAGATCTCTGCTGCCGAGGAGCTGGGGGTCGAGATCGTCAAGGTCTTCCCCGGCGCCGAGGTCGGCGGACCGGGCTTTGTCAGGGCCATCCTCGGGCCCTGCCCGTGGACTCTCATCATGCCGACCGGCGGAGTCGAGGCGACCAAAGAGAGCATCGACGCCTGGTTCAAGGCTGGCATCGCTGCCGTGGGCGTCGGCTCGAACCTGATCCGCAAGGACCTGGTGGAAAAGGGCGACTTTGCCGCCATCAGCGCCCGCATCGCCCAGATGCTGGAGTGGATCCGCGAGGCCCGGCAGAGCTGGCACGCCTAGCCTGCGACCTCCTCTGCAGAGCCGCTGCCGAAGGGAGGGAGGTCCCGCCCGCGACTCCAAGTGTCGGGGGCGCGCAGCGACCATGGTCGACTCACGCTATCGTATCTCGGGCACATATCCTTCATACGGAGGAGAGCACCATGGCGGACTTGCTCGACATCATCGCTCGACGACGCAGCATCCGGCGGATGAAGGACACACCGATCGCACCCGACGTGATCGAGCGGCTCTTCGAGGCCGCAAGGCTTGCGCCCTCCTGGGCCAACTCCCAGTGCTGGGACTTTATCGCGGTGACCGATCCGGAAAAGCGCGCCCGTCTGGCGCGGGCCGGGGGGCCGAAGGCGGCTATGGAAGCGGCGCCGCTCATCGTCGTGGCCTGCGCGCGCCCTCAGGCCTCCGGCCATCGCAATGAGCTCGACTACTTTATGCTGGATATGGGCATCGCCGTCGAGCACCTGGTGCTCGAGGCGACGTCGCTGGGCCTCGGAACCTGTTGGGTTGGCTGGTTCGACGAGGATATGGTCAAGGATGCCCTCGACATCCCGGCCGACGTGCGCGTCGTAGCTCTCGTCCCGGTCGGCTATCCGGCTGAGGACCCGCCGGCTCGCGCCCGTCGCTCGCTGGCGGAGATCCTCTCCTGGAACGGCTGGCAGCACAGGTCGCCGTGATGCGCCGACCGGTCCGGAGGTAGCAGGACAGCTATGGAGCCCTTGGAGGCTGCCGAGTACTTGCGAGGGGTGCCCCTTTTCTCGGGCCTCTCGGATGAGCACCTGGAGCGTGTGGCAGGCATCGCGCGGGAGGTGGCCTTTCCGCGGCACAGCACGCTGGCCACTGCCGGTCAGCCGGGGCATGCCTTCTACCTCATCCTCTCGGGCGAGGCAGTGGTCCATGCGCTCTTCCCGGGCGGGCGCCTGAGGCCGGTCAACTATCTGCGGCCGGGGAGCCACTTCGGGGTCACCTCTCTGCTCCTTGGCGAGCCCCATGACGCCACCGTCGTGGCCACGACCGACGTGGTCGCCCTGGCCATCGACCGGGCTGACCTGAACCAGCTCCGGGAGGAAGACCCCACTCTGGACCGGGAGCTCTCCCTCCCGGAGCCCGTGGCCGTCAAGCTCCGCCATGCCCAGCTCCCCTGGCTGGTGCCAGACGAGGTCGTCGTCTACCTGGCCAGACGACACTGGTTCTCGTTTCTTCGCGCAATGTTCCTGCCTACCTTGGGACTGGTCCTGGTCAGCGTGCTGCTCGGCCTGGCAAGCCGCGCCCTCCTTCTCGGACCGGTCGGTACGCTCATCCTCTTCGCCCTGCCGGTCACTCCATACCTCGCGCTTGCATCCTGGCATCTGATCGACTGGCGCAACGACTATTTCGCCGTCTCCACGCAGCGCATCGTCTCCCGCAACCTGGTCATCCTGCAGCGCGAGTCCCGCGAGGAGGCGCCCCTGACGATGGTGCAGAACGTGGTCGTGGCGCGGGACCGCATCGGCCAACTGCTCGGCTTCGGCACCCTGACGGTGCAGACGGCCGCTCAGCGGGATGTCGGCAACATCATCTTCAGCTATCTGCCCAACCCGGACGTGGCAAAGAACGTCATCTTCCAGCAGCTGCAGCGCGCGCAGGCGCGCACGCAGGCTGCGCACCAGGAGCGGGTGCGCAGCGAGCTCAAGCGCCGGCTGGGTTGGGTCTCTGCACAGGAGATCGAGGCCGAGGTCCGTGAGCGCCTTGCCTCAGCACCGGAGCAAGCGCCCGAGCGCCGGAGGGGTCGGCCTCGCCTGCGGCGCTTCCGGATCCTCCCTCCAGTGCGCATCGAACGCGGGAACACCATCACCTGGCGCAAGCACTACATCTTTCTCCTGCAGCGCCTCGCGGGCGCGCTGGCTGCGGGCATTCTCTGGCTCGCTGTCACGGTCGCCTACCTGGCCGGCGCCCTGCCACTCCTGACCCCTGGCCAGTTCGGCACGCTGCTGGGGTTGGTCATTGCCGGGCTGGCCATTGCGTTCTGGTTCTGGTGGGAGCTGGAGGACTGGAAGAACGACGTCTATATCGTGACCGAGGACCGGATCATCGACGTGGAGAAGGTGCCGCTGTGGGGCAGGGAGGAGCGGCGCGAAGCCACACTGGAGCGCATCCAGAACGTGAACCTGCTCATCCCGGGACCGCTCGCCGCAGCGTTGCGCTATGGGAACGTGGATATCGACACGGCGGGCGGCGAGGGCAAGTTCACCTTCACCAATGTTGTTGAGCCCCACCAGGTCCAGCGGGAGATCATGTTCCGCGTCGCCCAGGCCCGCCAGCGACGGCAGCAACTCGAAGGCCTCCGCCGCGAGAAGGAGATCGCCGACTGGCTCGCCGTGTACGAGCGCCTGCGCAGGGAGCGCGGCGCTGCAGCGACGCCACCGCAGGGGGAGTCGTGAGCGAAGACACCATCCTCAGCGCTCCGCCCCTGAGGCCCTCGCAACCGCCACGACTCTCCGCTCGATGAGGGCGTGTATCGCCGCCTCGGTGTAGCCCAACTCGCGCAGGATGACAGCCGTATGCTCCCCCAGGCGAGGCGGCGGCAGGCGCAGCGAGCCCATGCGCACCGGAGTTCCTACCTGGCCCAGCGCTTCTCCACCCGGCAGGGTCACCCGCGCAGCCAGCCCGCGCTGACGCGCCTGCGGGTGCTCCAGCGCCTCATCGAGCTCGAGCACCGGCTCACAGCAACAGTCGGCGTTGGCCAGCAGGTCTGCCCACTCTTGCCGCGTCCGGCTCGCAAAAAGCTCCGCAACCTCTGCCCGGATCCGCTCGCCTTCGGCTCCCTCGGCCCGGCCATGGGGGAGCCAGTCCTCGCGTCCCACGGCCCGGCAGAAAGCCTCCCAGAAGTAGGGCTCGAGCGCTGCCAGCGCCATGTATCGCCCATCCCGCGTGCGGTAGATGCCGTAGCAGGGCCAGGCGCCGGTCAGGGGCATGCGGCCCCTCGCCGGGCGCAGTCCCGCCGAGAGGGCGGCCGTCACGAACGGTGCCAGCCAGTAAAGGCTGCTCTCGTAGAGCGAGGCATCCAGATAGGCGCCCTCGCCCTCTCGCTCACGCCGCCATAGCGCTGCAAGGATCGCCGCTGCCGCCATAAAGGCCCCAGCGATATCGGCAAGGGGCAGGCCGGGTGGCAGGGGCGACCCGCCCGCCTCGCCAAAGAGCGAGAGCGCACCCGAGAGCGCCAGATAGTTCAGGTCATGGCCGGCCCGGCCGGCCAGGGGCCCCTCCTGCCCATAGCCCGAGAGCGAGCAGTAGACGATGCGCGCGTTCACGGCGCGCACATCCTCGTACCCGAAGCCGAGGCGTGCGAGCTTGTCCGGCCGGAACCCTTCCACGAGCACGTCGGCCTTTGCGAGGAGGCGGCGCAGGATCTCACGCCCTTCGTCGCGCCGCAGATCGACAGCCAGGCTTCTCTTGTTTCGGTTCAGTCCCAGGAAGTAGGCCGAGCCCATCTCCAGCGAGCCGGGGCCGCCGCGCAAAGGATCGCCCCCGAGGCGCGGCTCAACCTTGATGACGTCGGCGCCCCAATCGCCGAGGAGCATTGTGCACAGCGGCCCCGGGAGGAGCATGGTGAGATCGAGGACCCGGAGCCCCGCAAGGGGGCATAGGGGGAAGGCTTGGGTGTCCATGGCCGGGTTGACTCCCTATGGCTCGTCACGATGAGTGTGGCCCCGACGCCCTACCCCTCACCCGAGCGGGCGCGGCATGCCGGCTCGGGAGAGGGGCGTCTCTCAATGGGTGTGTCGGGCTCCGCTGGCGCGCCGCATCACAGGTCCGGCGTGAAGGTGCGCTCGTACTCGCCCTGGAGCAGGCGCTCGTGCCTGGCTTCCTCGCCGGCCAGAAAGGCGAACAGGCTGCGCACGGCCTCATCCTCGGCCAGGGCCGCCAGCCGCTGATACAGCTCGCGCGACTGCGCCTCTTGCTCGATGGCCGTGCGCCAGGCCTCTTCCAGCTCAAAGGTGGGCCTCGATGCCACGATCGGCCCTCCTGTCATCTCACATTGTGTTTCCGCCCAAGGCGAGCCGCCCGGCTATCTGGAGCTGCCGCCTTCCGTCCCCTCCATGACCGCAGCGATGAACTGCCCGAGCTGCTCCCTGAACACCGACACGTCAAAGCGCTCGGCATGGCGACGCATCGTGGCTGGGTCGAAGGCGCTCGCATCCAGCGAGCGGACCGCCTCGGCCAGCGCCTCCGGGGTCGGCTCGTCAAAGAAGATGCCGGTGACCCCCTCGATCACCGTCTCGACCGCGCCGCCCGCCCGGTAGGCGATGACCGGCCGCCCCGATGCATTCGCCTCCAGCGGCGCGATGCCAAAGTCCTCCTCACCCGGCCACAGGAAGGCGCGACAGCGGGAGAGCAGCCTCCTGCGCTCCTCATCGGGCACGCGTCCAAGGAAGCGGACATTGGGCCGCGCCATGCGCTCGAGCGCCGGCCGGTCCCGGCCCTCGCCGGCGATGATCAGCGGCAGACCGAGGGCATTGAACGCCTGCACCGCCAGGTCAATCCGCCGGTAGGGGACCAGACGGCCGAGGATCAGGTAGTAGTCATCGACCTCGTTGCTCAGCGCAAAGCCCGAGGTCTGGACGGGGGGATAGATGACGCGGGCCGCGCGCCGGTAGTAGCGGGCGATCCGCTCCTGCACCGCCCGCGAGATGGCCACGAAATGGTCGACCCGGTTGGCCGCGAGCGCATCCCAGGTGCGCAGCGCCGGCAGCGCCAGGGGGAGGATGGCCCGCGCCAGCCTGCCCAGCCGCTCGCGCCGGGCATAGGCGGGATAGGACCACAGGAAGCGCGCAGGGGTGAGGCAGTAGCAGACGTGCACCGTGCCCGGCGGGACGATCACCCCGTGGGCAAAGGCGCTGGTCACGCTCAGCACCAGGTCATAGCCCTCGAGGTCCAGCGCTTCGAAGCCGAGCGGGTACAGGGGCAAAAAGGGCTGGTGATGGCGCTGGATGAAGGGCAGGCGGTTCAAAAAGCTCGTGCGGATATCCCAGCTCCGGTAGCTGGCTGGCAAAGCCTCGGGCCAGTAGATGGAGGTGTAGACCGGCGCCTCTGGGAACATCGCATGCACGACTTCCAGGACGCGCTCGGCCCCTCCATACTGGTTCAGCCACGAGCAGACAATCGCGACCCTCAAGCCGTCCTCCCCCATTGGCGCTACTTGCCGATGCAGAACTCGCCAAAGATGTGCGCCAGCAGGTCTTCCGAGACGGTCTCTCCCGTGATCTCTCCCAGGGCAGCAACGGCTCCCCGCACGTCGATCGCCAGGCAATCCTCGGGCCAGCCCTCGCGGTGCGCCTCGAGCGCCGCCGCGACGTGCGCCCGCGCCCGCCTGAGCGCCTCAGCGTGCCGCGGCCGGCTGACGAGCGGCGCCTCGCCGGCGTGCACGCGCCCGCCCAGCACCGTCTCGAGGACCGCCCGCTCCAGCCTGTCCAGCCCCTCGCCTGTGAGCGCCGAGATGTGCACCGTAGGCAGCCCGGCGAAGGGTGCCTCCATGCCGGGCGCAGGCGGCAGGTCCGCCTTGTTGACCACCAGCACCGTTGGGCGGCCCCTCGCGAGGTCCGCGATGGCGCGGTCATCCGGCGTCAGCGGCTCGGAGCCATCGACAACCAGGAGCACCAGATCTGCAGCGGCGATGGCGCGCTCACTCCGCTCGACGCCCAGCCGCTCGACGGGATCGGCCGTCCTGCGGATGCCGGCCGTGTCCACGAGCACCAGCGGGATGCCCCCGAGGAGGGCCGTCTCCTCGACCGTGTCGCGCGTGGTTCCGGGGAATGGGGTGACGATGGCCCGCTCGCTGCCGAGGAGCGCGTTGAGCAGGCTCGATTTTCCCACGTTGGGCCGCCCGACGATGGCCGTCCGGATGCCCTGCCGGTAGAGCACCCCCTCGTCCGCTCCGGCGAGAAGCTGATCGAGCCGACCTTCCGCCACGGTGAGCGCGCCCTCGAGATCGAAGGCGGGTATCTCATCGGCTGGAAAGTCGATGGCAGCCTCGAGGTGTGCCAGCGCCGCCATGAGCCCGGCCCGGGTCTCCCTCACCTGCTTCGAGAGCCGCCCCTCCAGCTGCCCGACGGCGGCCTGCAGGCCGACCCTGCTCCTTGCGCGCACCACATCCACGACCGCCTCGGCCTGCGCCAGGTCGATCCGGCCGTTCAGAAAAGCCCGCAGGGTGAACTCGCCCGGCCCGGCCAGGCGCGCACCCGCCTCCAGGCATAGCTCCAGCACGCGGCGCAACGGCGCATAGCCCCCGTGGCAGTGAATCTCGGCCACGTCCTGCCGCGTGTAGGTCCGCGGAGCGGGCATCCACACCGCGAGCACCTCATCGACGACTGCCCCGCCGGCCGGCTCGCGGACGTGCCCGTAGGTCAGCCGCCAGGGCTGCCAGCCGTGCCCTCCGCGGCGCGCCGGTACCACCAGGCGCTCGAGGATGGGTCGGGCTTCCGGGCCGCTCAGCCGGATGATGCCGATGCCGCCCTCGCCCAGAGGTGTCGCTATGGCGACGATCGTATCATCCAGGCTGCAGGTCATGGGCCTCCTTCCCGGGGGGATGTTACCATAGCGGTCAGGCAAGCGTCAAGTGTCTTGCGTGTGTTGGGTGTAGTTCACCCTCGGGGCAGGCTCATCTGCGCTGTTGGCAGGGCCCCCAACCCCGGCGCCCCATGGGCGCTAACTTGGGGAACGTCAGCATGCTTGTTTCTGCAAGTGCCCCCACCCCCGGGGCATTCCCCACTTTGCCCAGTGGACAAAGCGGGGTTAAGCCCCCCGCCCCGCCTCCGCCGCGGCCTATGCATTACCCACAAGTGGCCCGGGGGGAGCGTAGGCGCCCGTGGCCTGCGCGGCATCTCGGGGAGCCGCCCCCACCCCTGACCTTGCGTTTGGCCCTTTCGAAGAGCCCCCTACAT
>DYEI01000387.1 GCA_020725765.1 Anaerolinea sp. | reverse complement strand
TTCAAACTTGTGCTCTTCCGATCTCGCTATCTCATGCCCCGTGATGCTGTGGGGGGGCTCCTCATGTTAGCGCCTGTGAGGGTCAGGGGTGGGGACGATGGTCCGAGAGGGGGTTGCGCGGGCCTTTCCGGGGCCGAGGCACGGCGGCGGACTGTGCACTAGTTGGCGGCCTCCGCCGTCGGTAGTATAATCGCCAGCGTTGCGGGGCCGGGGCTGGGTGCGCCCCGGTGTATCACGGAAGCTGGTTGGTGCCGTTGGAGAACGAACAGTTCCTGTCGGTCGTTATTCCAGCCTACAATGAGGAGACGAATCTGCGCGCCGGGGTGCTCGAGAAGGTGACCAGCTACCTGGAGCGCCAGCCGTACACCTACGAGGTCGTCGTCACCGACGACGGCAGCGAGGATGCGACCGCGGCCATAGTGGAGAGCTTTGCAGCGACTCATCCCTGCGTGCGGCTTGTCCGCGCGGCGCACGGCGGGAAGGGGCACGCGGTCGTGACCGGGGTGTTGGCGTCGCGCGGGGAGATTGTGCTCTTCACGGACATGGACCAGGCCACGCCCATCTCCGAGCTCGAGGCGCTCCTCCCCTGGTTCGAGCGGGGCTACGACGTGGTCTTTGGCTCGCGGGGCACGGTGCGCCGCGGGGCGCCCTGGTGGCGGAAGGTCATGTCCCGCGCTCAGATCATCCTGCGGGGGCTGATCGTCGACCTGCCCGACATCACCGATACCCAGTGCGGCTTCAAGGCTTTCCGGGGGGCAGCGATTCGGCGCATCTTTGAGCGCATGCGGCTCTACGCGCCTGAGCGACGGCAGGCAGTCGAGGGCGCCGTCGTCGACTCGGGGTTTGATGTGGAGATCCTCTTTGTGGCGCGCAAGCTGGGCTACCGGCTCAAGGAGGTCCCTGTGACGTGGGACTATGCCCGCACGCGCCGGGTCAGCTTTTGGAGGGATTCTCTGCGCGGCCTGCGCGACCTATTGCGAATTCGCTGGAACGATCTCTGCGGCCGCTACGGGTCAGCCTGAGCCACCACCGCCAGAGCACGACGCCCTGAAGGACTCCGGGGACCCGCCGCAGGCGACCGCTCCTGTTCTGCGGACCACTTCAGAGGTCTACCTTGCAGGCGCCGGGCGAGGCTAGCTGGCGGACGTCGCCTGCTGGGCCTCGTAGTACTCCTCCTCGCCGACGAACTCGCCCCCGGTGACGGATCGGGAGAGCGGCTTGCGCCGCGCGTCGAAGGTCATGATTACCTCGATCGGTTGGAAGCAGCGGCCACGCCCGATCAGCACCTTGCGGTAGGAATAGCCGCTCGGCCCATCCCCTTCGCCAAACTCGCTGCTCAGCTCGTTGCGCAGGTCCACCCGGGCCTTGATGACCTCACCACAGTGGGAGCAGCGCACGTAGTAGTGGTAGGCGTAGGCGTCGCTCGCAGAGTCTGCCCCGCCGGCGAAGATGGCAGCCAGCTTCCTCAGGAAACTCATATTGGACTCCTCCGGTCATAAGGGGTTCCAGTATCGCAACAGCGGGGGCACCAGGTCCAGCAAGTCCGGTCCGAGCCTGGCCAGCCAGCCACCGATCCAGGAGCCCTGGATGGTGTCGCGGAGCCCCTCCGATGGCATGGCCATGAGCACCAGGATAAGGACTTCGGACAGGAAGAGCCCTCTGGCCAATCCCAGCACCATCCCGCCGAGGTTGTCGATCCATCCCAGATGCAGCCCCTCAAGCAGGCCGCGCATCAGCGCTCCGAGTACGAGCACGGCCAGCCACACAGCGATCAGGAGGAGGATGAAGGCGCCGAGGTCGGCCATGCCGCGAGTCTTCAGCCAGGGGATGAGGAGGCCGCCAAAGCGCTGATAGCTCTCACCGGCTATGAGCAGGCCCGCGATCAGGCCGACGAGGGTGACCGACTCGTGGATCAGACCCGAGCGGAGCCCCATGAAGGCCAGCAGACCGATAAAGACCACCAGCGTGAGGTCTACCAGGATCATGTCACTCCCTCGCCAGGCTCCTGAGCGCCAGACGGATACGCTCCTCCAGAGGCAGGTTCGAGGCTGGAGGCACGCCCTGCAGCGCCTGCTGCGCTTCGACCACACTATACCCCAGGGAAGTCAGAGCAGCGATGACCTCGGCATCACCGGCGCTCAGGGCGACCGGCAGGGAGCCCTCGGTGCTGCCCAGGCGGCCCTTCAGCTCGGTGACCAGCCGCTCCGCAGTCCGCTTCCCGACTCCCGGAATCCGCCCCAGGGCGGACGCATCACCCCGCGCGACCGCTTCGCGCAACGTCTCCGGCGCTACTGCCGAGATGATGCTCAGGGCCGACCGGGGTCCAACCCCTGAGACGGTCAGCAACGTCTCGAAGAGGGTCAACTCGTCCTCCGTAGCGCAGCCATAGAGGGTGAGCTCGTTCTCGCGCACATGGAGGTGCGTATGCAGCGTGATCGTGTCCCCCGGGCTCACCTCCTGCAGGACGCTGGGAGGCACGCGAACCCGGTAGCCGACGCCAGCGACGTCGACGATCACCGAGCCGTCACCTGTCGCGACTACTCTGCCGTGCAATCGGGCGATCATCGCTCAGCCTCGGCCCCCAGCAGGGCGTTCAGTCGGCACGTGTGGAGATGGCAGAGGGCTACGGCAGCGGCGTCAGCTGCATCATCCGGCTGCGGCACGGCGTCGAGGTGCAGCAGAAGGCGAACCATCTCCTGCACCTGCTCCTTGGTCGCCCGCCCGTACCCGACCACGGCCTGCTTGACCTGCATCGGCGTGTACTCGTGTACAGGTATCCCGCTTCTGGCCAGCGCCAGCATGGCGACACCCCGCCCGTGCCCGACAGCCAGCGCAGTGCGAGCATTGCGCCCGAAAAAGACCTGCTCCACAGCGGCGACCATGGGCCGGTAGCGTGCTACCAGCTCGGTCAGGGAATCATATAGCACGACGAGCCGCTCCGGGAGCGAGGAGGTGGATGGTGTGGTAATAACTCCGCTGGCAGCCAGGCGGGCATCGTCCGCAGACCCTGCAAGCAGGCTGTACCCGGTGATGGCTACGCCCGGATCGACGCCCAACACCAGCATCTGCGCTACGCGGCTTCGAACTCGGCCAGCGCGGCTTCGCTGATATCGAGATTGGAGTGGACGCTCTGGACGTCCTCCAGCTCCTCAAGGGCCTCGATCAGGCGCATGTTCTGCAGGGTGATCTTGTGCTCGGGCTGGAAGAGGGTCTTCGGCACCCAGCTCAGCTCGGCGTCCTCGATCTTGAACCTCTCTGCCATCAGCCGCTCGCGGACGGTCTGGAAATCCTCTACCGTGGCGTAGACCTCGACGGTGTCCCCATCGACCTTGACGTCCTCCGCTCCGGCGTCGATGGCCGCGAGCGCGATGGCTTCGGCATCCTGCCCGGCGGCGTCGATCGTCAGCATCCCCTTGCGCTCGAACATCCAGCCGACGCAGCCGGTCTCTCCGAGGTTGCCCCCATTGCGGGTGAATACACGCCGCACCTCGGCGACGGCGCGGTTGCGGTTGTCGGTGAGAACCTCAACCATGAACGCGGTGCCGCCGGGCCCGTAGCCTTCGTAGATGATGGACTCGAGGGCAGTCGACTCCTTGCCGCCCCCCACGCCACGGGCGATGGCCCGCTCGATGTTCTCCTTGGGCATGTTGGCCGCTCGGGCCTTGTCTACCGCCAAGCGCAGCCGGAAGTTGGCCTCCGGGTCGCCGCCACCTTCACGGGCCGCGATGGTGATCTCCCGGCCCAGCCTGGTGAAGAGCTGACCGCGCTTGGCGTCGGCAGCGCCTTTCTTTCTTTTGATCGTGGACCACTTGGAGTGGCCTGACATACTCCTACCTCCCGGGCTCTGCTGTCATCATGGTGGTGAGAGCCTGATGATCCTATTATACCATAGACGAAAACGGCCATAAAGCAGTCACGGGACGAGGCTGCTCGGGAGCCTGTCTCGATTCTCGCGCACCCAGGAGACGGCAACCGTGGATGGTCTGGGCTCTTCCGATGGGGCGCCTACAGGCCCGGTGCTCCGGCGCCGGCAAGGTGCACCCTGTAGACCCCGATATCGGTCGTGGCGTAGAGCACGCCCGGTTGCTGTGGCTCCCAGTCGAGCGAGTTGACGCGGACCCTTGCCAGCTCTTCGATGCCGAGGGGGCGCCAGTGCTCGCCGCGGTCCTCGCTCACATAGATACCGCGCACCGTGCCGAGGACGAGCCGCCTCGGATCTCGCGGGTCTGTCACGAGGGCGAAGAGGCCATAGCCACGGGCGACCTCCTCGTCGGACATGCCCTCGATGTTCGGGTCGGTGCTGAGGATGACGTCGTCGAGGCCATCCTTGAACAGCGTCCAGTGTTGCCCGCCGTCGTCGCTGCGGCGGACGCCGGTGGCGTCGGCGATGTATAGCGATGCACCATCGGTCGCCAGCACGCCCGCACCCCAAAAGTTGAGCCCCTGCGTGAGGTCCTGCGTCAGCCTTCCGTTCTCATCGAACCAGGCGAGGTGGCTGGTGCCTCCCTCCGAAGTGAGGATGGCCAGAAAGAGCGGGCGACCGCCGGCGGTGAGCAGAATGTCGGTGATGTCCCAACCCTGCGTCGGCCCGGTCTTGTCCCAGGTCTCACCGCTGTCGCGGCTGACGTTGACCGCCCAGCAGGAGATGCCGTACAGGGTTGACGGGTCACCCGGCCGGAAGGCTACTGGCCTGATTCCCCGTCCTGCGGGTATCTCCCGCCACGTCCTGCCTCCGTCGGTCGAACGATAGAAGAGGGGATCCTCGTCGCCGCGAAGGCAGGCGGGGAGGTCGCCTGCATAGAGGAGGTCCGGATTGGCCGGGGAGACAAGCGGCAGCGGGAGAACCGCGTTGCTGACTCGCCGCCAGGTCTGCCCGGCATCGTCGGAGCGGGCGAGGCCATTCCCCAGTAGCCCGTAGCGGACCGTGGTGCCTGGGGCGATGGCGATGCCGCGAAGGAACTCGCCCTCGGCGACAAGCGGACCCTCGGCCCGGGGGATCGCGGGCGCAGCCGTGGTCTCGGCCGAGGGCGCGGCCGGCTCGGTGGCCGTCGGCTCGGCGATTGTAGAGGGCGCGGGGTGGGACGGGGTTGCGACCGGCGGAGTGGTGCCCGGGGGCGAGCTCTGGCCTCCGGTCCGGGATGTACACGCCGGCAGTGAGGCCAGAAGAACGATGATGAGCCCAACCCTCAACCAGCGCATGCGACCATCTCCTCTCCCGAGCTCTCATCGTGGCCGCCTGCGAGCCAGGATGCGGCAGCGGCCAGCCGCCTCACCGGCAGCGAACGGCGCAGGGCGGTCCCTGAGAAAGGCCCCCGGCCCGTGGAGCAGGCCAGGGGCAGGTGCTGACGATCGGCATGCCCGTCGTCAACCGACCGGGGCTTCCTCCGCTGCCTGGTCCACGCGACGCAGCTTGTCGAGGCTCTCCAGGCGGTCGATGAACAGGATGCCATCGAGGTGGTCCAGCTCGTGCTGCAGGGCGCGGGCAAGGAGGCCCTCTCCGCGGACACGCACGGCCTTGCCGTTGACGTCGAAACCCTTGACGGTCACCACAGCGGCGCGCGTGACCTCACCCACATAGCCGGGCAGTGAGAGACAGCCTTCCTCTTCCGTCTCCTCCCCAACCGCCTTGACGATCTCCGGGTTGCAGAGTACGTACTGCCGCGCAGGAATGCCGGCTTCCTCATCGGCGGGAATCTCGATCACGAAAAGCCGGAGCGAGACGCCGACCTGCGGCGCCGCCAGCCCCACCCCGTTGGCCGCGTGCATCGTCTCAAGCATATCGGCCACCAGCTCGCGCAGAGCGGCATCATACTTTCTTACGCGCCGTGCTTTCTGCCGCAGCACCGGCGCGTCGGCGAAGAGAATCTGGCGGGCTGGCATGTATCCTCCGAGAATAAGACGTATAGACAGCGTAAAGCGTTCCGCTGAGGGGGATTATAGGGTCGGGTTCACGTTCTGTCAAGAACAGGGCGGGGAGCACGTGTTCAGACTCGCGATCAGCGCACGAAACGGAGGTATGCAGTGCCGATCCCTGCCATCGGGACGGGCATGAGCCCGAATCACGGGTCAGCCCCCGTCCATTGCTCACAACCCGGTCTGCGGAGCGTCATGGGGGACGCGACAGGGAACCCGCACCCACCTCAGCAGGCCACCCGCCGCGCACACTGCTGCTTGGAACACGTCGAGCAGCGGCCGCGATGCACTGCAATTGCGGAGTGCCCCCACCCCCGACCCCTACCCCAGGCGGGCACGTCGTGCCCGCCTGGGGGAGGGG
>DYEI01000386.1 GCA_020725765.1 Anaerolinea sp. | reverse complement strand
CTGGCGCGCCGCGGCGCGCCAGCGGAGCCCAAAACACCCTGTAATGTACCCCTTTCCGGGGCGGACGCCGCGGCGTCCGCCCCGGAAAGGGGCATCCCAGATGCAGCATCGCTGGAGCTCATCTCGGCGAGTTCTGGACGGTGCCGCGGGTTGCGCCGCGAAGCGGACGTCAGCCCCTCTCAGAGAAAAAGCCTTCGGCCAGCCGAAGATGTCTTCAGCAGCGGTCAAGAGGAGGCGATATGTCCAAGCCAACGGTCGGCTTTATCGGCCTCGGCATCATGGGTAAGCCCATGGCCCTCAACGTCCTCAAGGCGGGCTTTCCGCTCGTTGTGCACAACCGCAGCCGCGGCAAGGTCGAGGAGCTGGTGGCCGCGGGCGCTCAGGATGGCGGCTCGCCCCGCGGCGTCGCCGAGCGGGCCGAGGTCATCCTCCTCTGCCTGCCGGATGCGCCCGATGTCGAGCAGGTCGTGGCCGGGCCCAACGGCGTGTTCGAGGGCATCTCCCCCGGCAAGGTGATCGTGGACATGAGCACGAGCTCACCGGCCCTTGCGCGGCGCCTGGCCGCCCGGGCCGAGGCCCTTGGCGCGGCCATGCTGGATGCGCCGGTCTCCGGCGGCGAGACCGGGGCGCGCGAGGGAACGCTCTCCATCATGGTCGGCGGGGACGGCGCAGCGCTCGCGCGGGTGATGCCGGTGCTGCAGGCCATGGGCAAGACCATCACCCATATCGGCCCGGCCGGCGCCGGGCAGGTGGCCAAGGCCTGCAACCAGCTGGTCGCCGCGCTCATGGTCGAGGCCGTCGCCGAGGCGATGGTCCTGGCCACGAAGGCTGGGGTCGACCCCCTGCGGGTGCGACAGGCGCTGCTGGGCGGCGCCGTCTACAGCCGCATCCTGGAAAACCATGGCCTGCGCATGCTGGAGCGCCGCTTTGAACCCGGCTTCAAGGCGCACCTGCACCACAAGGACCTGAGGATCGCCCTCAGCACGGCCAGGGAGTACGGCGCTCCCCTGCCGGGCACCGCACTGGTGCACGAGCTCTACGGGTCGCTCGTGGCTGCGGGCAAGGGCGAGAGGGACAACTCGGCGCTCATCACCGTCCTCGAAGGGCTGGCCGGGATCGTGGCCGGTACATCCCGGCAAGAGGAGTGACCCCTGCTGCTGCGGGCCGGGTCTCGTCACTCGTGGAGCACGATCCTCCGGAACGCTTCGGCAGCGCGCAGGCCTCTGGCGCGCCCCTGCTCGCGGGCCATGCCGCGCAGCCACTCGAGCACGGGCGCGTCGCCGACCTGGCTCTTGTGCGCCGCCAGGGCTTTGGCCTTGACCTCCAGGACCGGCTCGATGTCGATCCACACGTTGGGCTCAGCCGCACCATGGATGTACACCGCATGCACCCGGTGCGGCTCAAGCCCCTGCGCGAGGAGCTCGGGAAAGATGTAGCGCGTCTCCGCCGAGGGAAAGACGGCATCGAGCGCGGCCGAGCCGGCAGCCCGGTGGTCCGGATGATTCAGGTAGTGGTCGCCGTGAAACCGGGCGGTCGGGTCGCTGGTGATCACCACCTCAGGCCGGAAGCGGCGTATCTCCCGCGTCAGGTCGCGGCGCAAAGCCAGGGTCGGCTCGAGCGTGCCGTCAGGATAGTCCAGGAAAACCAGCTCCTGTACGCCGAGGATGGCACAGGCGGCCCGCTGCTCCTCCTCGCGGATGCGGGCAAGTGCCCACGGCGTTATGCCGGGGTCATTCGACCCCCTATCCCCTCTCGTGCAGAGGCAGTAGCAGATGGCCGAGCCCCTCTGCGCCCAGAGGGCAACGGTTCCGGCTACGACGAACTCGGCGTCGTCGGGATGGGCCATGATGACCATGGCCCGGGAGGGTACGGCAATCTCGTCTGTCATGGTTAGCCTGCTCAAGAAGATCAGTTTGTGAAGGGATGCAGTTCACCCTGGAGGCAGGCTCATCTGCGCTGGTGACAAGCCCCCACCCCCGGCGCCCCCTCCCCCGAGTCGGCCCGCAGGCCGACTCGGGGGAGGGGGCCCTTTCTGTTCGGGGTGTTTGGCGGCGGGGGCGCGCATGGCGCGCCCCCGCCGCCCAACACCCCGCTTTACGTACCTCCCCCCCCAGGGGGGCGCCCCGG
>DYEI01000036.1 GCA_020725765.1 Anaerolinea sp. | reverse complement strand
TCCCCCAGGCGGGCACGACGTGCCCGCCTGGGGGAGGGGTCGCGGGTGGGGGCATTACAGCACGAGCCGCGCTGCACGACTGCTGACTGGCGATGGAGGTAATAGTGGGGGGCGAGGACCTCAAAAGGCCAGACTCCACCTGTAGAAAACGGGCCCCCAGTCGGTCCGCGGACCGACTCGGCGGCCACGGGGATAGGGGTCCTGGCAGCAGCGCAGAGAAGCCTGCTCCCAAGCTGAAGTACACCCCTGAACAGCCACATGCTTGTATCCGCCCCCCACTCCGTCTATAATATGTCATGCCGTTGCCACCTTCGCCGCACGGCCGGATCGCAACCCGGCCGTGCTTATTCGTACATCCGCCGCGGCAGGGCTCCCCGCCCGGGCACCTTGCCGCTTGCAGATTGGTCAGGAACGCCAGGTGCACACCCAGAGCGACGGCCTCCCCCGCCTCCTCGAGGCCCTCGGGAGGCTGAACCAGATCGGCGACGCCATCAACCGCACCGGCCCCGGTGAGCGGGTCGATGTCGCCGCCACTCTGCGCCTCATCGCCGAGAGCGCCATCATGGTCGTGCCCGGGGCGTCCGCCGTCATCTATGCCTGGAACGAGGCGCACCAGTCGTTCGACCCAGCCTCCCGCGTCTCCGCTGGCGAGCCACTCGCCGCCGTCCACGGCGACGAGCCCAGGCCCTCGGGCCTCGGGGCGCGGGCCATAGCCGCCCGCCGCCGCATCCTCTCCTATGAGGAGCCGGACCTCACGATCCACCCGGCGGTCGCAGCGACGGGGGCGTGTACCGTGGCCTGCTACCCCCTCGTTGTCGCCGATGAAGTCGTCGGTGCGCTTTACGTGTACCTGCATGAGGCCCGCGAGTTCTCCCAGCTCGAGCTCCTGATGCTGGACAACCTGGTGAACCAGGCGGCCATGGCCATCTACCATGCCCGCCGGCTGGCCAGCATTCGCCGCGACCTCACCCGTCGTGAGGACGACATCGCCCGGCTGCGCCGGGCCGGGCTCCTCATCTCCTCGCGCCTGCGCCTCGAGGAGACCCTGGAGGCCATCCTGCAAATGGCCATGGAGGTGACCGGCGCGCACTATGGCATCTTCCGTCTCGTCGACCGCCCGGGCCAGAACCTGGTCGCGCGTGCGGTTGCCGTCCAGGGGCTGAGGCGCCCGCTCCTTGAGACCCTCCCCATCCAGGCGACCAGCGTCATGGGCTGGGTAGCCAGGCACCGCCAGCCGGCCCTCATCCGCGACCTGCGGGAGGAGCCCTGGTCACGCATCTACTACCCCCTGGACCACGAGCTGGAGATGCGCTCCGAGCTGGCCGTGCCGCTGATCGCCGCTGGTGGGCGGCTGGAGGGCGTGCTCAACCTGGAGAGCCCCCTCGTGGGTGCCTTCAGCGAGCAGGATAGCCTCCTGCTCCAGGCCCTCGCCACACAAGCCGTGATCGCCATTCAGGAGGCGCGCCTGCTGGACGCCCTGCAGGAGGTCGCCAGGCGCCTCCTCGGCGAGACCTGCGATCAGGTCCTGGCCCGCCTCGTCGAGCTGGCCTGCGACCTTTTGGACGGCGCGGCGAGCGCCATCTGGATCCTGGAGGGCGAGGAACTGGTCCTCCACGCAGCCTCTGCCGGTCATCCGCGAGGCGAGCGCCTGCCGCTCCACGGCAGCCTCAACGGCCAGGCGGTTCTGACGCGCGGCCCGGTGACCTCCGCCAACGTCCAGTGCGATGCGCGCTTTCACCGGCCCGACCTCGCCCGCGCCAATGGCTGGACGCGAGCGCTCGTCGTGCCGGTTGTCGCGGCGGACGACCGCGAGCCGGTCGGCGCCTTTAGCGTGTACAGCGTGGGGAATGAGGCCGGACACCTGGCAGAATCCGAGTGGGACAAGAAGGTCCTCACCTGCCTGGCCCACTATGCGGCACTGGCCGTCCACAACGCCGCCCGACAGGAGGCCCTGCGCGCCGCGCAGGAGCAGCGGGCGGTTGCCGAGACCTTTGCTGCCGTAGGAGACCTGGCCGCCAACCTCCTCCATCAGATCAACAACAAGGTCGGCACCATCCCCGTGCGCGTGCAGGGCATCGAGGACCGCTGCGCGGCCCTGCTGGCGCAGGACCCCTACCTGGAGGCCAACCTCGCCGAGATCGAGCGCTCGGCGCGCGAGGCGATGGAGACAGTCCGCAACAACCTCTATCACCTGCGGCCCATTTGCCGCGTGCCCGTGGATGTGGCGACCTGCGTGCAAGCGGCGATCGCCGCCTCACGCCTTCCCCGGACCATTGCAGTCGAGTGCGACGGGCTGGAGGGGCTGCCGGCGGTCACTGCCGCAGAGCGGAGCCTGGAGCTGGTCTTTGCCAACCTGCTGGAGAATGCCGCCGACGCCATGGAGGGCCGCGGTCACATCGCCATCCGCGGCTCGGCAGATGCGGGCTGGGTGGAGGTCTCGGTGAGCGACACGGGGCCCGGCATTCCGTCGGAGCTGCAGGCACGCATCTTTGAGCTCTCCTACTCGGGGCGTGGGGCATCGCAGCCTGGCAGGCTGGGCTTTGGGCTGTGGTGGGTCAAGACCCTCATGGCCCGCCTCGGCGGCACGGTCGCCGTCGAGAGCGACGGGCAGCACGGGGCCACCTTCCGTCTCAGGCTGCCGGTAGCGGAGGGAGGTGAGCCGTGAGCGGCGAAGAGCGGCGTGCCCTCGTGGTGGAAGACGAGCGTTCCTGGCAGTCCATCCTGCGAGAGATCCTCACCGACGCCGGGCTGAGTGTCGACACCGCCTCGAACCTTGAGGAGGCGATCGCCCTCCTGCGGGCAGTGCCGCACCGTCTGGCGGTCGTTGACCTCTCCCTCGGCGGGGCCGACCACCGCAATCAGGATGGGCTGGCGGTGCTGGACGCGGTGCGGCGGCTCGATCCCGGCTGCGTCGCCATACTCCTCACGGGGTTTGCCACCGTCGAGCTCGCGGTCAGCGCCCTGACCGAGCACGGTGCCTTCACCTGCCTGCGCAAGGAGACCTTTCGTCGGCGACACTTTCGCGAGGTGATCGAGCGCGCGCTGGCCTGTGCACCGCCGGCAGAGGCTCCACCCGTCGACTCGGCCCCGGCCCGGCCTGCGCCCGCAGAGGATGCGGGCGACCGGCCGGCAGCCCTCCTCGTCGAGGACGACGCCGGCTGGCAGCGGCTCCTCGCCGAGCTGCTGGCCGAGGCAGGATACCGGGTGCGCACCGCCTCGAGCTATGGGCAGGCGCGCGGCCGGCTGCGACGCGAGCGCCATGCCCTCGCGGTCGTAGACCTCTCCCTCAGCCCCACCGGCACAGGCCCCAACATGGATGGTGCCCGCCTCCTCGCCAGCCTCCGCGCCATGCGCATCCCGGCCATCGTCGTCAGCGGCGTCGCAGGTCCCGAGGAGATCGACCGGGCCTACGCCGAGCACGGGGCCTTCGCCTGCCTGGAGAAGCAGGCGTTCGACCGCCGTACCTTCCTCAGCCTGGTACGCGAGGCGGTCGCCGCGAGCGTCGGCGACGATGACCTCGCCCGCCTGACCGCACGCGAGCGCGAGGTCCTCTCGCTCCTCGCGGAGGGGCGGACCAACCGGGAGATCGCAGCGGCCCTTGTCGTCACCGAGAACACCGTCAAGCGGCACCTGAAGGCCATCTTTGAAAAGCTCGGCGTGCATACCCGCGCGGCCGCGGCTGCGCGGGCGGTCGGTGCGGGGATGGGGGAGGGCGCATAGGAGCAAGCTGTCGAACGGCACCTTGGCGGCTTCGAAACAATGAGACGGCAGGTCTGATCCGCCCGTCCGAGTCCGTTCAGCATTGCTCCCGCAATCTGCTGTGGTAGCACCTGGGCAGCACGATGGGTCCGAGCCGCGGGAGATGCAGACGCGACGACTACTGCCGCAGGCCGCCCGCGCCAAACCCGAGCGCTGCCGCGTTGACGACCGATCGAGGCCGATCTCCTTTGAGGGCATCTACGACGTTGCGCGCCGCCTGTCGCCGCAGCTGTTGCACCGACTCGTCCGAAAGACTGGCCGAATGCGGGGAGAAGATGACGTTGTCCAGCCTGAGGAGGGGCTCGTCCGGAGAAGGCGGCTCCTGGGCCAGGACGTCGAGTGCTGCACCCGCGATCGTGCGGCGTGCAAGCGCCTCGCAGAGCGCGCTCTGGTCCACGACCGGCCCTCGGGACATGTTGATCAGATAGGCCGTCGGCTTCATCATCGCCAGCTCGGCCGCGCCAATCAGGTGTCTTGTCTCGTCGGTCAGCGGGCAGTGAAGGGTCACATAGTCTGATGTCCTGAGCAGCTCCTCAAAGCCGACCAGCGTGACCGGGAGCGTGCCGAGCCGCGACTCGTCCACGTACGGGTCATACGCCTGCACACGCAGTTGCAGGGCCAGCGCCTTGACGGCTACCGCTCGCCCGATCTGCCCGAGCCCCACGATCCCCAACAGCTGACTGGACAGGCGCACCGGCAGTGCCTCCCGAGGCGGATATGCCCATGAGCCGGCCCGCACCGCCCGATCCTGGAGTATGACGCGGCGGTTCAGACAGAGCAGGAAGGCCAACGTCGCAGTGCTGACCTCTTCGATGCAATAGTCCGGCACGTTGGCTACCATGATGCCACGCTCGGTTGCCGCCTTCACGTCAACCATATCCACCCCGATGCCGTAGCGGGAGATCACCCGGCACCGGCGCAGGCGCTGGATGACCTCCCGGTTGACCGGTGCAAACTGCACCATGAGAGCATCGGCGTCGGCGACGCATGGCAACATGTCGCCGGACCTGCGGGCATCAAGATGCACGAGGTCGACGTCCAGGCCGGAGGCGCGGAACTCGGCCTCCTCTAACTCGTGGTCTGGCCAGTCAGAATCCGTTATGACGACTTTAAACCGGGACACGTACCTGCTCCTTCAGACCGAACTCGGCCTATTGGACGAGCCAGAGCCATGGTATCTCCACATACTGCCGGATGGTGTCCAGAAACCGCGCCGCTGGGGAGCCGTCAACCACTCGGTGATCGAAGGTGAGGCTCAACACCACCCTGTGACGCAGGGCAAGCTCCCCCTGCCACTCGGCCGGCCTCCTGGCAATGCGACCTACACCGAGGATCGCGCACTGGGGGAGGTTGATTATGGGGGTAAAGGCATCGATGTTGTACATGCCCAGGTTAGTGATGGTGAAGGTTCCGCCCGACATCTCGTCAGGGGTCAGTTGCCTGGCCCGCGCCCTCTCGACGAGCCGCAGGGTCTCGGCGGCGATCTGGCGCACACTCTTCGCCGGCACATGGCGAATGACGGGCGTGACCAGCCCGGCTTCAGTATCTACAGCAAGGGCGATGTGCACATCCCGAAAGACAGTGATCTGGTTATCGCCCCACGAGGCATTGAGAGCCGGGTGCAGAACCAGCGCGCAGCCCGTGAGCTTGATGAGCAGGTCATTGTAGGAGGGAACGGGCTGGCCGCAGCCGGGGCCAGCCTTCAACTGCTCACGCAGCCGCACCAGCTCTGTCGCATCGGCCTCAGTTGTGAGGGTGACGGCAGCCGCCGTATGGGCGCTGGCCGCCATCCGCCCGGCGATGACGCGCCGCATCTCGCTGATGGGCGCAGCTTCTCCCGGGGCCGTAGCCGTCACGCCCCTCGCGGACGCCGCCGCCTCCACATCGGCACGCGTGATGCGCCGACCCGCCGCAGCCTCAGCCAGCCCGCCGAGGTCCACACCGAGGGCCTCCGCAGCGCGCCGGGCAACGGCGGTCGCCCTTGGTGCACCGGCTGTTGGGGCGACTTGGGCCGCGGCTGCGCGAACATCCCGCTCGACGATCCGCCCACTGCGGCCGGTTCCACGCAGTGTGTGCCACTCGATCCCCAGCTCCCGGGCCAGTCGCCGTGCGCGAGGGCTGATCGCCGGCCTGCCCATGGCCTTCCGCCCCGCTTGCCCTTGGGCGGCGGTCGAATCGGGCTGGAATGGGGTTCCTGGACGGGCGTCGGGCCTGCCTCGGCACGGGCGCTCAGCACCGCTTTCCATGTTTGCCGGCACAGGCTCACCGGGCCGCACGATATAGGCCAGCAGCGTGCCGACCGGCACCTGCTGGCCCGGTCGCGGAGCACCAGCCGGGATGTGCAGCACCCCAGCCTCCAGTGCCTCAACCTCCTGGATCGCCTTGTCGCTCTCTACGGCAAAGAGAATATCCCCTACCTCAACCGCATCCCCGTCCTTCTTCCGCCATTCCACCAGGGTGCCGGACTCCATCGTCCAGCCCAGGCGGGGCATCACGACCTTGAACGGCATAAAGCCCTCCTCACGTCTACTCGGCCACCAGGTCCCGGATAGCTGCGGCGATCCTCCCCACATTCGGCACCGCGGCTGACTCCAGGGGAGGGCTATAGGGGGTCGGTACGAAGGCTCCGTTCAGGCGGCGAATCGGTGCATCCAGATCGTCCAAGGCCCGATCCACAATCTGTGCCGCGATCTCTGCCCCTACCCCGCACGGCGCATAGTCCTCGTCCACGATGAGCAGTCGACCTGTCTTGTGCACAGAAGCCACGATGGTTCCCGTGTCGAGCGGGGCAAGCGTGCGGGGATCGATGACCTCCACCGAGACGCCCTCCTGCTCCAGCCGGGTCGCCGCCTCCAGGGCGTGCCTCACCTGGAGGGCGATGGCGACAACGGTCACGTCCCTGCCTTCGCGCACAACCGCCGCCTGTCCGAACGGCACCAGGTGCTCACCGTCGGGCACCGGGCCCCTGACGTTAAGGAGACCCTTGTGCTCCAGGAAGAGGACCGGATCATCGCAGCGCAGGGCCGTCTTGATCAGCCCCTTGGCATCGGCAGGTGTCGTCGGCACCACGACACGGAAGCCAGGCACGTGCATGAACAGAGGGTAGTAGTTGCCCGAGTGGTGAGGCCCGGCGGAGCCAGAGATGCCAATGCAGCCCCGCAGCAGAATGGGCATTCTGATGCGGCCCTGACTCATGTACTGGATGCGAGAGGTCTGGTTGAAGAGCTCGCCCAGGGCATCCAACTCAAAGTCAATGAACATGAAATCGACCACCGGCCTGGCTCCTGCCATAGCTGCCCCCGTGCACAGGCCGGTGAACCCCCGTTCGCAGATAGGGGCATCCCGCAAGCGCCAGGGACCGTACAGCTCGTACAGGCCTGTAGTGCTGTTAAAGTTCCCACCTCGGGCGCCGATTCCCTCGCCCATCACAAAGATCGACGGGTCCCTGGCCATCTCCTCGGCCAGACCCTCGCGAGTTGCGGCCATGAAAGTGAGCTCGCGCATCTTCCTGCCTCACAGCGAGTAGACGTGATCGGTAAGGGTAGACGGGTCTGGCCAGGGGCTGCGCTCAGCAAAGGCCAGGGCCTCTTCCACCACCGCCTGCACCTCCGCCTCGATCTGCGCCAGCTCGCTCTCGGTGGCCGTGCCTTCGCTCAGCAGATAGGCGGCGAGTCCCTTGATGGGGCAGCGCGCCTTCCACGCCTCGACCTCTTCCGCTGACCGATAGCCGGTGTCCCGCATGCCCTCTGAGTGCGGGCGCGTGCGATACGTCTTGCACTCCAGCAAGGTAGGACCCGCTCCGCTCCGCGCCCTTTGCACCGCCTCGGCCGCCGCCTCGTACACTGCCAGGACATCGTTGCCGTCGATTACCTGCCCTGGCAGACCATAGGCCGGCGCGCGCACAGCCACGTCCGGGTTCCGACTGACCGAAGCGAATGGGACCTCCGTGGCATAGAGGTTGTTTTCACAGACGAACAGGACCGGCAACTGCCAGATCGATGCCATGTTGATGCCTTCGTGGAAAGCTCCGTTGTTGGCAGCACCGTCGCCAAAGAAGGCCACGCTGACACGCTCTTGCTTGAGGAGGCTGAAGGCGTAGGCCGCGCCAACCGCCTGCAGGATGCTGGCAGCAACGATCCCGCTGGTGCCCATGAGGCCGACCTCTGGCGCGAACAGGTGCATACTGCCACCTCGCCCCCCGGAGCACCCTGTTGCCCGGCCGAACAGCTCGGCGATCACGGCCCTCGGTGGCACCCCCTTGGCCAGGGCGTGTCCGTGCCCTCTGTGAGTGCTGAAGACAAGGTCGTCCGGGCGCAGGTGGGCACAGACGCCAACCGCAACCGCTTCCTGGCCAATGCAGGTGTGGCAGGCACCGTGGATGAGGCCAAGCTGGTACGAGCGAACCAGCTGCTCCTCCGTACGGCGGATCAGGAGCATCTGCCGATACAGGGCGAGCTGCACAGTTCCAGGTATGCTCAAGGTCCTCTCCTTGTCCGCGCCAGGCTCTTGCGCCTGGACGAAAGCAGAGCGGGATGGCCGTCCTCAACCCTAATGTGACGCATGGATATTCTGCGGAATGCGGCGCAGAGGGCGCATGCAATCCACCGAATGAATTCGGGGCTACGGGGCCTTCGGGCTGCCCGCGGGCAGCCCGAAGGCCAACCGTCGACCTTCGTCGACGGGGAAC
>DYEI01000385.1 GCA_020725765.1 Anaerolinea sp. | reverse complement strand
CGCCGCGGCGCGCTCGACCGCCCGAAACCGCCCATCTGCCCCATCGCATGCCCCATGATGCTCTGCAGGCCGACTCATGGGTAATGCATAGCGTGCGGGGGCGGGGAATCCAGAGTCGTGAGGGTGCTGCCCGAGGAAGACGCACGCCCCGGATGTACTCCTCCGTGCGACCTGTGGTACAATGCTTCCGTGCTTTGTGCCAGGGGGTGACCGCGCCCCCGTGGGATGGCCGATCTGGGAAGGAGCGAGCCCGTGACGGAAAAGCCGCATCCATCGCCCGGAGAGCTCGCCGGGACGGAGCCGGGGCCGGTCGCCACGCGCCGTCGCCAGCGACCGCGCAACCTCGCGGGACTCTACCCGCGGCGGCCTGTTCTGCTCGCCCATCGCGGTGCTTCCGCTGATGCGCCGGCCAATACGTTGGCGGCCTTCCGCAGGGCCGTGGAGACGGGCGCCGATGGCGTCGAGCTGGACGTGCACCTGAGCCGTGATGGCCAGGTCATCGTCATCCACGACGAGACGGTGACCTCGGTGACCGGCATGCCGGGGCGCGTGCGGGACATGACCCTGGCCGAGATCCAGGCCCTCGATGCCGGCAGCTACTTTTCCCCGGCCTTCCGAGGCGAGCGTATTCCCACCCTCGAGGAGGTGCTCAACGTCCTCCGGCCGGATATGGTGGTCAACGTGGAGCTCAAGGGGACGAGCGCGCGGACCGAAGGGCTCGAGCAGGAGGTGGTGCGCATCCTGCGGGCGCGCCAGATGCTGGATAGGGTGATCATCTCCTCGTTCAACCCCTTCAGACTGTGGACAACGCGCCGCCTGGAGCCGCGCCTGCCGCGGGCCATGCTGCACGGGCCGGGGACGCCGGTGTTCGTGCGTCAACTCTGGTTCCTGCCCCTCGTGCGGCCGGATGCGCTGCATCCGCATTTCAGCCTCGTCGATGCAGCCTATATGGACCGGGCGCGCCGATGGGGAATGCGCGTCAACGTCTGGACCGTAGACGACGCGACCGAAGCCCGACGCCTCGTCGACCTCGGGGTTGATGGCATCATCACCAACGACCCCCGTGGACTGCGGCGGGCCTTGCAGGGATAGCGAGCTATCGGCCGCAGAACCGGCCGGGCTATGGAGCGCAAGCAGATGACGGAGGACGCGGTAGCTCTGCTGAGGGCCACGCCCTACTTCCAGAGCCTGCCCCCTGCGGCGCTGGCGGACCTGGCCGCCTGCGCCACCCGGCGGACCTATGCGCGCGGCGAGCTGGTGATCCTCGAAGGCGAGCCGGCCCGCGCGGTGTATCTGGTCGTCCGCGGACAGGTGCGCGCCTACAAGCTCTCGCCTGAGGGGCGCCAGCAGGTGCTGGACCGGCTGGGCCCGGGGCAGTCGTTCAACCTCGTCCCGGTCCTGGATGGGCTCCCCAACCCGGCGAGCGTCGAGGCGGTCAACCAGGCCACGGTCCTCGCGCTCCCGGCCGGGGTCTTTCTCGATGTGCTGCGGCGGCACCCGGCCGTCGCTCAGGCGGTGCTGGCTGACCTGGCGGGCCGGGTCCGGCGGCTGGCTACCCTGGTCGAGGACCTCTCCCTGCGGACGGTGCGGGCCCGTCTGGCGCGGTACCTCCTGCGGCAGGCGGAGCAGCCGGGGCACCGCCTGACCCAGGCCGAGATGGCCGCCGAGCTGGGGACGGTGCGGGACGTGATCGGCCGGGCCCTGGCGGATTTCGAGGCGGAAGGGCTGATCGCCATCGACAGGCACCGCATCGTCGTGAAGAACCGTCGCGCCCTCGAGGAGCGCGCCCAGGTCTGAGCGGGGGAGCGAGGGGCAACCGGCCCGTCATCTTCTGGCCAGGGCGTTTCTCATCCGCATCGCCAGGTCCGCCGAGATGGTCATCGGCATGCAGATGTCCGTGAAGCAGCGCAGCGAGGTGCGGCAGAACGATACGCAGGCGCCGACCTGATCTCGATAGAAGAACAGGTAGTGACACAGGCCATACTTGGCGGCGCCCCGACAGAGGAGCACCTCTACGGACGGGCCGCCCTCCGGGTCCAGTGCTTCTCCGATCTCCCCAGCCAGCACCCCGCCCAGCACGCCGGCGCCGATCTGGATGACCGGCCGCCATATGGTACGGGCAGGCGCAGCCATCCCGGCAAGGCGTGCGGCGGTGGACGTGGTGGCCGCGCGCTCGAGTCCGAGGGCGGCTGCAGCACTGGAGAACCCGACGGCCGCGGCGATATACAGGGGCTGGTCGGGACCGCCAGTACGTGCCAGCGCGACAAGCTCACTCCAACCGTCGACATCGTGGCTGCCGAGGAAGGTCCGCGCGCCATCGAAGGAGCGGTCAGTCGCGGCCTCCATCTCCGCCACGAGCGCCGCGAGGTCGCCAGGCCAGATGTCTGCGGTCAGCGTCCCCTCCTCCCCGCGATCGAGCACAACGTGGAAGGCAGCGTGCGGATCGAACCAGGAGCCCAGGTCATCCTGCGCCTCGTACCCTTCGGGAGGGGGATAGACGGCGGTGGTCAGCCCGGGGAGAATCCATTGCACCGGCAGCAGGCGCCCGTCATAGAGGATTGTCGCCAGGTCACCGGTGCCGTCGTCCAGCACGACGTGGGTGAGCTCCATGGCGCCGTCTGCCTCGAAGCCGCAGTAGTAGATGCGCCTGCCGTCGGCCGTGGTGACCCGGAACAGGAGGTCGTCCTCCGGGTTGGCCGAGAGAGCAAAGGCGGGGCCCTCGACAGGGGTGACCTCGGAAGTGGGGCTGGCTTCGGCGGTGGGCGGCTCTGGCCTCGTGGGGGGCGTTTCGGTCTCAGCGGGCTGGGCCGTTGGTGGCAGCGGCGTATGCGTGGAGAGCGCTGGCACTGGTGAGGCTGTGATCCCGGCAGCCGGAGGTGGAGCGGAAGCCTGTGGCTCGACGGTTTGCCGAGTGGCTGCCGGCCAGCACCCGAGGGCTCCGACCGAGAGGGCGAGCAGCACGCACAAAGCTCGCCAACAGACCGCTCCGACGGAAGTGGGTCTCCCGGGCATCGCGCCTCCTTTGCCGACGTGGCAGGCCGGCCAGGTTCGGGGCATCTCCTTACATACAGTATCTTACGGCGGGAGTGGCCGGGCGTCAACTGCGTGCGCGTGAGGGGATTCGAAGCAGTAGCGAATGTTAAAATCAACCCCACGAATTGTGATCGGTGAGTTTGGCGAATAGGCGGTTACGAGGCAGAAAAGGGGCATCTCAGATAGGAGGTGTCCCTTGTCCGTTCACGGTAGTGGGGTGGG
>DYEI01000384.1 GCA_020725765.1 Anaerolinea sp. | reverse complement strand
GGAACGGTAGGGGGTCCTGGCCGTCGGGGCGGACCCCCCAGCGTCCCCCCGAGACGGGGGGATAGGTTGCTTCCGCCCTTTGCGGCCATCCGCCTCTGGGCGAGGCCCTCTTCCTATTCCCCCGCGTCGGGGGAACGGTAGGGGGTACCCGCCTCCCCGACGTGCCTGGATGGAACAGACCGCCTACGCACCCCTGGCCCACACTGGCGCGATGACGCAAACCTGCTATAATCCCCGTGCACCTGCTGCCGTGTGCCGACTCTGGTTTCCTACGTTCGCACCGCTCCCTCGGAGACAAGCCTATGTTTCGACGATCCATACGGCCGCTGTTCCTGCTGGTTGCCCTGCCCGCCCTGATCGCTGCCTGGACGTATACCTCCTGCCCGCTTGTCGTGAGAGTGATCGACGCCGAGACCGGCCAGCCGGTCGCCGGCGCGAGACTGGCGATTCGGGGCCGGCAGCTCTCGAGCGACCCCGGGGGCGAGCTCCGCCTGGCGGGGCTGCGCGAGCTGGGTCCGGTTGCCATCGAGGCCCCCGGATACCGGGAGCTGAGTGCGGCACTCGGCCTGAGGAGCGTGGCGGTCGCCGGGGATGGGCAGGTGTTGGCCCTTGATCCGACCGAGCTCGAGGTGCGTGTGATTGAGGCGGCGAGCGGCAGGCCGATCCCGAGGGCGACGGTGCGGGTGGGCGGGCAAGAGGCGCAGACCGATGCCGAGGGCCGGTGCCTGGTCAAGCGGGTCAAAGCGGGCGATGCGATCGCTGCTCTGGCACCCGAGCGCGTGCCGAGCGAGCCCATCCCCTACGAGGGGCAGGCGACGCAGGACATCGCCCTCAGCTTCCTGCCGGTGACGGTGCGGGTGTGTGACCTGTGCACCGGCCGGCCCATCGCCGGGGCGCTGGTTTCGGGCGCCGGGCAGCCGGGGCTATCCGACAGCGAAGGGAAGGTGTCCCTCACGCCGGCCGAGGCGCCGGCGCGCCTGGAGGTCAGCCGGGAGGGGTACGGTGCGGCGGGGGGCGAGGTGCGCCCCGGCGGGAGCCTGGAGTTGCAGCTGGTGCCTGAGGCCGTCTCAGGGGCGGTGCGCGATCCGGCGGGCCAGCCCCTGGCGCAGGCGCTGGTGCTGGCCCGCGTGCCGGGCGAGCCGGAGCCGAGGGTGACCTACACCGACGACGATGGCATCTACCGGCTGGAGGGCCTCAGGCCGGGGACGACACTGGTCGTGCGCAAGGCGGGGTTCCGGCGCCTCGAGCGGCCCCTGGGCGCGGACGCGTGCCATCACATCCAGCTCGAGCCCTTTGTGGCCAAAGGCATCTACCTGGCCTTTCACATGCTCACGCCGCAGTACAGTGCCGCGCTGCAGCGCAACCTCGAGCTGGTCGACCGGACCGAGCTGAACGCCATCGTCATCGAGATCAAGACCGAGACCGGCTACCTGGGCTTCCAGCCAAAGCTGGCCCTGGCGAGGGAGATCGGCGCGGGGGAGACGGACGTCATCGACGTCCGCGCGCTCCTCGCCGACTGCCAGCGGCGCGGCATCTACACCATCGCGCGCATACCGGTCTTTGAGGACGACCTCCTGGCGACGCAGCGGCCAGAGTGGGCGATCCATCGTCCCGACGGCAGCATCTGGCGGGCGGCGGGAGGCCGGGCCTGGGTCGATCCCTTCCGGCAGGAGGTCTGGGACTATAACATTGCCATCGCCCGCGAGGCGGTCGAGTTGGGGTTCGACGAGGTCCAGTTCGACTATATCCGTTTCCCTTCCGACGGTACGGTCTGGGACTGCCGGTACGTCCGCCCCAGCACCGCGCAGACCCGCGTCGAGGCAATCACGGGCTTTATCGCCCATGCGCGCCGCGAGCTGGATAGGACGGGCGCCTTCCTGTCGGTCGATCTCTTCGGGCTGACGACTTTTGACCCGGAGGAGAAGGGGATCGGGCAGCTGATCGAGCGGATCGCGCCACACGTGGACTATGTGTCGCCGATGCTCTACCCCTCGACCTATCTGCGGGGGATGCTGGACCTGGACGACCCGTGGCGGATGCCCTACGAGGTGGTCAAACGCAGCCTGCTTGCGGCGCACCAGAGGACGCCGGCGCTCATCCGCCCCTGGCTGCAGCACTTTGACGACTATCACGGCCTCGGGATCACCTACGGGGTTGAGGAGGTGCGCGCGCAGAAGCAGGCCGCAGCCGATGGCGGCTCGTGGGGGTGGCTGTTCTGGAACATCCTCGGGGAGTACGACCCGGCGGCGTTTGAGGGGGAGTGAGGGGGAGGCCGGGGGGCTGGTCGGGCCACAGAGGGTTCAGGGGCGGACAGGTGCCTCTTTTCGCCCCACAGGACGGTCGAAAATAGGGGCTGAAAGGCTGTTTGCGCCCCACTCAGGCCGTCCCAGGCCGGCGTTTCGGGGGCGTCCAGCCTCGATGCTGGCTGCCTGCCCGCCCCTGAACCCAGGCTACTTGTGGGTAATGGAGAGCGCGCCGCGGGGGCGGGGAATCCAGAATGGGAGGGGGTGTTCGCGGGCGGCGAAGCCGCCCGCGAACACCCCCT
>DYEI01000383.1 GCA_020725765.1 Anaerolinea sp. | reverse complement strand
TGCCGCGGCGGGGGCGGGAATACAGAAAAAGGGGGTGTCCGCGGGCGGCTCCGCCGCCCGCGGACACCCCCATAAAAAGAAAGAGCGCCCCCTTCCCCGCCGCTTGCACGGTGGGGAAGGGGGCGGGGAGATGGGGCAGCGCTGCAGAGGAGCGGCTTCAAGGGTCGGAGACGGGTACCCTGGCGACTGCAGAGGCAGCGCCTTGGATGGGACGTCCCTCGCGGGAGGGTAAAGCTAGCGCCCATGCCCCTGCACCCCTCCCCCAGGCGAGCGGAGCGCACCCGCCTGGGGGAGGGGAAGTAGTTGCAGGGGGTCATGGCGTAGGGGCCGCAGGGCCGTGCGGGGCTGGGGAGGGCCAAGATGAGGCAAGAGCTGAGCCGGTACGAGAGGACCGAGGCTGCCTGGCGGTTGCAGGAGGCCGACCGGGTGCCCGTCGCACCCCTCAACTGCTACATCAACGCCTACCGCGGCGGCATATCCATCCGCGATATGTTCTACGAGCCGGAAAAGCTCATCGAGGCCACCATCCGGGCGCGGGATATCCTCGGCTACGGCGACCAGGAAGACCCCAACATCACAACCCTCGATCACCTGAGCTTCCTGGGCAAGTCGGGCTGGGACCGGGTGACCCTGCACTGGAGAATCTGGGACGAGTTCCCTCCCGCCGGCAACATTCCCAGCTTTTACGAGCGCGTCATGATCGAGGATTACGACGACGTCATGGCGCGGGGGTTTGCGACCCTGCTGTTCAACCGCCAGATATCGCCCGATGTCTTTGCCCGCAGCGTGGACGAGTTCCTCTACGACGAGTTCGAGTTCCCCAAACGCTACGCTGCAGCCTGGCGCCGGTTCGTAGAGGAGCAGGGCGTGCCCCTGGTCATGGGCGGCCGGGCTACCATCCCCTTCGAGCTGGTGCTCTACTACCGCGGCTTCAGCCAGCTCGCACAGGATATCGCCGAGCAGCCCGAGAAGGTCAAGGCGATGTGCGAGTTCGTGCTGGAGCACGAGATCATCAACGCCCTGCAGCAGGCGACGATCATGGGGGCCGGCGAGGTGCCGGGAGCGGAACGCATCTTCTTCCAGGCAGGCGTCGTCGGCCCGCCCTACGTCTCGCCTCGGGTCTTTGAAGAGTTCGTCTGGCCCACGCTGAAAAAGGGCGTGGATATGATCGTCTCCCGCGGCTACAAGGCGCACGTGCACATGGATGGCGACCTCACGCCCGTCCTGCCCATCCTCAAGCACATCGCCGACGGGCTACCGCCGGGCAGGGTCCTGCTGGACTTTGAAAAGACCGATATGAAGGCCGCCAAACAGGTCCTCGGCGACCGGGTGTGCCTGCACGGGAACGTCCCGGCCGTGCTCCTGTGCTATGGGACGCCAACGGAGGTTGACGAGCACTGCCGCAAGCTGATCGCGGACTGTGCCGAGGGCGGCGGCTTTATCCTTTCAACCGAGTGTGAGACGCCCTGGGACGCGCGGCCCGAGAACCTGCGGGCCATGGTCGCCAGCGCTCAGAAGTATGGTCGCTATGTATCATGGAGGGGAACGGACATGAGGGAAGGTGTGCAGCGAATCCTTGAGGAGACGCGGCGCGGCCTCCGGCCTCCGACCGAGGAGGAGGTCAGCCGCGCCAGGGCTCGCTGGCTCTTCGGCAAGAACGCCGAGAAGATGATAAAGTACGCGCCATGGAGCTTTGTGCTCACCAAGCTGATGTGGAAGAAGGGGGAGGAACCGTGGGCAAGCTGAGCGACGCCCTGGCCGTCTTGGACAAGCCCGCCGTGCTCGCCGCCGTTCAGGAAGGGATCGAGGCGGGCACCGATCCCCTGCAGCTCGTGGAGGAGGCGCGCCTCGGGCTCGAGGCCGTCGGCCGCGAGTTCGACAAGGGGAACTATTTCCTGATGGAGCTCCTGCGCGCCGCGCAGATCTTCAAGGATGCCGTAGCCCTGCTCACACCCAAGATCAAAGAGCGCTATGGCTCGGCTGCGAGCCGCGGCACCGTCGTGATCGGCACGGTGGCCGGCGATGTGCACGACCTGGGCAAGAACATCGTCCGCGACCTGCTGCAATGCAACGGCTTCGAGGTCATCGACCTCGGGGTAGACGTCCCGGCTGCCCGTTTCGTCGAGGCCATCCGCCAGCACAGGCCAAAGGTTGTCGGCATGTCGGCCCTGCTCTCGGCAGCGGTGACGCAGGTCGGCCGCACCGTCGAGGCGATCGAGGAGGCGGGCCTGCGGGACCAGGTCAGGCTCATCGTCGGCGGCGGCATCGTCGGCGAGGTCAAGCGGAACATGCTGCGCGTCGATCACGCCACGACCAACGCCAACGAGGGGATCAGCGTCATCCTCGACTGGTTCGGGAGGGAGCAGGCATGAAGGAGCGGCTCTCCTGCTACGAGCGCCTGGAGCTGGCCTGGAACCTGCAGGAGGCCGACCGGGTGCCCGTTGCGCCTGTGAACTGCTACATCATCCCATACCTGGCCGGCATCTCGATCCGCGACATGTTCTATGACCCGGACAAGCTCATCGCGGCCACCATCAAGGCGCGCGAGATGCTGGGCGGGGGCGATAACATCGACCCGAACATCACCACCCTCAATCACCTCAGCATGTTCGGGCGCGCCGGCTGGGACCAGGCCACCCTCGACTGGCGCATCTGGGATGACTTTCCGCCCAAAGGCAACCTGCCGAGCCTGTTTGAGAAGGCGCTGATTGAGGACTATGACGACGTGATGGAGCGCGGCTTCGCGCCGCTCCTCTACAGCAAGAACGGCGCACAGGCCATCTTTACGCGGAGCATCGACGAGTTCCTGTACTACGAGTTCGAGTATCCCAAGGTCTACGCGGCGGCCTGGCGCCGGTTCGTGGAGGAGCAAGAAGTGCCGCTGCTCATGGGAGGGCGTGCCTGCCATCCCCTGGATATGCTCCAGTACTACCGCGGCATCGCCAACCTCACTCAGGATATCTTTGAGCAGCCAGAGAAGGTCAAGGCGATGTGCGACTGGCTCGTGGAGTACGAGACCACGATGGCCATGCGCGACGCCATGATCATGGGCGCGGGAGAGGTGCCGGGGGCGGAGGTCATCTTCTTCGTCAACGGCGGGCCGCCGGGGATGTCGCCCCGCATCTTTGACGAGTTCTACTGGCCGACGGCCAAGAAGATGATCGACATCTTTGTCACGCGCGGCTTCAAGGTGCACTGCCACTGGGATAACGACCTGACGCCGCATCTCGAGACCATCAAGCATATGGCCGACGGCCTGCCGAAGGGCAAGCTCTTGCTCGATCTGGAAAAAACCGACATGAAGCGGGCCAAGGAGGTCCTTGGCGACCGCATCTGCATCTTTGGCAACGTGCCCTCGGCAATGCTGGTCTACGGCACGCCAGAAGAGGTCGACGCCTACTGCAGGAAGCTGATCGAGGAGTGCGCGCCGGGCGGCGGCTTTATCCTCTCGACCGAGTGCGAGACGCCGTGGGACTCCAGGCCAGAGAACGTGCGCGCCATCGTCCAGGCTGCCGAGAAGTATGGCTGGTACTGAGGCCGCTACCGGGGTGAGGCCGGCGGCCAGAGGCCATCGTGCAGCGACAGTCAATGAGGACAAGGAAGGTTTGCCATGCGAAGGAACCGTGTGATCATCATGGGCGCCGCAGGGCGCGACTTTCACAACTTTAACACCGTCTTTCGCGACAACGAGAGCTATGAAGTCGTCGCCTTTACCGCGACGCAGATCCCGAACATCGAGGGGCGCCGCTACCCGCCAGAGCTGGCGGGCCGGCTCTATCCCGACGGGATCCCCATCTACCCGGAGAGCGAGCTTGCCTCGCTCATCCGCACGCACGACGTCGACCAGGTCGTGTTCGCCTACTCAGACGTCAGCCATCAGTACGTCATGGAGAGGGCCTCGCTCGTCCTCGCCGCCGGGGCCGACTTTCGGCTCATGGGCGGCAAGGAGACGATGCTCAAGTCGTCCAGGCCGGTTGTGGCCGTGTGCGCCGTGCGCACCGGCTGCGGCAAGTCGCAGACGACCCGCTACGTGGCCAACGCCCTGCAAAAGATGGGGCACCGCGTGGTAGCCATTCGCCATCCCATGCCCTACGGCGACCTGGTCAGGCAGCGCGTACAGCGGTTCGCCACCTACGCCGACCTCGACGCCCACCGCTGTACGATCGAGGAGCGCGAGGAGTACGAGCCCCACATCGACCGGGGCATCGTCGTCTACGCCGGCGTGGACTATGAGGCCATCCTGCGGCAGGCCGAGCAGGAGGCCGACATCATCCTCTGGGATGGCGGGAACAACGACCTGCCCTTCTACAAGCCGGACGTGCACATCGTCGTCGCCGACCCTCACCGGGCCGGGCATGAGCTGACCTACTACCCCGGCGCCGCCAACTATCGCCTTGCGGATGTGATCGTCATCAACAAGGTCGATACGGCCGACCTCGCCGCCGTCTCGGCGGTGCGCGAGAGCGCCGCAACGGTGAACCCGAGGGCGGTCGTCGTCGAGGCCGCCTCGCCCATCTTTGTGCCGGACCCGGCTGCCATCCGTGGCAAGCGGGTGCTCGTCATCGAGGATGGACCCACGCTCACCCACGGCGGCATGAAGTACGGCGCCGGCATCGTGGCGGCCAGGCGGTTTGGCGCGGCCGAGATCATCGACCCCCGCCCGTACACCGTCGGCACCATCACTGAGACGTTCCAAAAGTACCCGGAGATCGGAACGCTGCTGCCGGCCATGGGATACGGCGAGCAGCAGATCAAGGACCTTGAGGAGACCATCCGGCGCGTGCCATGTGACCTGGTTCTGGTCGCGACGCCCATCGACCTGACAAGGGTCGCCAGGATCGAGCAGCCCACGCAGCGCGTCCGCTACGAGCTGCAGGTGATCGGTCAGCCGGACCTGGCCGACCTCTTGAGGGAGCGACTGGCATGAGCCGACCGCAGGGCCGGGGCTGGTGGGCAGGCGAGGATGCCTGCCCACGCCAGACCTCAATGAGGAGAGGAGGCACCGCATGAAGACTGCCGACTATATCGCGCTGGAGGAGCGCTACAACGCGCACAACTATCTTCCGCTGGACGTCGTGCTCACGCGCGGCGAGGGCGTGTGGGTGTGGGACGTCGAGGGCCGCCGCTACCTGGATTGCCTTTCGGCCTACTCGGCGCTGAACCAGGGCCACAACCATCCGCGCCTTGTGGCCGCGCTGACCCGTCAGGCCCAGCGGCTCAGCCTGACCTCCCGGGCCTTTCGCAACGATCAGTTGCCGCTCCTTGCCAGAGAGCTGTGTGAGCTCTTGGGCTATGATATGATGCTTCCCATGAACACCGGCGCCGAGGCGGTCGAGACAGCCATCAAGGCGGCGCGCAAGTGGGGCTACACCGTCAAGGGCGTGCCCGATGGCCAGGCCGAGATCATCGCCTGCACCGGCAACTTTCATGGGCGCACGACGACCATCGTGGGCTTCTCATCGGAGGAAGCGTACCGGGCCGGTTTTGGGCCTTTTACGCCCGGCTTTCGCCTCGTTCCCTACGGCGACGCCGAGGCGCTGGAGCATGCCATTACTCCGAACACCGTCGGCTTTCTCTTCGAGCCGATTCAGGGGGAAGCGGGGGTCGTGGTGCCGCCCGAGGGCTACCTCCGCAAAGTGCGCGAGGTCTGCTCCCGGCACCGCGTGCTCATGATCGCCGACGAGATCCAGACCGGCCTCGGCCGGACCGGGAGGCTCCTCGCCTGCGAGCACGAAGGTGTGCGCGCGGACATGGTGACGCTGGGCAAGGCCCTCGCCGGGGGGATGTACCCCGTCTCGGCGGTGCTGGCCTCCCGCGAGGCGCTCGGGCTCTTCCGGCCCGGGGACCATGGCTCGACCTTTGGCGGAAACCCGCTCGGCTGCGCCGTCGCCCGAGAGGCGCTGCGCGTCATCGTAGAGGAGCACCTCTGCGAGCGGGCGGCGGAGCTCGGCGAGTATGTGCTCGGCCGCCTGCGGGCGATCCCGAGCCCCTGGATCGCCGAGTGCCGCGGCAAGGGCCTGCTCATCGGCATCCAGCTCACGCCCGAAGCCGGCGGTGCACGGCGCTTCTGTGAGGCGCTCAAGGCGCGCGGCGTGCTTGCCAAAGAGACGCACGGCACCGTCATTCGCCTGGCACCGCCGCTGATCATCTCTAGGGACGACCTTGAGTGGATGATCGAGCAGGTCACCGAGGTGCTGATGGCGGAGGTCCCGCAGCCCAACCGTGCGGCGAGGCGGTAGCGCCTCGCCGCACGTGATGCGCCATCGCCCCCTCACCCCCGGCCCCGCTCCCCCCGCTTCGGCGGGGGAGCGGGGAGAGCTGTTAAAGGTGGCTCGACTTTTCCTTTCGGAGAGCAACCCGCGGCACCGTCCAGGACTCCCCGAGATAGCCTCCGGCCATGCTGCGTCCGAGATGCCCCACCCCCCTCGCCCCCTCCCCCGGGTCGGCCCGCGGGCCGA
>DYEI01000382.1 GCA_020725765.1 Anaerolinea sp. | reverse complement strand
CGCCGCGGCGTCCGCCTGGAGAGGGGAGATATTTGGAGCGGGGTGTGGCGGCGGGGGTGGCAGCCCTGCCAACAGCGCAGATGAGCCTGCCCTCAGCGTGAACTACACCCGTTGCCGGGGCTGGCTCTGTCTCGTCTCGGCTTCCACCCAGGCCAGGTACGGCGGCCAGCCATAGGCGACAGGCAGTGAGAGCACCTCCGGCACCTCGTAGCTGTGCAACTCCCGGACCCGCCCTGCCAGCGCCTCCACGAGGTCCTCCCTGGTCTTGGCGATGAGCAGGTGCTCAGTGCTGTCTTCGACCTTGCCCTGCCAGCGATAGATGGAGCGAATCGGCCCGACGATGTTGACGCAGGCCACCAGGCGCTCGCCGACCAGCGCCTCTGCCAGGCGTCCCGCCTCCTCAGCCGAGGCTACCGTCATCAGAACCACCCGATACTCCGCAGCTTCTCGAGCCATCGCAACCTCCGCCACGATCGATCTGGCACCACTGTCACCGCCCCTGGAGCGACCGTACAGCCCCCCATAGCAGTTGTTCAGGGGCGGACAGGCTGCCTCAGGCGCCATCCCTCGGCCCTTGCCGGAGGGTACCCCATCCCCCCGCCCTCTTCCCAGCCGCCGAGGCGGCTGGGAAGAGGGCGTCTTATCTGTGGAGTGGGTGTTCGCGGGCGGCGAAGCCGCCCGCGAACACCCACTCCCATTGTGGATTCCCCGCCCCTGCGGCGCGGGGCTGGGAGGCCCTCGATGGGCCATGCCCTCGCCCTACGACCGAGGAAAGCCGTCCACCCTTGAACCGACCCGGGGGACGGGGCGCCGGGGGGATGGAGGCCACGGCAACGGCACAGATGAGCCTGCCTCCAGCCAGAGCTGTACGCTGATGCCCAGACATGTGCGTCGTCGCGCTCCCGTGGTATAATACCCATGTTAGCGGCACGCCTCGGTTCTGTCCAGTCCGGTCCGGTCCGCGTGCAGTTCAATATTGGGGCATTTCGCACTCTGCCAGCGGTCATGAGCCCCTCCCCCGTCCCCTCCCCAGGCGGACGCCGCAGCGCCCGCCTGGGGATGGGAGATACGTAAAGCGGGGTGTTTGGCGGCGGCGCGCGTGGCGCGCCGCCGCCAAACACCCCATAGAGAAAGAGCCCCCTCCCCCGGGTCGGCCGGCCGACCCGG
>DYEI01000381.1 GCA_020725765.1 Anaerolinea sp. | reverse complement strand
TCGGGCGGTCGAGCGCGCCGCGGCGCGCTCGACCGCCCGAAACCACCCATCTTTCATCACCCCATCGAGCGGGATGTAGCCGTCATGATCCGCAAAGCAGCGGTTCAGAAAGGCCACAAGCTCGGCCTGCTTGAGAGGGGCCCCGATCTCCTGGGGCGCCGCACCCCTGGTGCCGGAGGCCGGCGGAGGTACGCAACTTCAGCGTGCGGGCGGAAACCCAGCGAGCGGTAGAGCTCGTACGGAACCGGCCCCGGGACGGTGTACAGCAGGCTCGCGGCGAGGCCCCGCGCCCGCATTGCCTCGATGGCCTCCTCCAGCAGCCGACGGGCAAGCCCCCGGCGGCGATGGTCTGGGTGGGTTATCACCGTGTCGATCAGGCCGGCGCGCACAAGCTCTCCGCCGAGGCGCACCATGGCCACGGTGATAAACAGGCTGGCGACCATCCGGCCCCTGTAGAGTACCGCCTGCGACAGCTCCCCGTCCATGCCCGGCCGGCGCAGGTACCAGGCCGTGTGCGCCAGCGACGGCTCCAGAACGCCCTGATAGGACGAGATAGCCAGCTGCGTCAGCTCGTGGGCCTGCCGCGCGAGGTCACGCACAGCCACCTGCGGACGGACCTCGTACATGCCCGTGCCCTCCGCGATCGACTTCACGGCCTGCCCCCTGGATGACTGTAGCCCTCGCGGATGTGGAGCATGGATGACCAGAGCATGGCGGACATGCAAGTGCTCGAGCCGCGTGATCTCTGCGTACGCCATCCGTACGGAGCGACCGAGGCGCGTTAGGGTGATCCCCTCGTTGTCGGGGTCACCCTGCCCAGAATCGCCAGGAACAGGTACGGGCCAAGGCCGGCAAGGGCCACGAAGAACAGCACGCCCGCGAGCCCTGAGCCTGTAGCCGCGAGCCCGACGCCGATCATCAGGGGCACAATCGTAGCCGGCACCGCGATCGCCCGGTAGAATGCCGGGTATCCGAACTTGAGCTTCTCGCCTTGAGGTCCTCCATCGACGCCTCCCCCGCGTCCCATCGCCCCGGCCTCGTTGAGGCGTCGTGGCCCGGTGCTCCTACTTCGAGCCTGCCCCCGGCGATAGACCCAACCTTCGCCAGCATTCCTGCCGGGGATAGGCGTTCCCTTCTCCAGTGAGTTGCGCGGACAGGCGCGGGTCACACTAGAGATGCGCGTCGAGCCACTGTATGACGTCCCTCGCAACCTCTTCCCACTGAATGTCGTTGTGAGGCTCATGCAGGCCGCCGGGATAGATACGGATGGCCTTGTCGGGGAAGGTGACGGCCTCGAAGAAGCGCTTTGCCCCCTCCGCTTTCACCAGCGGGTCCATCTCGCCATGAAGGAAGAGGACTGGCAGGCGGATATCGTCGGCGCGGCCCTTGATCCAGGCGATGGTCTTGAGACCCTCCGTGCCCCAGCGCACAGACCGCTGCCAGTGATTGAGGGGGTCCTCCATGTAGGCCCTGGCCACCTCCGGGTCACGTGACAGGCAACTCCCCTGGAGCGTGACCCGCAGGGGGAACGTCGGGAGCAGACGGGATAGCGCCCTTGCCACCAGCACGAGGAGGGGCGGCGCGGCCGCTCCCGCCGGCTCGAGGGCCGTTCCCGAGAGGATTGCCCCTCGCAACCCCTCCGGGTGGCGCAGGATGTAGTCGAGCGTCACCAGGGAGCCCTGGCTGTGGCCGTAGAGAAATGTCGGGGCCCCGGGGAATAGCCGACCGACGAGATCGAGGAAGAGCCCAAGGTCGCTACGGTAGTCGTCCCACGAGTCGATATGGCCGCGCTGCCCGCCCGAGCGGCCGTGGCCGCGCATATCATAGCCGGCCACAGCATGGCCGGCCTGCACCAGGGCTTCGACAAGCCTCCCGTAGCGGCCGCAGTGCTCGCCGACTCCGTGCACCAGCACCACGACAGCCCGCCGTGTCCCTTCGGGGAGCCAGGTCTGGTAGTAGAGGCGGCAACCCTTGACGCCGTGCAAGTAGCCAGTGCATTCCATGGTGTGCCTCCCTTGCCCTACACCGCAGTGTACTCGTAACCCTTGCTTGCATCAAGCTGAGCGTCTTGCGTAAGTGTCCAGACTCGCGTTCAGCCCATGGCGCGGGGGCAGGCTGCTGGTAGCTCTGCCCGTGCAGGTCGGCTTTGCGACGGCTCGTCGGGGAACCCGGCCCCTATCCCCTTTCAGGGGCGGACGGGCTGCTCTAGCCGCCGTCCCTCGGCCCTTGCCGGAGGGCACCCCATCCCGTTGTGGATTCCCCGCCCCGCGGCGCTATGCATTACCCACAAGTCGGGCTGCAAAGTATCAGGGAGCGTGAGATTGCGCCCCGGTGCCCATGCTAGCGGACCGCCCGAAACCGCCCCAAAAGGGTGTTCCCCTCTTGCGTCTGGCCTTTTCGGGGAGCCTCACATCTGGTGGGGCAAGCGCACAGGACCCGCTCGATTCGAGGCCTTCCTGGGCGCACCACAGGGTGGAGGTTTACCATAACGGAGAAAAGGCCAGACTCGAGGAGGGCAGCACGCCGCGTCGCGCTCACGGGGCTCCCGCCGTCCTGCGGGGGTCCTCCCCTGGCATGAACCTTGCTCCCCCACTGCTTCGCACCACGAGCGCAACGACAGGAGGCTTGATGTGACGCTGCAGGACCACGAGCTTACCCCGGATAGGCTTCGCGCCGTCTGCGACCCCGCGCAGTTCACTTTCAAGAGTACGGCTGAGTTGCCTGGCCTTGCGGACATGATCGGACAGGACCGCGCAAAGCGCGCACTGACCTTTGGCATGGAGATGCCCGGCGAGGGCTACAACATGTTCGTCCTCGGCCCCGTCGGTACTGGCCGCTGGACGATGGTCCGGAGGGTCGTCGAGCAGAAAGCCGCTTCCGAGCCACCGCCGCAGGATTGGGTCTATGTCAACAACTTTACGAACCCTGCCAGGCCGCGCGCCATCAGGCTCCCCGCGGGCATGGGCTGCCAGCTCCGCAGCGACATGGAGCGCCTCGTCGCCGATCTCAAGCGAGACATACCTCGTGCCTTCGAGAGCGAGGAGTATGAGAGCCGCCGCGCCAACATCGCCAAGCGAGTCCAGGACGAGCAGACCCGCATCTTCAGCGAGCTCGAGGAGCAGGTCCGTGCCCGGGGCTTTGGACTCGCGCGCACGCCTATCGGGGTGATGCTCGTACCCACGCGCGGCGAGGAGGCGATGAGCGAGGCGGACTATCGCGCCCTGCCTCCCGATGCGCGGCAACAGCTCGAGCACACCGAGGGCGAGCTGCAGCAACAGCTCACCTCCACCCTTCACAGGGCCAGGCAGGTCCAGAAAGAGGCCCAGGATAACCTCACCGAGCTGGACCGGCAGGTGGTCTCCTTCGTGGCCGGGCACCTGTTCGACGAGCTTGAGGCCCGGTACGCCAGCATCCCCGAGGTCGTGGACTATCTGAAGCAGGTGCGCAATGACGTCATCGAGCAGGCAGACCTGTTCAAGCCGGCGGAAGAGCAGGCCAACCCGCTCGCGCAGATGTTCGGCGGCGGGGCCGAGGCCGCGCTGAATCGGTACAAGGTCAACCTCCTCGTCGATAACTGCGAGCAAAAGAACGCCCCGGTCATTATCGAGACCAACCCCACCTACTACAACCTGGTCGGCGAGGTGCAGCAGGAAGCGCAGTTCGGTGCCCTTGTGACCGACTTTACCAAGATCCGCGCCGGTGCCTTCCACCGCGCCAATGGCGGGTACCTGATCATGGAGGCTCGCAGCGTCCTCCTCAACCCCTTCGCCTGGGATGCCCTCGAGCGCATCCTCAAGGACGGACGGATCGAGATCGAGGAGATGGGCCAGCAATACCGCCTCTTCAGCACGACGACTCTGGAGCCCGAGCCGATCCCGGCCGATGTCAAGGTCATCCTTATCGGCGAGCCCTGGATCTACTATCTCCTCTACGCCCTCGACGAGGACTTTCGCCGCCTGTTCAAGGTCAAGGCGGACTTTGGCACCGACATCAACCGCGACAACACCGCAGCCCAGCAGTATGCCCTTTTCGTGGCCAGCTACTGCCGCGACCACAGCCTGCGCCCCTTCGACCCGACTGGCGTGGCCAAGATCGTGGAGCACGGCTCCCGCCTGGCCGAGGACCAGAAAAAGCTCGCCACCCGCTTTAGCGAGATCGGCGACATCATCGCCGAGGCCAGCTACTGGGCTGGGCAGTCAGGCCATCAGCTCGTCACCGGTGAGGACGTCCAGAAGGCCATCGATGAGAAGGTCTACCGCTCGAACCGCGTTGAGGAGCGCATCCGGGAGATGATCGAGCGTGGCATCATCATGGTCGACACGGATGGCGCGGTCGTCGGGCAGGTCAACGGGCTCTCGGTCACCATGCTGGGCGACTATGAGTTCGGCCGGCCCAGCCGCATCACCGCCCGGACCTACGTTGGCCGCGGGAACGTGATCGCCATCGACCGGGAGGCCGAGCTGGCGGGCCCCATCCACAACAAGGGCGTGATGATCCTCGCTGGCTACCTCGGCGGTCGCTATGCGACCGACCTGCCCTTGAGCCTCTCGGCCAGCATTACCTTCGAGCAGAGCTACGAGGGGGTTGAGGGGGATAGCGCCTCATCGGCAGAGCTGTACGCACTGCTCTCGAGCCTGGCCGGCGTTCCGATCCGCCAGGACCTGGCCGTGACCGGCTCCGTCAACCAGCGTGGCGAGGTCCAGCCGATCGGGAGCGCGGCTGCCAAGATTGAGGGCTTTTACGACGTCTGCCGCGTCAAGGGGCTGACCGGGAATCAGGGCGTACTCATCCCGGCCCAGAACGTCGACAACCTGATGCTGCGCGAGGATGTCGTCCAGGCCGTGAGGGAGGGCAGGTTCCACATCTATCAGGTGCGGACCATCGATGAGGGGATGGAGCTGCTGACCGGCATGCCCGCCGGGGAGCTGAAGGATGGCGAGTACCCGGAGGGGACGATTAACTACCTGGTCACGCAGCGCCTGCGTCAGCTCGCAGAGGTCTACCAGGCCTTCGCACGGGCTGCCGGCGAGGAGGAGGAAGAGACCGAGGTGAGAAAGACCCGGCGGGAGCCAGTGCCTCAGGCGCGGCGTCGCGTGTTCCGGCGCTCTCGGGCACTCAGGCGGCGCTGAGGGGCGTGCCGCGAAAGCCGGTGTATGTCCCAAGTCGCTCGAGTCTGGCCTCTCGCAGCGCAACCTGCGACGCCGTCCAGAGCTCGCCGAGATGAGCTCCAGCCAAGCTGCCTCCGAGATGCCCCTCCCCCTCGCCCCCTCCCTGGGACGGACGCCGCGGCG
>DYEI01000380.1 GCA_020725765.1 Anaerolinea sp. | reverse complement strand
CGCCGCGGCGTCGGTCCCGGGGGGGGGGCGAGGGGGAGGGGCTGATGATGGCTGGCAGCGTGCGAGATGCCTCAAAACTGAGCTACGCCCCGCCTCTTCGCGAGATGGTTCCCATGTTGCAGGCATGCTATAATGGATTATAGCACAACTGCTCTTCCGGGGCAGGGCCGTTCCAGCCCGGTATGGCTGGGGGAGGAATAGTGCCAATGGCGGACACGAGTATCGATGGCTCCGGCGCACCCACCGGTGCAGGCCCGGCCAGGTCGAGCGCTCCTGTCGCACGGCGTGCCTTGCTGGGCGCCGGAGCGGCCGCCGTGCTCTTCGGAAGCAACGCCATCACCCTGGTGGCGAGCAGCCGTGCCGCCGAGGCCGCAGCCGAGGCGCGCGCGGCACAGGAGCGGAGCCGGCTCGAAGCGGAGATACGGCTGCTGAGGCGCCAGCTGGCAGTCTACCGCGAGCTGGACCGGATTGGGCTGGACGACCTGATCCGGACCCTGCTGGAGTGGTACGACCGCCTGTGGCCCGTGTTGCGGGATGGGGCCGGACTCCTGCTGGGGGCCCTGAGCCTGGTTGAGGAAGGGCTCTCGCACTTTGAGGGCGGCCTCGCCGGGCTGCGCAGCGCCGTCGGGCTGGTGGCGGGCCTCCTCTCGGGCCTCGAGGCGCGGCTGAAGGCAGCGCAGGACGCGATCGCCCGTATCCTTGGGAACGTGCCACCCCTGGGGCAGGCGGTCGGGAGCTTTCTGACCTGGCTGATTGGCAAAATCCCCTTCGGGCTGGGCTCGACTGTGCTGGGGGCCGCGGAGAAGGTCAGCGACCTCGGCTCATGGCTGCCTGAGCTCGCCGAGGACGCCCGGTCCAAACTGCTCGATCCCCTCACTGAGGGCTGGCTGAGCCAGCAGGAAGGCGAAGGCCTGGAGGGAAAGCTCTTCCAGCCGCTGCGCAAGCAGTTGCTCGGGCCGCTGCGGTCTCACCTTGAGGCGGTGACGGACGCCGCAACCCGCTGGGATGCGGAGCTCGCCCCCTCGCTGCGGGCCGCCCTCGACGAGCGGCTCAGGATCCGCCACGAACTCGAGGAGCTCGAGCACGCCTGATGCATCGCCAGCGGGCTCCCAGCCCTCAGTAGCCCATCTCGTGCAGCCGCTCGTCGTCGATACCAAAGTGGTGGGCAATCTCGTGCACGATGGTGCGCCGAACCTGCTCGCGGATCTCCTCGGTGGTGTGGCAGCAGGCCTCGATGGGCTCCTGGAAGATGGTGATCTTGTCCGGGAGGACAAGCCCGTAGTGGCTCGTGCGCTCGGTGCGGGGGACGCCCTCGTACAGCCCCAGGAGCATGTGGCCGCGGCGCACCCGGCCCTGCCTGAGCTGCGATGGCGTCGGGCGGTCCTCTACGACAACCTCCACGTTGTCGAGGTGCCTGGCGATCTCCTCAGGAAGGGAGTCGAGAGCCTCGACCACAAGCCGCGCAAAGGCGTTTCGGTCCATCGCTCCTACACGAATCTCTGGGGGTCGATGGGGTAGGTCCCCCACTGATCGCGGCAGCGCTTCATCTCGAGGATATTCTCGGGCCGGGCGCCGACGGCCAGCGAGTGTGTGGAGCCCATGATGTAGCCACCGCCCGGTGCGGCGTAGGTGAAAGCGTACCGCGCATCCTCTCGGATATCCTCGGGGGTGCCGAGGATGATGTGCTCGTGCCAGATGCCGCCCCACAGCGTGAGCCGGTCACCGACGCGCTCCTTGAGGCGGCGGATGTCCATCCCCGCTGTAGCCTGGATCCCCTCCCAGGCGTCGTAGATGCTGGCGAACTCGTCGATGATCGGCCAGATGTGGCCACAGCAGTGCTTGAGGACCTTGAGGCCGAGGCGGTGCGCCTCGTCGGCGACGGCCTTGTGCCAGGGGTAGACCATCTCCCGGTAGATGCGGGGGCTGGCCATAAGGCCGGTGCTGGAGCCAAGGTCGCCGCAGGGCATGATGCCGTCGACGCCAAGCCGGGCATAGAGCTGGACCTCGCGGATAAGCCGCCTGCCGGTCAACTCGGCGATCCTGGCGCAGACCTCGGGGTGGAGCACGAGGTTCATCCAGCTCTCCTCCTCGGTTGCGCCGAAGCGGGGCCACTCCAGGTCGCCACAGAGGAGCAGGATGAAATGAGTGCCCTTCATCTCTTGCACGGCATGGCGGACCAACTCCCACTCTGAGTCGGCAGGGTCGCCGATGGGCTCCTCCTCCAGCCGGCGGATCTCCTCCTCCAGCGCCTCTACCGTCACCTCACGGTAGGGGCGGGTGTTCATGCTGACCGGCATGAGATCGTGCGTGGTAGAGGAGACGTGGTAGATGGTGCCGTCCTTGTCCCGGTACACGCCCTCGGCAAGCTTTTCCATCGGCTCCGGCCGATAGCCCTTGGGAGGGACCCGACCGACGAAGACGATATCCATATCGAGGGCGCGGACGAGGTCGAGACGATCGCGTTTGTAGGATTCGACCACCTCGTCCCGCCGGCCATCCCAGAGGGCCTCGGTCTCTTTCATCTTGGCCTGCACAAAAGTGGGCCGGCCGAGGATGTCCTCGTAGACGTTGTAGTCGATCGAGTGCTCGCCCCAGGGGATGCGATCGGGCTCGCGATGTTCGAGGGCGGCAAAGACGCGTTCTCTTGGCAGCATGTCCTTCATCCCTGGGACGGGGACAGGGTTCCGGCCGGGTGTGGGTAGGATCTGCCCCGCCCGCAAGAAGTCTAATGTGACGCATGGATATTCTGCGGAATGCGGCG
>DYEI01000379.1 GCA_020725765.1 Anaerolinea sp. | reverse complement strand
TGTCTTCCCCCTCCCCGGGACGGACGCCGCGGCGTCCGTCCCGGGGAGGGGGCGAGGGCTCAGGGGCGGGCACGTCGTGCCCGCCTCGGGGAGGGGGGCGAGGGGGAGGGGCATCTCGGACGCAGGATGGCTGGCGGCCATCTCGGCGAGTTCTGGATGGTGCCGCGGGTTGCGCCCCGAAAGGCCAAAGTCGAGGATGGGGGAGGGTCGATGAGGGCTGGCAGGGTGCGGGATGCCCCAATACTGGATCACACCCTGCCCGAGGTCAAAGTGGATGGACGCCGTCTATGCGCCCTGGACGGGCGGCAGGTCTTGCCACATCTATTCCAGGATAGGCTTTACCACCTTTGGCATGTCCGCGTTGGCCATGGCCGTGGCGATGGCACCGTAGGCGGGGCGGAACGCGAGCTCCTCACCGAGGCGCACGGGCGGGTCGGCCTCGGTGACGTCCACTACGAGGTGATCGGAGCTGGCACTGACGATGGACACGCCCGGCCGGAGCGGGCGCAGTGCCTCGGTCCGCAGGTCCTGCTCGCCGATGGCGAGGATGGCCCGGCGTCGCACCCCGAGGTCCTCCCAATGGGGCTTGCGGCCAAAGGCGTCGACCATGACCGGCCCCTCCGGTAGCGAGGGCTTGCTGAGGACCTCGATCACCTCGGCGTACACTGTGAAGGCATCCTGGTAGGGGCAGGGAAGGGGATAGAGCGGCGGATCGTCACAGCCGAGGAGAATGCCGTGGCCGATTCGAAGCTGATTAATGCGCGCCGGCAGCTCTTCCGTGGCAATCAGCATCAGGTTGGACGTGTGGCCGCCCGAGATCACCCGGAGCTCGATCCCGAGGTCCCGCTCGATGGCCTCGGCGATGTCCACGAGCAGGCGCGTGTTCTCACGCGTCGGCAGCACGCCGCCGATGCACAGCACATTGGTGCCGATCCCGGCGAGGTCGACGCCGGGCAACTCGTGCATCTGCCGGGCAACCTGCACGGCGTCCTCGGGCATGACGCCCTCGCGGCGGTCGCCGGTCTCCACCATGAGGATCACCTGATGAACGACCCCGCGTGCCATGGCGGCTTCGGACAGGGCCCGCACCGTCTCTATCTGCGAGTTGAGGCTCACCTGCGTCAGCGCCACGACCTGCTCGACCTCGCTCAGTGCCGGCAGGCGCAGGAGCATCATGTCGGCATCGATCCCCGCCTGTCGCAGCCGTGCCACGTTGACGAGGCGCGATTCGCCCAGCATCCGCACGCCGCCGGCCAACATGGCCCGGGCGACCTCGGGATGGCCGCAGCAGGCCTTGGTGATGCCCACAATCTCGATGCCGCGAGGAGCGCACCAGCTGACCAGGGCCTCGGTGTTCCGCCTGATGCGCTCGCAATCGACCTCTATACGCATAGTCTGACGAACTCTCCGCCGTCCCCCCGGCCCTCTGCCTGGAGCCCGCGCCGGCTACCGGGCGTCGGCCCGAGGCGCTGCTGCAGGGTGCCCCCTCGCCCTATCACTTTCGGTGCCAGGGGGATCAGTCCGTGCGCATCCGGCGCTCGAGCGACCTCACAAGGAGCGAGAGGACGATGGTCATGCTCAGGTAGATAAAGCTGACGGTGTTCCAGGTCTCAAAGCTGCGGAAGGTGCGCCCCCGGTAGAGCTTGCCGAGCTGCGTCAGCTCCCTCACCGCCAGGGCGGAGACCAGCGAGGTGTCCTTGAGCATGGCCACAAAGTCGTTGCCCAGCGGCGGCAGGACCACCCGTATGGCCTGCGGCAGGATGATATGGCGCATGGCCTGGTAGTGGCTCATGCCCAGCGACCGGGCCGCCTCCATCTGCCCCTTGGGGATGGACTGGATCCCGGCGCGAAAGATCTCGGCCTCGTAGGCGCCGTAGCCGAAGGCCAGCCCGGCGATACAGCGGCCGGTCATGTCGACGTTCTGGATGCTGAGCGAGGAGAGCGAGTAGGCCAGGCCCAGCAGCGGCTCGTAGGCCAGGTAGCTCAGGATGAACTGCCCCAGCGCGTTCAGGGCGCTGACGATGGCGGGCGTCACCACAAAGGCCCAGTAGATGAGCTGGACCAGGAGCGGCACCCCGCGGATAACCTCCACATAGAGCGTGGCGATCGTGTAGATGACCTGATTCCTGGACACACGGCCGAGGCCTGCGAGCAGGCCGAGGATGACCGAGAGCGCAAAGGAGACCAGGGTCAGGAAGATGGTCATCTCGACCCCGGCGATGAGGAACCGGAAGGCATCCTGATAGCGCTCCGAGGTGAACACCGAGAACACCAGCAGGAGCCCCGCCAGGATCAAGATCAGCAGCCACCAGGGTACGTTCTCCAGCCGTCGCGCCCCCGGGATGATCTGCGGCCGTGGCACCGCCTTGCCGTCACCTGCCATGGCACTGCCTTTCATTGTCAGCGAGGGGGTTCGGTGGCCGTGGGCATGCGGGTTGCGGGATGGATGCTGGCCATCCCGCAACCCGTGGCCGCGGACAGGCTTGCCCGGCCGCGGCTACTTGACCACCAGCCACTTGTCGATCAGCTTTTCCATGGTGCCATCGGCCCACATCTGGTTCAGGGCCTGATCGACGGCTGGCTGCAGGGGGCTTCCCGGTGGCATGAAGAGCGCCAGCATTTCGCCGCTGGAGACGCGAAAGGCCGTCTTGAGCTTGCCGGGGTTCTCGCGGGCAAACCCGACGGCGGCAACCTCGTCGATCAGCACCGCATCGACGTCGCCGGCGAGGAGAGCCGTCACCGGCATCTCAAAGGTGTCGTAGAGGATCACGTTCTCCTCGCCAAAGCGGGCGATGGCCGTCTTCTCGTTGGTTGTGCCGGCCTGTGTGGCGACCTTCTTGCCGGAGCTGATCAGGCTCGCCTCATCGGTGATCGACGTGTCGTCGGCCCGCACGATGATGACCTGGCCATAGGTGTAGAAGGGGTCCGAAAAGTCTACCGTCTTGGCGCGCTCGACGTCCAGGGTGCAGCCCCCCATGTTGATGTCGAACTCGCCGGCGGCGCAGGCCTCGAAGATGCCCTCCCAGGCGAACTCTTTGAACTTGGGCTTGCAGTTGGCGCGCTTGCAGACCTCCTGCGCCAGGTCATAGTCGAAGCCGATGCCGTTGCCGTTCTCGTCGAGGAAGCTGAAGGGCGGGTAGGCGTTGTCCACTGCCCAGATGATCTCCCTGCCACCCAGGTCCGTGACCGCCTGCTGCGCCTGCTTGGCGGTGCCGGTGGCCGACTTGCAGGCGCCGACCGCTACGCTCAACACGACGAGCAAGATGATGGCGACCCATACCTTGCGTCTCATTCCTGGCATCCTCCTTGGTCACGTGCCGTGCGCACAAAGCGATTGATGCATTGTACGGCGCTTTGGGAGGTCGGTCAAAGTGTGAACCTGGGCTGTCGGGAGGCCGGGCGCGCTCAGCGCCCCGGCCTCCCGACACACCTCCTACCTGGACTCCCCGCCCTGCAGGCCGGGCGTGCGGCTTCAACGACGGAGAATCCTTGAGCCTGCACAGGCGGGTGTGAGTCGTCTGTCTCTGAGCCAACTGGGGTTCAGGGGCGGACAGCCCTCTTCGGTCGTAGGGCGACGGCCTTGCCCATCGCGGGCCCCCACCCCTGGGGCATTCCCCGCTTTGCCCAGCGGGCAAAGCGGGGTTAAGCC
>DYEI01000378.1 GCA_020725765.1 Anaerolinea sp. | reverse complement strand
GGCCTGGGGGAGGGGCAGGGGTGGGGGCGGCTCCGCGAGGCGTTGCGCAGGCCACGGGCGCCTGCGCTCCCCGCAGGCCGCTCGCGGGTGATGTATAGCGGGGGGCACGGGGTAGCCGCTCGGGGGCTACCCGGCCGGCGCTGCCAGGATGCGGGTGTGAACCATTCCGCCCCCGACGCAGAAGGCGATCACCCGCGCAAAGCGCCTTCGCGTCAGTGGCACAATTCGTGCTGAAGGGAAGTGGGCGGCGCCCCGGACCCTCCCACACGGCTGAGGTGGGCGCAGAGCCCGCAGGAGGCGGTTCCGAGCGACCTGAAAGGGCCGCTCGGACAAGTCCTTGACAGCATACAGAACTTGAGGTACAATCGTAAAGCTTACAAAGCCGAGTTCTCGATATGAGAAGCGGGGGAACCAGCGTGTGCTTCTTGGCACGCGGGGGTGAATCCGGCCTTCAGGGCTGGTAGGGTTGCTCTCCCAACCCGAACCCGACAGCTAACCTCGTAGGCTTGCGGGAGAGTGGCGTGACCCAGGGCCACTCAGCCCCTGGGTCTTTCTGTCTCTGGCGCTGCCAAAACCTTCTTCTCCTCCTTTGAGACGGGGTGGGGGCACCTGGGCGAGGGGTGCCTCCCACCCCAGTTCTCAACCGCCGGTCCTCATGGGGGAGCCCTGGGGTTTTCAGTGCGCAGTTACCTTGCGGGGCCATGAGCCTTGTGCTATAATGGGCCGACCCTGGACCCCATAAAGGTCGGAGTCTGCATCATGCACACGCCGAAGGAATGCTACGCTCTATGCCGGACCGACATCGCCGGGCTCCGATAGTGCGCTCCACGGGCAATCGCAACCTGCTGTGGAGCGTTTTGCTGGTCGCCTTCCTCGCCGGCGGCCTGTATTTTGGCTACCTCTTCTACGCCAGCGTCCGCGACATCGTGGCTTACGCGGAGCTGCCTTTCGCCACGGGCGGGCACACCAGCCTCACTTCGCCCCGGCGGTCGAGCTCGACTGGGCCGGTTGCTCAGCGTGAGCTCACCGAGCGGGTGAACATCCTCTTCCTCGGCATCGACCGGCGGGACAACGACCCCGGGCCATGGCGCACGGACACGATGATCCTCTTCAGCCTCGACCCCGTCAGCAAGACGGTCAGCATGCTGTCCATGCCCCGAGACCTCTGGGTGACCCTGCCCGGCTACAACCTGAACGAGCGAATCAACGCCGCCTATGTGTACGGGGAGAAGTATGGCTATCCCGGCGGCGGACCTGAGTACGCCAAGAGAACCGTCCAGTACAACCTGGGCATTCCCGTGCACTATTACGTCTGTATCGACTTTGAAGGCTTTATCAAGATCATCGATGCCATCGGCGGCATCGACATCGACGTCCCCCGGGAGATCATAGACTACAACTACCCCACTCCCGACTATGGTACGATGCGCCTGTACATCCCCGCCGGCCGCCAGCACATGGATGGGGACCTGGCGCTCAAGTATGCCCGCACCCGCCACGACAGCTCGGACATCGACCGAGCACGCCGGCAGCAGCAGGTCATCAGAGCCGTGCGGGACAAGGTCCTCAGCCTCAACTTTCCGCTGGCGCGCATTCCGGAGCAACTGCGCATACTCGGAGATAGCGTCCAGACCGACATGGGCATCGAGGAGCTGATCGCCATCGGACAGGCGGCGCGTGAGGTACCCGAGGATGGCATCAAGTCCGGCGTGATCGACGAGACCATGGTCATCTCGTGGAAGACTCCCGAGGGATGGGACGTGCTCGTGCCGCGTCCGGATCGGATACGCGCCCTCGTCGGTGAGCTCTTCCCGGCGCCCACGCCAACCGTCACCCTCGGCCCGCTGGGCGATCGCGAAAAGCTCGCCCAGGAAGCGGCCCGCATCGAGATACAGAACGGGACGCAGACCCCGGGCCTCGCCTCCAAGACGGCAACCGAGCTCCGCGCAGGCGGCTACAACGTCGTCCGCTACGGCAACGCCGACCGGCCCGACTATCCCGAGACGGTCATCATCGTCTACGCGGACAAGAGGTACACCCTCGCCTCGCTAAAGGCCCACTTCAAGCTCGCCGACACGCACGTGCTCCGCCAGGAGGGCATCAAGGCAGATATCGACATCCGCGTCATCCTCGGCGCGAATGCCGTGGCGGAGTGAGGGGCCTCTCGCTCATCACTCGCTGCTGCCCTCTTGAGGGTCGTCCGGCATGCGGCGCGCTGATGTGCCCCCCACCCCCGACCTCCATACGCGCTAACCCTACCGCCCCGCAGCTCACGGCAGGCGTGCTGCCCAGGCCGCTGCCCCTGCAGTTGTTGGGGTTTCCTGTCTCCGACCTTCGGGCCGCTCCTCTGGCAAGGGCTCAGAGACGCCGATGGGGGCAGCCTGTTCGCCCTTGAACTCCACCGGGCGAAGAGTGCTCCCCTACCGTGCCTGCCGGATGCCGGGCACCATCCACCTCTCAGCCGTCACTTGAATCCGGTCAGGGTGATCCCCTGCACGATCCAGCGCTGGAACAGGAAGTAGACTATCAGGATGGGCAGGATCACCAGCGTGGCCGCCGCCATGCTGAGATCGTGTCGGGCGCCATGCTGGCTGTTGTACCACGTCAGCATGATCGGGAGAGTGCGCCGCTCGGTGGTGGTGATCACGATCAGGGGCCACAGGTAGTCGTTCCAGGTGCCCATGAACTGGAAGATTCCCAGGGTGGCGAGGGCGGGGCCCATCTGTGGCAGCACGATGCGCGTGTAGATGCCAAACTCGGACGCCCCGTCGATCCGGGCTGCATCGATCAGCTCCGCCGGAATGCCCTCGATGAACTGCTTCATCAGAAAGATGCCAAAGGCACTCGTCGCCCCCGGAACCACCAGTCCCCAAAGGCTGTCCGTGAGGTGCAGACGTACCAGGATCAGGTACATCGGGATCATGGTCACCTGGAAGGGGATCATCATGGTGGCCAGGATCAGGGTAAAGAGCAGATCCTTGCCAAAGAACTGGTACTTGGCAAACACAAAGCCGGCCAGAGAGCTGGTGAAGAGCACCAGCGCCACCACGCTAACGCTGACAGCCGTGCTATTCAGGAAGAACCGCTCCAGCGGTACGCGCGGGTCCTCAAAAATCGTCCGAAAGCTCTGAAGCGTGGGTTGCTCCGGGATCAGCGTCGGCGGCAGACGAATGATTTCCGTCGAGGACTTGAGCGAGGTGCCCAGCATCCACAGGAAGGGGACCAGCGTCACCACACACCCGGCGGTGAGGAGCAGGTAGACCAGTGCGCGCACCACGAACGGCCTGAGTCCCGAACGAGCTCTGCGACGGAGGGCTGGAGAGATCTGCTGTACCGTATCCATCGATCAGTACTCCCACTCTCGGCGGAGCAGGCGCATCTGAAGCAGCGTGGTCAGCATGATGATGGCAAAGAGCGCCATGGCTACCGTAGCTGCCAGGCCCATCTCCTGGTGCCGGAAGGCCGTTTCATAGATGTGCAGGACGAGTGTGCGTGTCAGATTCCCAGGCCCGCCACGCGTCATGACATAGAAGATCACGAAAACCTGCCATGATGAGAGCATGGTCATGACGATCACAAACGTGAGCGTTGAGCGCAGCAGGGGAACTGTAATGTGCCAGAAGCGCTGCCAGCTGTTGGCGCCATCGACCCGCGCTGCCTCATGGAAAACCTCGGGGATACCCTGGAGCCCGGCGATAAAGATCACCAGGTTATACCCCATGTCCTGCCACACGTAGGTCACAATCAGACAGATCATCGGCAGGGGTATGCCCAGCACTGTGGTCTTTGGATCACTGAGCCAGGGCATACCCTTGAGCCCAACAGCGCGCAGCGCCAGGTTGAGCAGGCCAAAGGTAGGGTTGTAGATCACGCCCCACACCAGCGAGACGGCCACCAGAGACGTGACGGTAGGCAGAAAGTAGATGGTTCGAAACACCGTCTTGAGCCTGTGGTGTACAGTCTCGATGAGCACCGCCAGCGGCAGGGTGATAGCCAGGTTGAGCGGCAGCACGAGCAGGGCGAAGATGAAGGTATTCTTGAGCGAGAGGCGAAAGAGCTGGCCGTTGATCGAGCTCGAGAAGATGTCGAGATAGTTGCGCAGCCCGACAAAGGGATTGCCGCCGCCAAGGCCGAGAAACACCCCCTCTCGCGTCGGGCTGTAGCGGAAGAGGGTGATCACCACCGCCCAGACCATGGGCAGCAGCGTGAACCCCATCATGTACAGCATAATCGGCGTCAACGACACCGCGGCAAAACGGTGCTGGCTGCGCAGGAGTCTACCGCGCGCGCGCAATGCTGGCATGAGGCCTCGCTTCCCTTCTGACTTTCCTCCCGCAGGTGCCAGCGGTGCACCTGCGGGAGGACATGCTCTGGGAATGGAGCTTGCGCCCCAACCGTGACTACCCGATCTTGCTGTCGATCATGGCGTTCGCTTCCTCGTGCATCTTGTTGAGCGCTTCCTTCACGGAAATCTGGCCCTGCAGCGCCTCCACGAGGTGCGTCGCCACAACGTTGTACCACACAAAGTCGCGGTCCTGCAGCATTCCCACATAGCGACCGTAGGGCAGCACCTTGAGTGACGGGCCGAGCCAGTCCAGGTCGTTGAGCAGGGTGGGATCCTCGGCCACGCTCTTGAGGGCAGGCACGGTGCCGGTGCCCACGTTCCAGGCGCGAGCGTTGGCGGCGTCGGCGGTCGCAAACTTGGCGAACTCCCAGGCCTCACGGATGCCCTTGCTGTTCGGCGAGACGACCTTCCCCCAGCCCGAGTCGGCGGCGAAGGACATCTTTTCGCCATAGTACGGGCACGAGACATAGTTCCACGGGTCAGCAAAGTCGGGGTGGTTCTCGCGGGCTACCGGGACGATCCACGGCCCGATGTAGCCGATGGCCACAAGGCCCTGGAAGAAAGAGTCGCCCACCCAGTTGGACTCGGGGTTGAAGGTCATGGGATCGACGACCCTATCCTTCTGAGCCATTCCCACAAGCCACTCGGTCGTCGCTTCGGCCTGAGGCGTGAGCAGGTTCAGGTGCACCCTATCGTCCGCAAAGTAATCGCCTCCTCGCTCGAGGATACCCTCCCAGAAGAGGAACCCGAGGCCGTCGCCCGTGACGTAGTGGAACCCGGCGACGGTCATCGTCTCACCGTCGAACCTGGTGAGCTTTTTGGCGTCGGTGACCAGCTCCTCCCAACTCTCCCACTCCGGGGGATAGGCGAGCGCAGCCTCCTCGAACATGCGCTTGTTGACCAGGACCCCGCCGTTCTCCAGGTTGTACTCGTTCGGGAAGCCGTAGAGCTTGCCTTCCCAGACGTAGCCATCCAGGGGCGCGGCGTAGAAGAGCTGGCGTGCCTCGGCCAGGCTCATGATATCATCCGGCGCCACCGAGAGGGTGCCGCCTTTGGCATAGCTCTGCACCCAGCTGCCGAACATCTCGATGATGTCGGCCTCGTTCTTGGCGGCCATGGAGGTCTGAATCGTCTGGATGAACTCGTCGTACGGAAAGTACTCATACTTGATCTGTACCTCTGGCCTCTGCTCCAGCCACTTCTGGATCGCCGCCTCATTGGCCTTCACGAAGGCCGGGTTGCTGTGGGACCACAGTCGCAGCGTGATCCCGCCCGTGCCCGCCTCGGCCGGTGCCCCAACCTTCGTTGGCACCGCAGCCTCGGTGGAGCCACCCTGGGCCCCGCCAGCCGGCTTGCAGCCATTGAGCAGTGTGGCCGCTGCCACCCCTCCAGCGCCGCAGATCAGGCTGCGCAGAAAGGCGCGCCGTGAAATACCCCGACTGCCGGTGCTCATCGTGACACTCTCCTTTCTTGAACCCGCGCCGGCGCGGACCGGCAACTCGCAATCTTGCTCACGATCAAGCCTCATTCTATAATACTCCGGAGCGAACTCCCGCGTAAGGCCTTAGGGGCTGAAATGCGGACCCAAAGCTGACGCAGGGCGGACATGCTGACTCGTGCCCAGTTCGTTGAGTACCTCCGCGACGCTCTCAACCGGCTGTACGATCCCGATCGCCTCTGCAAGAGCCCCCTCGCCGACCTCTTTGGCGTGGCGGGACGCGCCGACGCGTACCCGGCGCTGCAACGCATCCTCATTGATGCCATCGCCTCCCTCGAGCCGCACGCAACCACGCCGTCACAGCTGAGGGCCTGGAGAATCTACGAGCTGCTGTTCTACCGTTATGTGCAGCAGCATACGGTCCAGATGGTCGCCGACCAGCTCGGCGTGACGACGCGCCACCTGCGGCGCGAGCAGCGAGCCGCACTGGAGGCCCTGGCCTACCGCCTGTGGCAGCAGTTCGACCTGGACAAGAAGGCAGGCAGTGCACCCCTCCCCGAGAGTGCCCAACCGACACCCGCTGGCCCATCAGTGCTCGACGAGCTCGCCTGGCTTCAGGAGACGCGCCCAGAGGCCCCCGTAGACGCACGGCGGGCCCTGCTGAACGTCCTGGAGCTCGCGAAGCCGCTTGCGGCGCAGTACGCCGTGCATCTGGAGGCAACGGTTCCGGCCGCCCTTCCCGCTCTGTTGCTGCACGAGGTAGCGCTGAACCAGATTCTCCTCAACCTGCTCAGCGTGGCCATCCCTCAGGCCGGCGGCGGACGCGTGCAGATATCGGCCAGGGCTGTGTCGTGGGGTGTCGCCTATCGGATAGAGTGCACGAGGAGGCGCTCCGCCACCGCCCCTGGCGATGACCATAGCGCCGGGCTGGAGCTGGCGCACCACCTGGCTGCCCTCTGCGGCGGGCAACTCACGGTGTCTCTGGACGAGAAGAGCTTTTGTGCCCTTCTGACGGTACCCACGGCGGAGCAGCTGACGGTCCTCGCCATCGACGACAACGCCGATACGCTGCTCCTCCTCGAGCGCTACGTCGCCGGCACCCGCTACCGCCTCGTGGGCACGCGCGATGCGGAGCAGACGTTCAGTATCCTCGAGAGGCTATCGGCTGACATTATCGTGCTCGACGTCATGATGCCCCGCGTCGATGGCTGGCGCATCCTGAGCAGGCTGCGGCAGCACCCCCGCACAGCCGACCTTCCCATCATCGTCTGCACCATTCTGCCGCAGGAGAGCCTGGCCCTCTCGCTCGGAGCCAGCGGTTTCGTTCGCAAGCCCGTCACCCAGCAGGCTTTTCTGGCGGCCCTTGACCAGCAGGCGCAGTTGATGGCGCGAGGGCCTCGCTGACCGCGCGGATGCAGTTCACGAGATCGCGAACCGAAAGGCCGCCGGTGCGGGTGACTGCAATGGTCTCGCTCACCACCGGCTCCCCACTGGGATCTCGAGACGAGATCACGACGACCGGTATCTCGCGCAGGGATGGGTCAAGGCTCTTCTGCTGCAAGACCTGGAAACCGTCCATTCCGGGCATGACGAGGTCGAGGAGCATGGCGTCCGGTCGCCGCTCGCGGAGAAGCCCGAGGGCGCGCGCGCCGCTGGTCGCCTGTAGTATACGGTAGCGGGGCCCGGCCGAGCAGAGCATTCGCGCGAGCAGACGCAGCACTTCCGGCTCGTCGTCGACCACAAGCACAGTCCTCACGTGCTCGCCCAGCTCCTGTAGCGCGGAGAGAATCATCTCCTGAGTGACGGGCTTTACCAGGTAGCGCACCACGCCGAGGCGCCTCGCAGCCTCGTCCGCTCCGGGCACCCAGCAGGTCACCGCTGGCGTGTGGTACGGCAGCCGGGCCATGGCGTGCGACTCCAGAAATGTCGGCGTGTTCACGATCAGGGCCTGCGCCGGTGAGCGTTCGAGCTCGTTCAGCGCCTGCTCCATGCTGCGCACCGACACGGTCTCCGCATCGTCCATATAGCGCCGAAGCATGTGCCCGAGCGCATCACCGGTTTCCAGGACAACGTAGCGGGGAAGCAGCCTCGCGGGTGGCACCCTCGAGGGGCGCGTCCGCGCCTCGAACTGGTGATAGGGGCTGAACCATCTCGTCACGTCACTGCCAGCCCGCCCGGGAGCTGGAGCGGTGTGGACCGGCAGGGTGAAGTAGAAGGTGGTTCCCGCGCCGACCTGGCTCTCCAGCCACATGCGACCGCCGTGCATCTCGACGAAGCGCTTGCTGATGGCCAGGCCCAGGCCACTGCCGCCATGTCTGCGTCCAATGGAGGAGTCCAGTTGCTCAAAGGGCTCAAAGAGCCGTTTCTGGTCCTCAGCGGCGATCCCCGGGCCGGTGTCGGCCACGCTGACCACAACCTCCTCTCCGGCTCGCCACGCGCTCACGCGCACGCCTCCTCGCTCGGTGAAGCGGCCAGCATTGCTGAGCAGGTTGATGACCACCTGCCGGATGCGGGTGCCGTCGATGAACAGTGGGGGCAGGTCGGAGGGCACCTGAGTCTCCAGGAACAGGCCCTTGGACTCGTACAGCGCACCGACCGCCTGAACTGCCTCGGCAACGATGGCCGGCAGCAGGACCTGCTCCTTGCTGAGCGCCATCCGACCCGCCTCCACCTGGCTCAGATCGAGGACGTCATCTACGAGCCTGGCCAGGTGCTGGGCGTTGCGCTGGATGGCAGCGATGTCGCTGAGCAGAGCCGGCGGCAGGCGCGTGCCATAGACCTGAGAGAGCCGGGGTATCATCTCGCTGAAGCCGATGATCATGTTCAGCGGTGTGCGCAGCTCGTGGCTCACATTGGCCACGAATGCCTCCTTGGCCCGCCGCGCCTCGTCGGCAAGCTCGTACATCGCCTTGAGCCGCTCCGATAGCCTCGCCAGCTCGCGGTTGGCCTGCAGCAGGTCCTCCTGGGTCTGCTTGAGCTCCAGCCGCTGATCCCGGGCCTCCTCCATGTGCCGCCTGGCCTGCTCAAAGCTGTAGAGGGACCACTGGGTAACGGTGAGCAATGCTCGGGTCATGGCCCAGCCGAGGAGCCCGGTGAAGGCGCCGGCTGCCACAGTGGCCACCGCATAGGTGCCGGGCAACCGGCCCGCCCCATGCCACAGCCAGACGGCCAGGCAGATCACCAGGCCCTCCGTCGCCGCGCTTGCCCGCCAGTTCAGCGTGACGGCGGCCATCAGCGGCAGCAAGGCATACAGGAAGGCTATCTCCGGCTGCCGGTACGAGAGCGCGGCGAGCGTGATTGCCATGGCGAGGCCGGCCTGCCACACGACCTGTGCAGCCAGTAGTGTCTTCGGCAGGAGCCAGAGGGCGAGCGCGAGGGCAAGCGCCACCGCCACGCCGGAGAGCCACCCCCTCAGACCGATCGTCTCGGGCCAGGTGAGGGCGGCCACCAGCTGCCATGCCACACAAAGGGCACCGGTGATCAGCACTATCTGACGGAAGGTCGACTGCAGCAGTTCGGTCGCCGAGCGCGTGAATTCGTCGTCCCTTCCCGGCGATTTGCGCAGCATCTGCCACATGCTTGCCCCCCGTGTCGCCAAACGCAATCCCGCGGGTGTCGGTCGGGCTCACGGAGCACGGGGATGTCCATGGTCACGCCCCGCAGGCCCCGCCTCACACCTCTGTGTCCAGCTGCTCCACTTTCTCCCGGAGCTCCTTCCAGGCCACGCGGAGCGCCTCGAGCTCCTCGCCGCCGACGCGCCGGCCGCCATAGCGCACTCGCACGTAGGCCTCGGTGAGCGTCTCGACCTGGTCCCTCACCTCGGGCCAGGCGCCGTGCAGGCGGCTCTCGAACTCGTAGGGAGTCTCGGCACTGCCCCGCGGGATGCCGCGCCGCGAAGCCATTCGCAGCAGGCTGGCATAGATCTCCCGCACGGTAGCCAGGGTGTATGTGCCCGGCCGCAGGCCTGCCAGGCGCCGGGCGAGCCGGCGGAGACGGCGCAGGCCCGCCCGCAGGTCGGGGCCCTCCCCATCCGTCTGCTCCCAGGCTGCCTCGAGATCCGCCCCAGCCTCCTCCTCTGACTCGCGCCGTTGCAGGCCGATCACGACAAGGGCGATGATGACCAGTACAGTCAGAGCGAATCCAGCCCACAGGATGGCGCGCACAGGCACCGGGAGGCCCGTCGGAGCGTGCGCCGGCAGGGGAGTCGCCGGGGCTGGCGGCGTGGCGATCCGAACGGCGCCCTGCCCGCCGGGTGCCAGGGCGCGGTACAGGGCATTCACCAACGGCTCGACAACGAGAAACACAAGCCAGACGACCTGATACAGCACCCAGCGCAACACGACCCCAACCGGGCTGAGCGCATGCCAGACTGCGGCGATCAGCGCCCTCGAGAGCACCCGAGTCACCAGCAGGCCGACGCCAACCGCCCCGAGGGCCCCGGCGGCCAGGAGCAACGCCCATGACGGGGTGAAGGGCGAGCGAACTGCACCACGCTCCCGCTGCACCTCCTCGACCCGCGCCAGACCTGTGGCAAGGAGCCCAAGGGCGAAGAAGAGAAAGAGCCAGGCCAGTGGCGCGTCGGTACCGACGAGGAGCCCAATCAGATGGAACCAGAACCAGGCGACAATGCCCACGCGGAACTGATAGCCAACCGACTCGGCAGCGGGCACCCGCTGCACCAGGGAGATGGCCCGCGCCCAGGCATACAGCGCGACGCCGCCGAGCGCAAGCCCGCCCGCCCCGCCGCCACGCAGGGCTGCCAAGTCGCGGAGCCAGGCAGCAACCCATGCGGACCCCAGGACGGGATACCCGCGGTAGAGGTACGTGCCCGTGAGGAAAAGCCCACACAGCATCGCGAGCAGCCCTGCCGCAGCCCGCTGCAGGCCCAGGGCCAGGCGCGACGCCCAGAGCACATGCGTCGTCAACAGGGCCACGACCAAGAGGGCGTAGAGCCCTCCCGGCGATAGGCCCTCCCTGACCCCGGTCAGTAGCATCGCCCATGGGGCCAGCCAGGTCGCATCCATCGCCAGGATGGTCAGAAGGAGCAGCCAGCGTCGCCACGCGGGCTCCCGCACCATCATGCTCCCTCTCCTACCCGCACAAAGCGCATGGGGCCGCCATCGAACGGCGAGGCCAGCCGGTAGGCAAGGATGTCCGGCAACTCCTCCCCAGGCTGCTCGGCGTCGAGCGATAGGAGGACGACCCTCCGTCCGGCCTGGGCGAGGCGCAGCATCGACTCCACCAGATCGTCCGGCAGGATGGCAGTGACCACGGCCAGCGTCGCGCCCCAGGGCAGGCGCGCGCTCTCTCGCAGCATGAGCTCACCAAGCCGTGAGGTTGCGAGCGGCGACACCGCTGCCAGCGCCTCCAGGATGCGCGCGAGCTGATATGGGCTGCGGCCGGGCAACACCCTCAAGGGCTGGTCCGAGAGGGGCCAGCAGCCATTCGCCAGCAGCCCGACCTCGTACCGGTGCTCGACCCCATACTCGGCCAGCGTTGCTGCGACGCTCACGGCCTGCTCGAGCAGCTCGGGGATCGTGCCCTGCCACTCATGCACGAGGGTCAGCAGATTCAGGCATATGAGCAGCTCGAGGTGCACCGTTGGCTCGTATACCCGCGTCTGCAACCGCTGGCGGCGTGCAGTAGCCTTCCAATGCACGCGCTTGAGGGGATCGCCCGGGTCATAGTCGCGTGCACCGGCCGTTCGACTGGGGTCCTCCAGCACGCTCGCTCGGGTGCGGACATCCCCAAAGAGCTCCTTGCCGGGTAACCCAAGGGTCTCCAGGTCATAGAGGCGGGGATAGACGATCAGCATATCCTGCCACGGCAGCGTTCGCTGGGAGCGAAAGAGGCCAAAGGGATCACCCGAGGAGAGATGGGCCGGCCCCAGGTAGTAGTAGCCGCGGCGCCCGCAGCGCACGTGCACCCGCCAGCGCACCCGCTCGCGCCAGCGCAGCGAGAGCAGGCTGGTCAGATACCCCACGGTCGGCTGCGCTGCGGGCAGCACCTCCGCATCGAGCGCCTCGAGGGCAGCGGGAAACTCGTCCTCGATCTTGAGCCAGGGCAGCGGAAGCAGCCTGCGGTTGGCTGCCACAAGCTCGAGCGTAAGCGTCTCGCCCAGAAAGGCGCGCCGCTCACTCAGACGCCGCGCATACCGCACCCCACGCAGGGCCGCCCGGTTCCAGCCCCAGGCCAGGCCCACGACGGTCAGCAGGAGTGTCCCAAGCACCGAGAGACCGGCCCGCCCCGCCGCATACCCCACAACGAGGACTGTGAAAGCCAGGACCAGCCACGCCTCGCTGAACATCACCTCTCCACAGGGACCGCAACCGTGTTCACGATCTCCTGCAGGACCTCTTCGGGACGACGACCGCGCAGGCGAGTCTGCGAGCTGATGACCAGGCGATGGGTGAGGACGACCGGCGCGAGGGCTTTGGCATCATCGGGCAGCACATAGTCCCGGCCGCGCAGCGCCGCCCGGGCCTGGCAGGCGCGATAGAGGGCGAGAGTCCCCCGGGGGCTGGCACCTAGCTCGACGGCTGGATGCTCCCGTGTGGCCCGCACCATGCGCACGATGTAGGACCGCACCGAGGGCTCGACGCGTACCCCACGTATCTCCTGCTGGGCAGCGAGCACCTGATCGGGGCTGGTGACCGCCTGCAGCCCAGCCAGAGGATCGCTGCGCTCAAAGCGCACAAGGAGGTCGTTCTCCTCCTCTTCAGTGGGATAGCCCAGGCGTATGCGCAGCAGGAATCGGTCGATCTGGGCCTCGGGCAGCGGGAAAGTGCCCTCGAGTTCGATGGGGTTCTGGGTGGCGAGGACGAGGAAGGGCCGGGGAAGGGGATAGGTTTCCCCATCGACGGTGACCTGCCGCTCCTGCATCGCCTCGAGGAGCGCTGACTGGGTGCGTGGCGTGGCCCGGTTGATCTCGTCGGCCAGGACGATCTGAGCCATCACGGGCCCCGGCCGGAACTCGAACTCCTGCCGCTTCTGGTTAAAGTAGGAGATGCCGGTCACATCGGAGGGCAGGAGGTCCGGCGTGAACTGGATACGGCGAAAGCTGCACCCGAGCGATGCAGCCAGGGCTCTGGCCAGCGTCGTCTTGCCGATTCCGGGCACGTCCTCGATAAGGAGGTGCCCCTCGCAGAGCATGGCCACGAGGGCCAGCTCGATGACTTTGGCCTTGCCCACGATCACGCGGCCGACGTTGGCTATCACGCGCCCGGCCAGATCCCTGGTTTCCATCGCCCGCCTGCTAGTGCCTGAAGTGCCGCACGCCGGTAAAGACCATCGCCATCCCCGCCCGGTCGGCGGCCTCGATGGCGGCCTCATCGCGGATCGAGCCACCGGGCTGAATCACGGCGGTGACTCCTGCCTCGGCTGCGGCCTCGATGCCGTCGGGGAAGGGGAAGAAGGCGTCGGAGGCCATCACTGAGCCCTTGGCCCGCTCGCCGGCCTTGCGCACCGCCAGGATGACCGAGTCGACGCGGCTCATCTGCCCTGCGCCGACGCCCACCGTGGCCGTATCCTGCGCCAGGACGATGGCGTTGGACTTGACCCGCGCACAGACCCGCCAGGCAAAGTCCAGTGCCCGGCGCTCGCGCTCGGTCGGGGCGCGCCGGGTGACGACCTTCCACTCCATATCGCCGAGCCGGTCATAGTCTTGCACCAAGAGTCCGCCGTGCACGCTGCGCACGTCCCACGTCTCCGGCAGGCTCGTGAGGGGAGGCGCCTCGAGCACCCGCACGTTGGGCCGCCGAGAGAGCATCTCCAGAGCCTCAGGAGTGTACTCGGGTGCGACAAAGACCTCGACGAAAAGGTCCCCCAGGGCGCGGAGGGAGGCCCCATCCAGCGCCCGGTTTACCGCGATCACGCTGCCGAACGCCGAGACGGGGTCGCTGGCGAGCGCGGCCGCCATGGCCCGGTCCAGGGCCTCTGCAGTGGCGGCACCGCAGGGGTTGTTGTGCTTGATGATGATCGCCGCCGGCTCGGCATAGTCGTTGGCCAGGGTCCAGGCGGCGTCCATGTCCAGGATGTTATTGTAGGAGAGGGCCTTGCCCTGCAGCAGCCGGCCGCCGAGAGGCCCCGACACGCCCCGGTGAAGATAGAGCGCGGCGCGCTGCTGGGGGTTCTCGCCATAGCGCAGGTCCTCATGCTTGTGCGCCTCGAGCATCCAGACCGGCGCGAACGGGCTTGCCTCGCCCGAGAAGGCCCGGGAGAGGTACCCAGCAATGGCTGCATCGTACCGTGCCGTGCGCTCAAAGGCGGCGACGGCCAGCCGTCGCCGGAGCTCGAGGGGAGCCTCGCCACTCTCGCGCAGGACCTGCAGGACCTCATCATACTGCGCCGGGTCCGACACCACGATGACGCCCTCGTGGTTCTTGGCCGCGGCCCGGAGGAGGGTCACGCCGCCGATGTCGATCTCCTCGATGGCCTCATGGAGCTGCACCCCCGGTCGAGCGATCGCGGCCTCGAAGGGATAGAGGTTGACGGCCACGAGGTCGATGGTCCCGATGCCGTGACGGGCGAGCTCCCCGAGGTGGGCGGGCTCGCGCCGCGCTAGGAGTCCGCCGTGCACCGCCGGATGCAGCGTCTTGACCCTGCCGCCCAGAATCTCCGGAAAACCCGTGACGCTCTCCACGCTCTGCACCGGCAGGCCAGCCTCGGAGAGGGCCCGGGCGGTCCCGCCGGTTGAGATCAGCGTCCATCCCAGCTCAACCAGGCCTCGGGCAAAAGGCACAAGGCCGGACTTATCGGCCACGCTCAAGAGCGCGCGTCTACCCATCATCGTATGCGATGCCTCCTCTGTCGCATGGTTCGCCCGTAAAGGCGCGCGAACGCATTGTACCACAGCGCGTGACCTCCTCAAAGAAACAGGCCCGCTGGCCCATGGGAACGCTTTGTGCTAATATGGGGACGTGCCGGGGCATCCGGCACTCTATCTCTCCAACAGGACTCATGCCATGCGCTATCTCATCATCAGCGACGTCCACGGGAACCTCGCAGCGCTTGAGGCGGTGCTGGCTGCAGCAGGAGCCTGCGATGCGGTCTGGTGCCTCGGAGATGTGGTTGGCTACGGTCCGCAGCCAAACGAGTGTGTGGAGCGCGTGCGGGACCTCCCCGGCCTGCGCTGCGTTGCCGGGAATCACGACTGGGGGGCGCTCGGGCGCCTGGACCTCTCCGACTTTAACCCTGAGGCCCGTCGCGCAGCCGAATGGACCGGCGAGCAGTTGACGCCCTCGAGCCGGGCGTGGCTCGAGGGGCTGCCGGAGAGGATCGTCGAGGGTGAGTTTACACTGGTGCATGGCAGCCCGCGGCACCCGATCTGGGAGTATGTGCTCTCTCCCGATGTGGCCCGCGCCAACATGGCGTACTTTGACACACCGACCTGCCTCATTGGTCACAGCCACGTGCCGGTGATCTTTCGCGAGGATGGGGCGCCATCCTCGCCCCTGACCGTCCTCGTGCCCGAGCCCGGCGAGGTCCTGCGCTACGGCGAGCGGCGCGCCATCGTCAACCCGGGGAGCGTCGGGCAGCCCCGCGACGGTGATCCTCGAGCCTGCTTCGTGCTGCTGGACGCGGCGACGGGGACGCTCGAGTACCGTCGCGTCGCTTACCCCATTGGCGAGACTCAAGAGCGCATGCGGCAGGCCCATCTGCCGGAGCGGCTTGCCCTGCGGCTCGCCTACGGCGTCTAACCGGCCATCGGCCTCGTCTCCGGCCCCGAAGGGGCTTGTTGCGGGCGCCCTTCAGGCCCGCGCCTCCAGTTTGGCCTTTCGGTGCGCGACCTGTGATGCCGTCCGGAGGCCGCCGAGATGAACTCCAACCATGCCGCGCCTCGGATGCCCCTCTTCCTTGCCCCGTCCCCGATGCGGACGCCGCGGCGTCCGCATCGGGGAGGGGGAAGAGATTACAGGGTGTTTTGGGCTCCGCTGGCGCGCCACGGCGCGCCAGCGGAGCCCAAAACACCCATTAGGAATAGCCCCTCCCCCAGGCGGGCACGT
>DYEI01000377.1 GCA_020725765.1 Anaerolinea sp. | reverse complement strand
CCTAGCCCCGAATTCATTCGGTGGGCTGCTTACCAACAGAAGGTGGAACCGAATCGCGGCGTGCTCGTGGCCCCCGTGCCGCTCTCCCGCAAGCAGAGGATGTGTGGCGCCCTGCACCGTGGGCCGTGACAGACCCCCTCCCCCGTCCCCTCCCCTTGGCGGCCGCGCTGCGGCCCCCAAGGGGAGGGGAGACGATTGAAGTGGGGTGTTTTGGGCGGGGGCGCGCTCCGCGCGCCCCCGCCCAAAACACCCCTTAGAAAAAGGCCCCCTCCCCCAAGTCGGTCCGTGGACCGACTTGGGGGAGGGGGCCCCGGGGGTGGGGGTAAGCAGGCCCCGGTGGGGCGCCGATCACCAGGTGGTCTGCGGCAGGAGCCCTTTCCTGCCATGGCAAGCTCAGAATAGGAGGCTTCAAGATGGGTAACAAGCGTGTGTGTCGTCGCGAGTTCCTGGTCCAGGCGTCGACCCTGGGGGCTGCCGGCGTGCTGGCAGCCTGCGCGCCCAAGACGGGGAAGCCAACGGTCGCTCCCTCCGAAAAGGCGACCACCGCGCCTGCTGGCGAGGTGCCCGTGCCCGCGCCAGCCGAAGGCACACTCATCCGCCTCTGGACGGGCTGGGGCGGCACCGGAATCCGCAAGGCGATGGACGAGATCGCCGCAAGTGAAGAGTGGAAGGAAGCCCTCGGCAACAACACCTTCGAACTCAAGGACGCGGTAGAGGGCGCGGCCATGCTGGCAGCCGTGGCATCCGGCGACCCACCCGATGCCGGCTCGAACATTCAGTACCTCGACTTTATGGCGCGTGGAGCGCTGATCGCAATCGACGATATGGTGGCAGCCAGCTCCATCATCAAGAAGGAGAACTTTATCGAAGGCAACTGGGCCCTGGCCTTCTACAAGGGGGCCATGTACGGCGTCCCCGCAATCGAGGGCTTTTTGCGCTTCGCCCTGAATTACAATGCCAAGCTCGTCGAGGAGGCCGGGCTGGACCCGGACAATCCCCCGGTCACGTGGGACGAGGTCTACGCCTGGCATGAGAAGCTGACGAAGAAGGACAGTGCCGGCAACGTGCTGCGCATCGGTCTCAATCCCTACGGCGCTATGGGCGAGGGCTTCTGGTACTCTGACGGATGGATGGTCCCCACCTCCTGGGGCTGGCAGTGGTTCGACGAGGACAAGAAGACCTTCGACCTCAACAATGACAAGATGATCGACGCCTTCGCCACCCAGAAAAAGTTCATCGACCTGGTGGGCGTGGACAACCTGGCCAGCCTGTACTCCGTGGAAGGACGCGACACGTGGGGCGGCGCCTACAACGCTGAGGTCGAGGCGATGATCATCGAGGGCTACTGGCACCCCGGCGAGACGGCGAACGAGGCGCCAGAGGTAGCCAAGCACAACCGCGCCACGTGGCTGCCGGTGCCCGAGAGCCGGCGCGGCGTCAAGCCCCAGGGGGCAGCCGGACACCTGGTGGTCATCTTCAAGGGCTCCAAGAACCCGCAGGGCACCTTCAAGCTCTGTGAGGTTCTCAACATGAAGGTGGCGTGTGACGCCTTCTTCAAGCACCTCGGCTGGCTGCCTTCCATCAAGTCGTACTACGATGAGGTGGATGCGTCCGTGTATCCGGGGCTCGACTTTTACTTCCGCTCGGCACACGAGGCAACCGAGTTCTACTGGCCACTGCGATGCGAGATCACCGAGTTCGCAAGCAATGAGTACCTCAACCTGAAGGACAAGGTGAACCGGAACGAGATGTCGCCCGCTGAGGCTGCGGCTGAGCTCCAGCGTCGCTGCGAGGAGGAGTACAAGGCGGCCGGGTTCGCCGAGTGATACGTACACCGTGGGGTTGGACGGGGCGGGCTCGCCCCGCCCAACCCCACGCAGCGAGCCCACGGGCTGCTGAACCCGGCGTACTCCCCGAGCTGCCGACTTGCCTTACCTCGAGCGAGGGGCGCTCTGGCGGAGCGACGTTGAGGGTCTGATTCGGGTTGGAGGTGACTGGTGGCTGCTCTGCTTGTGAAGCGTCGATGGCTGTCCGTCAGCGAGCGGCGACGGTTGCTGACGGGCCTGGTGTTTGTGTCTCCCTGGTTGGTCGGCTTTCTGATATGGACCCTATATCCCCTTGCTTCATCGCTCTACTATAGCTTTACGCGGTACGATCTGCTGCGCCCGCCCGTCTTCATTGGGCTCAGGAATTATGTCGACCTCTTCACCAGCGATCCGCACTTCAGGGTCGTGATCCCAAACACGCTTTACTACGTGGGGCTCGGTACGCCTCTGGCGGTTGCCACGGCCTTCCTGCTGGCCAGCCTTCTCAACACACCAGTCATTGCGCGGCCCACCTTCCGGGCTATTTTCTACTTTCCATCGATCGTCCCCGCCACCGTGATTGCCATGATCTGGGGTTACCTGCTCAACCCACAGTACGGGGCAATCAACGCTGTGCTCAAGGCGTTGGGCCTGCGAGCCATCCCGTTCTTGACGAGCCCTGCCCTGGCCAAGCCCACCCTGATCGCCATCGGCATGTGGGGCTCGGGCTACTACATGGTCCTCTTCCTGGCCACGCTGCAGAACGTTCCCCGTGAGCTATACGAGGCCGCCACGGTAGATGGAGCGACCGCCCTGCGCCGATTCTGGCATATCACGATCCCACTGTGCTCGCCGGTCATCCTCTTCACGCTCGTCACCGGGTTCATCTACGGCTTCCAGGACTTTACGCTCCCATGGCTGCTCACGGGTGGTGGCCCGAGCGAGTCCACCGAGTTCTACGCCCTCCACCTCTTCCGCAACGCCTTCCGATACCTCCGGATGGGAAAGGCATCGGCCATGGCGTGGATTCTCTTCATCATCGTGGTGGGCTTCACGGTTGTGCTCTTCAAGTCTTCGAGCCGGTTCGTGTACTATGCTGACACAAACGAGTAACCGAGTACGGGAGTTGTCCATGGTGAGACTCACAAAGGCCGAGTCGCCCGCTACTTCGGGGGCCCGGCGTCCCGTGGCGCTGGCTATGCGTGCGTTAGGTTCTCTGCTGCGGGCGCGCCCGGCGCCAACAGCGGCTCCCTCTGCTACTTCGGGCAGAGCAGGCCGGCATCGGCCGACGAGGCGGAGATTGGGAGTCTGGGCGCTGGAGGCCGGCAAGTATCTGCTCCTCATCGTGCTGTCCATCAGCTTCATCCTCCCGCTCTACTGGATGGCGATGTCGGCACTCAAGAATCCCTGGCAGGTGTATGCCATCCCGCCGATCTGGTTCCCGGTGCCGCCGCGGTGGAGCAACTACTGGGAGGCGTGGCACGTCGACACCTTCAATCTGTACGCACTGAACACGGTCCTGCGCTACGCCCTGCCGGTGACCCTTGGCTCGGTTCTCTCCAACGCGGTGGTAGCCTACGGATTCTCCCGCATCCGCTGGCCGGGCCGCGACCTGCTTTTCTCGATATGCCTGGCAACCATGATGATCCCAGGCCAGGTCACCATGGTGCCGGTGTTCATCATCTTCAAGCACCTCGGCTGGGTCAACAGCTACAAGCCGCTGGTCGTTCCGGCCTACTTTGCGAACGCCTACACCATCTTTATGCTGCGCCAGTTCTTCCGCACCATCCCGACCGAGCTCTCGGACGCGGCGCACATCGATGGCGCCGGCGAGTTCACCATCATGTGGCGGATCATCCTGCCCCTGGTCAAGCCCGCCCTGGCGGTCGTGGCCCTCTTTGCCTTCATGGGTGCCTGGAACGACTATATGGGCCCCCTCATCTACATCAACAACACCAAACTCTACCCCTTGACCATGGGCCTGGCCCGGCTGAACGCCAGCCTGAACCAGGTCGGCGTCAAGGACCTGGCCTATCCCTACCTGATGGCCGTGAGCACCATCGTGACCCTGCCTACCATCTTCATTTTCTTCTTTGCCCAGCGCACCTTTATCGAGGGCATCGCGCTGACTGGGCTGAAGGGGTGAGCCGGTGCACCCTGAGAGAGCAGCCCCGCACAGGAGATTCGCCCCATGCCGATGACCGTCCGCGAGCGCCTGATGACCACGCTGCGGGGCGGCGTTGCCGATCGCATCCCGACGTTCAACACCATCGGCCGCGCCATGGCCGACTATGAGGGCCATGCCTGGGAATAGCCACGCTCCCGGGCCGTGATGGACTGAGAGGACCGGACTATGAAGAAGACCATCGTTTTGCTCGGTGTCGGCAGCACCTACTTTACCCGGGGCATCGTCGAGAGCCTGATCGCCAAGGGGGGCGAGTGGGAGGTGCGCCTTGTCGACATTGACCCCAAGTGCCTGGAGATTGCGACCCTGCTCTCGCAGCGGCTGGTCGAGGCCTACGGGGCGCCGGTGACGATCCGTGGCTCCCTGGACCGGCGGGAGATGCTCCCGGGGGCGGATGCGGTCGTGTCGACCATCGGCGTCGGCGGGCGCCGTGCCTGGGAGAAGGACGTCATCATCTTCCGGCAGTTCAACATCTACCAGTCGACCGGCGACACCTACGGAGCTGGCGGCGTGTCCCGCGCGCTGCGCACCATTCCGGTGATGGTGGAGGTGGCCAGGGACATCGAGCGCCTGTGCCCGAACGCCCTGTTCATCAACTTTACCAACCCCATGACGGTGAACTGCCGGGCCGTTGCCAAAACGACCTCGGTGCGGATCGCGGGGCTGTGCTACGGCGTCACCTGGTACGAGCACTTTTTGGCCCGCTTCATCGACGTGCCATGGGAGGAGGTGAGCTGCCGGGCCATCGGCGTGAACCACTTTACCTGGATCACCGAGTTCCGCTACCAGGGCAAGGACGCCTGGCCGCTGGTGCGCCAGAAGATGAAGGAAAAGGCCGACTCCCCCGAGGTTACCCGCCAGCCCTATACCTGGGAGCTCTTCCGGCTGTTCGACGCCTTCCCCTGTGTCGGCGATGGGCACATCTGCGAGTTCGTGCCGGGCTGGCAGGGCAAGGGCGCCTACTATGGCAAGACCTTTGGCATCGATGCCGGGCACTCCTTCGAGGAGTATGCTGCGGGCTTTGATCGCGTCTTCCAGGACATGGAGGACCAGGCCTACGGCCGTGCCCCCATCGTCAAGGCCAAAGACGAGACCGTCGGCGAGCTGTTCAAGGATGAGGACCTCTTCATCGACGTGCTCAACGCCAGCATGGGCGAGGCGCGCATCTTTCGCACGGTGAACCTGCCGAATGTGGGGCAGGCCAGCAACCTCCCGCGGGGGGCGGTGCTCGAGGCGACCACGCTCATCGACGGCAGCGGCTTTCAGCCCCTCTGCTTCGGCGATCTCCCGCCCGGGATCACGGCCATCCTGCAGCGCATCATCGGCGTGCAGGAGCTGACCGTCGAGGCGGCGCTCCGCGCCGATCGCAAGCTCGCCCTGCAGGCCCTCGTCGCCGGGGAGACGGTCAGGACCGAGCGCGAGGCCGAGGCCGTGCTCGACTGTATTCTGGAGACGCACCGCGAGTACCTGCCGCAGTTTTTTGCCTGAGGCGGCGGCACGGCCGCCGCACGGCGCTCGCAGGGGTCCCGTGCGTCGCGACGTGTGTGCGGCTGTCCCCTTCCACCAGTTGGCTTCAGGGGCGGACAGGCTGCTTTGGCCGCCGTACCTCGGCCCTTGCGGAAGGGTACCCCATCCCCCGGCCCATAGGCGGAAACTTAAGGGGCTGTCGCCCCTCGGCTGGGCCGCGGGGGCGGGTCAAGCGGCAGTCCAGACGCACGGATCGCCTTCTCGGACGGTGGCCCCATCCCCCTGCCCCCTTCCCCGCGGCGGCGGGGAAGGGGGTTTATGTTGAAAGGGGGTGCTGGCGGGCGG
>DYEI01000376.1 GCA_020725765.1 Anaerolinea sp. | reverse complement strand
GAAGGCCAACCGTCGGCCGTCGCCGACGGGGAACGGGCCCCGCCCGCGCAGGCGGGCGGTTGGCGCCGAAGGCGCCCTTCAGGCGCGACTTCAGTCGCCAGCCTCGTTAGAGCGCGGGCGGCGCCGAGCACTCAAGCCCGCATTGTGCCAACACAAGATAGAACCGATCCGAGGCTTGGGCTCGGATTGTAGAGAAGGCGAAGGAGCAGGCACAGCGTGGGGACAACAGGGCTCGGCGGTGGTGTGCGAACTATGAGAGGCCACAGGAGCTCCTGAATGTGACGACGACGACGACGACGGGGGCCGGGCTCAAGGCTCAACCGACCAGAATCCCGACTGGGGGATTGAAGCCGCTGCACGGGCGCAGCGGCGCTGCGCCCCTACTACATCTGCCGCTCGGCTTCTGCCAGAGCCTTCGCCCGTACACCCGCCGGCCACGGCTCCGCAACACCCTCGACGGCCCGCGACGGACGGCTGTCGCAGCCAGGTTTCGTGCTCAGCGGCGCCCCCAGGAGCGCATCGCCGGCCTCATGCGGCTGGATTGCAGGATGATTGGAGGCAGCGTCCATGGAGCCAAGAGTGTGGATCGGCCCAACCGACGACGGCGGCGGCGTTGTCCGCTGCATGACCGACGGCAAGTGGGTTTGGTCCGAGCTCTGGACGCCTTCGGGCTGGGTCAAAGGCGGTGAGGTCCGCGACTGCTGCGTCAATCCCGCCGCCTCACCAGAGCTGCTCCGCAAGCTCGGCGTCCCCGAGAGCGACTGGGTCTGGCCCGAGAAGGAACGTTCCAGGGCGCGTTGAGCCGCACCCTCGGCCTCTTCCGGCTCAAGCGACCACAACCCCGACTGCGGGATTGGTACCCCCGTACGGGCGCAATGGCGCTGCGCCCCTACGGCCACACGCCGACCATGGTCTGCGCCCGCAGGGCTGGCAGGGCCGCGGTGCCTCCCGTGCCCGGGCTGAGCGGCTAGTGCCGGCCGTAGGCGGACTTCAGGCTCGCTACCGGGTTACGGGCTGCGCAGCCACCCGGTAGAGGACTGTTCTCAGCTGAAGAGGGCTGGCACTGCCCTCCGGGCAGTGCCAGCCCTCTTCAGCTAACCGCGCACTCGCCTGACCGTCAGCGAAGGCAACGGCGGATCGCGATCCGCGCCTGCCCCCGCGGTCAGCGTTCCGTGGCGCCCCTGCAGTG
>DYEI01000375.1 GCA_020725765.1 Anaerolinea sp. | reverse complement strand
CCGCCCGCGAACACCCCCCTTTTCTTGTACGTCTCCGCCCCCGCCCCGGCGGGGGCGGGGCAGGGGGGGGGGCACTCTGGAGTTGCGGCCCATCGCGGCCGCCGCTCGCCGTGTTCCGAGCACGACTGTGAGCAGCGGACGGTGCCCTTGGATGGGCACCGCAGGACTGTCTCATGCGCCGTGACACGGTGTGGCCCGATCTATGGGTAATGCGAGGCGTTTCGGCGGAACAGGTGCGAGGCTCTGCCGGCAGTGAGATGGCCGCAGAGGGCGGAAGGAACCTATCCCCCCGTCTCGACAGGTTCAGGGGCGGACAGGGGCTGTCCGCTCCTGGACCGTGAGGGGTCGAGGATCGGCTTTTGACGGCCTCAAGGCCCATCCGCTATACTGTGGCGCTCGCACTTGCTGATGGGTCCGGCTCGCACTGGCCCCTGCGGGCCGTAGGCCTTGTGGCGGACCCTGACCGCTGTCACTCACCTATGGGAGCAGCTCACATTGGACCTGCGCCATCGTCCCCGGTACCACTTTACTTCCCTGGCAAACTTTATGAACGACCCCACCGGGCTCATCCAGTGGAAGGGCCGCTATCATCTCTTCTACCAGCACAACCCGCACGGCGCCGTCTCCATCAACAAGCACAAGGGTCACGCGGTGAGCGACGACCTCGTTCACTGGGTGCATCTGCCGATCGCCCTCGCCCCGACGCCGGGCAGCTACGACAGCGCCCATACGGCGACCGGCTGCGTGGTCGACAACGACGGCACGCCGACCTTTGTCTATACCGGCTTTGCCTCGCTCGACCCGTTGATCGAGTCGCAGTGCATCGCCACGAGCACGGACGATCTCCTCACCTGGCGCAAGCACCCGGCGAACCCGGTCATACCGGGCCCGCCGCCGGGCCTGGAGGTTACCGGCTTTCGCGACCCGTGCGTGTGGCGCGAGGACGGCACCTGGTACATGGCCCTCGGTTCGGGGATCCGCGGGCTGGGCGGAGCTGTGCTCCTCTACCGCTCCCCCGACCTCGTGACCTGGGAGTACCTGCAGCCCGTCATCGTCGGCGACCCTGTGGAGACGGGGACCGTCTGGGAGTGCCCCAACTTTTTCCCGCTGGATGGCCGGCATGTGCTGATCGTGTCGCATCTGCCGGCGCGTGAGTGCTTCTACTTCACCGGCACCTACGCCGACTATCGCTTCATCCCCGAGGCCAAGGGCGTGCTCGACTGGGGCCACTGCTTCTACGCCCCGCAGACCTTCCGGGACGACCTTGGCCGCCGCATCATGTTCGGCTGGCTGCAGGAGGCGCGCAGCCGCGAGGCGCAGGAGGCGGCGGGGTGGTCCGGCATCATGTCCCTGCCGCAGGTGCTCTACCTCGACGAGCGCGGTGCGCTGCTGACCGCTCCTGCGCTGGAGGTGGAGGCACTGCGCCGCAGGCACCGGCGTCTGGCGGACCTGGCTGTCGCGGCGGAGCCGCGCACCCTGCCGGAGGTGCGGGGCGAGTTCCTCGAGATCGCCGCCGCCATTGACCCTGGGGGTGCGGAAAGGGTGGCCCTGCACGTCCGCCGCTCGCCCGACGGCGAGGAGGAGACGCTTGTCGTCTACGATCGCGTGCGCGCCCGGCTGGGCATCGACCGGCGGCGCTCGAGCCTGAGCGGCGCCGTCGTGCGGGACGCGCGGGAGGCACCGCTTGCTCTGCCCGAGGGCGAGCCCCTCGAGCTGCGCCTCTTCCTCGACGGCTCGGCCCTCGAGCTTTTTGCCGGCCGGGGCACCTACCTGGCCAGCCGCATCTACCCCGAACGGGAGGATAGCCTCGGCATTGCCCTCTCGGCGGAGGGCGCCGGGGCCCGCGCTACGCTCGACGTCTGGGAGATGGAGTCGATCTGGAAGCGGTACGTGTGAGGCGTCCCTTCCACCCGTCAGGCAGGTGCGCCGTCACGCGTCCGCCGCGGAAGCTGACCCCGGAATTGCGCCCTCTACAACCTCTACCACTGCACCGCATTGGCCTTGACGGGCCTGCCGGACTATGGTAGCCTCCAGCGTCTAGCCGGGGGTGCGCTGTCGCGCTGGCTGGTTGGCGCCGCCATCTACCCCTCGGGCCCCTCCCTGGCCGGCCCGGCGCCTGTACGGGGAATGCAGCATTCTCAGCCAGGCTGCAGGGCCAAGGGCAGTCTGTGAGCGTGAAGTGACCCCGGTCATCTCGCGCAAGCGACAGAGGACCGGGGCGTGACCTGGGCTGGCGCCAGGTGCAGCCTGCCGCGTGCCCCTCGCGACGCGCCGACTCCGTCTCGTCGAGGAGTAGCTGCCCGTGGTCAAAGAGCGCTGGCACGCCCTGCCGGTCGATCGCGCCATCGAGATGACCGGGAGCGACGCCGAGCAGGGCCTGAGCTTCGCAGAGGCCCGGCGTCGCCTGGAGCGATACGGCTACAACGAGCTGGTCACGGCCAGACGCCGCTCGGTTTTGCAAGAGTTCATCGGCCAGTTCACTGACTTTATCATCCTGGTCCTCATCGGCGCGGCGCTCATCTCAGGACCCCTCCTCGGCGAGTGGACCGACGCCATCGCCATCCTGGTCATCGTCCTCCTCAACGGTATCCTCGGCTTTGTTCAGGAGTACCGGGCAGAGCAGGCCCTCGAGGCGCTCAAGCGTCTGACGGCGCCGACGGCGGAGGTCCTCCGCGAGGGAGCGCTACACGAGATTCCGGCCCGAGAGCTCGTCCCCGGTGATATCATCATCATCGAGACCGGCGACATGGTCCCGGCCGACGCCCGCCTGATCTCTACGCGGAACCTCCTGGTCGACCAGGCTGTGCTGACGGGCGAGTCGGAGCCGGCCTCCAAGAACGCCGAAGCCGTGGTGCCACCCGATACGCCGGTCGCCGACCGGCCGAACATGGTCTACTCCAGCACCATCGCTGTGCGGGGGCGCGGCAGGGCGCTCGTGACGGCCACAGGACTGCAGACCGAGTTTGGCCGCATCGCCCGCCTCGTGCAGGAGATCGGCCCCGAAGAGACCCCTCTGCAGTTGCAGCTCGAGCGAGTCGGCCGTTTTCTCGTCTATGCGGCGCTTGGCATCGTGGCAGTGATCTTTGCCCTGGGTGTGGCTCGGGGCGAGCCGATCGTCCAGATGTTTCTCGTCGCAGTCAGCCTGGCGGTGGCTGCCATCCCGGAGGGGCTCCCGGCGGTCGTGACCATTGCCCTGGCCCTGGGCGTCAGGCGCATGGCCGCGCGGAACGCCCTCGTCCGCCGGCTCCGATCTGTGGAGACGCTCGGCGCTGCCACAGTCATCTGCTCGGACAAGACGGGTACCCTCACCGAGAACCAGATGACCGTCCGCCGAATCATCACTCCGGAGCGGTCGGTTCAGGTCAGCGGCGAGGGATATGCCCCCCGTGGCAGCTTTAGCATCGACAGCACTCGTGTGCCCCATGAGGCGATGGACCTGCAGGCGGTGCTCCGCGTGGGCGTGCTCAGCAGCACGGCCGAGCTGGCGCGCGAGCCCGGGGATGGGCGCTGGACCGTCCGCGGCGATCCGACCGAAGGGGCGCTGGTCGTCGCCGCGGCCAAGGCCGGCTACGGCCGCGAGCAGGCGCCACAGGAGTACACCTTCGTGGAGGAGCTTCCCTTCGACTCCGAGCGCAAGCGGATGAGCATCATCTACACGTATCGTGGGAATGGCCGCGGGCCGGCAGCGCTGGCCGCGGAGGTGCCGCCTGGCGCGCGCATCGCGTTCGTCAAGGGCGCCGCGGAGGCCATCCTGCCGCTGTGCACGCACGTTCAGCGGGAGGGGCGGGTTGTGCCCCTCGGTCCTGCCGAGCAGCGGGAGTACATGGACATCAACAACTACCTGGGTCAGCAGGCTCTGCGGGTTCTGGCCATGGCGTATCGGACGGTGCCCGCCGAGGTGCCGCTCGTTCCGGAGGCGGTCGAGCGGGATCTGGTTTTCGTCGGCATGGCGGCCATGATCGACCCGCCGCGTGCCGAAGCCCGGGGTGCCGTACGAACGGCTCAGGAAGCTGGCATCACCGTCGTCATGATCACCGGCGACCAGCACAACACGGCGCTGGCCATCGCCCGTGAGCTGGGGATCTTTGAGGATGGCCAGGTCTCCCTCACCGGGGCGCAGATGGAGGAGATCAGCGACGAGCGGCTTGCCGAGATTGTGGACCGCGTCCGGGTCTACGCGAGGGTCTCGCCGGAGCACAAGCTGCGGATCGTCCGGGCCTGGAAGGCGCGGGATCAGGTGGTGGCGGTCACCGGCGATGGGGTGAACGATGCGCCGGCGCTCAAGGAAGCCGACATCGGCGTGGCCATGGGGATCACTGGCACCGACGTGAGCAAAGAGGCCTCCGACATGGTCCTGGCCGACGACAACTTTTCCACGATTGTGGCTGCGGTCGAGGAGGGCCGCACCATCTTTGACAACATCCGTCGCTTCATCCAGTTCATGCTCTCCTGCAACGCTGGCGAGGTGTTGACGCTCTTCGTCGCCGGGCTCCTCGGGCTGCCGTTGCCGCTCTTGCCGATCCAGATTCTGTGGATCAACCTGGCGACTGACAGCCTTCCCGCGCTGGCGCTCGGCGTGGAGGAGGCCGAGCCTGGGACCATGCAGCGGCCTCCTCGCTCTCCACGGGAGGGGATTATCTCCCGCGCCATGGGGGTTGCCATCGGCTATCAGGGAGCGCTCATTGGGCTGGCTGCTCTCGCGGCCTTTGCTATCGAGATCTACGGGCTGGGCCGCGGTGTGGAGCGGGCGAGGGTGCTCGCCTTCTCGACCTCGATCCTGGCGCAGAGCCTCCATGCCTTCAACCTGCGCAGCCGGTACTCCCTGTTCACGGTCGGCTTCTTCACCAACCGCTGGATGGTGTATGCCTTTGTGGCGGTTGCGATCGCCAACCTGGTTATCATCTATGTGCCCTTCTTCCAGCCGATCTTTGCCACGCTTCCGCTCAGCCTGGCCGATTGGGCGATCGTCATTGGGCTGGGGCTGATTCCGCTGTTAACCATCCAGGGAGCCCGGGTCATCGGCGAGATACGTCAACCCGCGTAAGTCGCAGCCGGCCTGCTGCCGGGGCCTCTTCTGAAACGGCGTGTCGGGCGGCGACCGCCGCGCCCTGGCCGCTACAGGATGCCGGGCAAAGCGGCAACCTCGAGGTTGCACCCAGGATTCGCCACAGCCCGATCCTACCCCAGCAAAAGGTCCTGTACCGGCCTCGTGCGAAGCGTGAGAACCGGTTGCCGGCGGAGCGCCCCCGGCAGGCTCCCCGACTGTCGATCTGCCGGGCGATGTTGGATGCGCCTGATACGGGTGCATCCAAGATACGTCGGTGCCCGGGCTGCAGCCGGGTGTTTTGCTGGGCCACAGT
>DYEI01000374.1 GCA_020725765.1 Anaerolinea sp. | reverse complement strand
TCGCAATGACAGGGTGCTGGGCAGGGCCTGATCCTCCCGCTGGGTGCACATAGGCCATCTGCCGGTGGGCTTTTACTGCCGCAGGCGGCTGATGCGTGGCTACCTGGCAGCGCAACCGGCGTGGCCCAACTGTGGAACCCACACGCAGCGCTCAGTCCCGGAATGCATCGACGATTGTGGGATATGCCCCTTGCCGTTGGGCGTTGGCGAGGGTGTGCCGTGTGTGCTATAATCAGAGCCAGAGTCTGACTCTTGGAGTTACCCAATGCTGAAAACCTTGCTCACCAGGCTGGCTGGCGACCCGTACGTCAGGGAGCTATCGCGTCTGCGGCCGATCGTCGACGCCATCAACAGCCTCGAGCCGGAGATGCAGCGTCGCTCTCCGCAGGAGTTCAGAGCGCTCACAGAGTCTTTTCGGCGCCGGATTGCCGAGGCGACGGCGGAAAGGCGGGAGCGACTGGCGGATCTGCGCGAGCAGCGGCTGCGTGCCCTTGACATTGACGAGAGGAACCGGCTTGATGAGGAGATAAAGGCGCAGGAGAAAGCCCTCGCTGCGCAAGAGAACGCCATTCTCGATGAGATTCTGCCCGAGGCGTTTGCGGCCGTGCGCGAGGCGGCGCGGCGGACGATCGGGCTGCGCCACTTTGACGTCCAGCTCATCGGCGGCATCGTGCTGCATCAGGGCAAGATTGCCGAGATGAAGACCGGCGAAGGCAAGACCCTCGTGGCCACGCTGCCGCTCTATCTCAATGCCCTTGCGGGTCACGGCGCGCACCTCGTGACGCCGAACGACTACCTGTCCAAGGTCGGCGCCCAGTGGATGGGGCCGGTGTACCACTACCTCGGCCTCACCGTGGGCGTCATCCAGTCTGCGGCCGCCGATCCGAGCCTTGGCTCCTTCGTGTACGATCCGGACTATCAGGCCGCCGATGACCGCTATCAGCATCTTCGGCCGGTGCCGCGGGCCGAGGCCTACGCAGCCGACATAACCTATGGCACGAACAACGAGTTCGGCTTTGACTATCTCCGCGATAACATGGTGTGGGACCTCAGCCAGCAGGTGCAGCGCGAGCTGCACTATGCGATCGTGGACGAGGTCGACAACATCCTCATCGACGAGGCGCGGACGCCCCTGATCATCTCCGGGCCGGCGGAGGAGTCCGCTGCCGAGTACCGGCGCTTCGCGCGGCTGGTGGAGAATCTGCGCGAGGGTGAGGACTATACCGTCGACGAGAAGATGCGCTCGGTCGCCCTCACGGATCAGGGCATTGAGAAGATCGAGCGTGCGCTGGGCATCGAGAACATCTATGCGCCCGGGCACTATGAGCTGACCTCGTACCTGGAGAATGCGCTGAAGGCCAAGGCGCTCTTCCGGCGTGACCGCGACTATATCGTCAGGGACAACCGTGAGGTCATCATCGTCGACGAGTTCACGGGTCGGCTGATGTTCGGAAGGCGCTACTCGGAGGGTCTGCATCAGGCGATCGAGGCCAAGGAGGGTGTGCCGGTACAGCGCGAGAGCCTGACGCTCGCGACGATTACCTTCCAGAACTATTTCCGGATGTACCGCAAGCTGGCGGGCATGACCGGCACGGCTGCTACCGAGGCCGAGGAGTTCAGCAAGATTTACAACCTCGATGTGGTCGTGATCCCGACGCACAAGCCCATGATCCGCGTGGACCATCCGGACCTGGTGTACAAGACCGAGGCGGCCAAGTTCCGGGCTGTCGTCGACGAGATTGTGCAGTTGCACCGCAGAGGTCAGCCGGTGCTGGTGGGCACCCTGTCCATCGAAAAGTCGGAGGTGCTCGCCGACATGCTCAAGCGGCGCGGGATCACGCCGCAGGTGCTGAACGCCAAGCAGCACGAGCGAGAGGCGGGCATCATCGCTCAGGCTGGCCGCCCCGGTGCGGTGACCATCGCAACCAACATGGCCGGCCGCGGTGTGGACATCCTGCTCGGTGGCAACCCGGAAGGTATGGCGCGCGAGCAGCTCCGCCGACAGGGTGTCGACCTGACGACCGTCTCGCGGGAGGTTTGGGAGCAGGCGCTGGCGGAGGCCCGTGAGGTGGCCGAGCGAGACCGCGAGCGGGTGGTGAGCCTCGGCGGCCTGCACGTCATCGGCACCGAGCGACACGAGGCGCGTCGCATTGACAACCAGCTCCGTGGGCGCTCGGGCCGGCAGGGGGATCCTGGATCATCCCGCTTCTATGTGTCGCTGGAAGACGACCTCATGCGGCGCTTTGGCGGGCAGTCCATCGCCGGCATTATGGACCGGCTGGGCGTTGAGGAGGACGTGCCCATCGAGCACCGGCTCGTCTCGCGAGCCATCGAGAATGCTCAGGTCAAGGTCGAGGGCTACAACTTTGACCTGCGCAAGCACGTCCTCGAGTATGACGATGTGGTCAACCAGCAGCGCGAGATCATCTACGGCCAGCGCCGGCTCATCCTGAGCGAGGCTGAGCTCAGGCCGATCATCGAGGAGATGATCGATGAGCAGGTCGAGATTCTGCTCAATACCTATACTGCCGGCGAGCATCGGGATGATTGGGATCTCACGGGGCTGCACGCGGCGGTTCGCCAGTTCTTCCCTCTGCCGCCGTCGCAGAGCCCTGCGGTGTGGTCCAGGCTCTCGCGTGAAGAGATCGGCGAGGCGCTGCACCAGGCGGCGAGGCGTGCCTACGACGAGCGTGAGGCGCAGCTTGGGCCCGAGACAATGCGTCAGCTCGAGCGGCTGGTCATGCTCCATACTGTGGACAACCTGTGGGTGCGGCACCTGACGGCGCTCGACGAGCTGCGCGAAGGGATCGGCCTGCGGGCCTACGGTCAGCGGGACCCGCTGGTAGAGTACAAGCGCGAAGCGCACGACATGTTCAGCGAGCTCACCGACACGATCAGGCGCGAGATCGCTCATGGCATATACCGCGCTCAACTCGTGCGCGCGGAGCCGATGCGGCGTCGGGAGATGCATCCCAATGTGGCATCGGAGGCGCCGGCGCCTCGTCGGTCGGGGGCAAGGCTCGGGCGGAACGATCCCTGCCCCTGCGGCAGCGGGCGCAAGTACAAAAACTGTTGCCTGCGCAAGGATCAGAAGGGTGGGGCGGCACCTGCCGGCGCGGGGCAGGCGGCGCGAAAGGCACAGGGCGCACCCGAGAACAGGCAGCGTCATCGGTAAGGGCACGGGAGGCGGTCACGGAGGGCCGGGTCCATGCGGATTTCCTCGTTTGCTGAGCTCCTTGAGGCGGCACGGCGGGTTGGACCAAAGACGGTCGCTGTCGCTGCTGCCCACGAGAAGGAAGTGCTGCAGGCCGCACACGCTGCCGAACAGGCCGGCATAGCAGAGTGCATCCTCGTCGGCGCTGCAGCTCAGATCGAGGAGCTCGCCCGGTGTGCAGGGGCGGACCTCAGCCGGATGGAGGTCATTGACGAGCCGGACGTCAGGCGGGCGGCCGCCAGGGTGATGGGCCTGGTGCGCGAGGGCCGGGCCCACGTGGCCATGAAGGGCCGGATCGAGACGGGCGACTTTTTGCGGGCTGCTCTCGACCGCGAGAATGGCCTGCGCACGGGGCGGCTGCTGAGCCATGTTGGGGTCTTTGAGATACCGGGCTTTGACCGGCTGCTCTTTGTGACCGATGCGGGCGTCGTGGTTGCGCCGGATCTCGTGCAAAAGGTCGAGATTGTCCAGAATGCCATCCAGGTGGCGCAGAGGCTCGGGATCAGTGAGCCCAAGGTTGCCATCCTCGCCGCGACCGAGATGGTGAACCCCAAGATTCCCACGACCCTGGACGCGGCCTACCTCTCCAAGATGGCCGACCGGGGCCAGATCCGTGGGGGGATTGTGGATGGCCCCCTCGCTCTGGACAACGCCATATCGCGGGAGTCTTCGGCCATCAAGGGCATTAGCTCGCCGGTTGCGGGCCAGGCGGACATACTGGTCGCGCCGGATGTGGAAGCCGGAAACATGCTGGCAAAGGCGATCACATACTTTGCCAAGGGGAGCATGGCCGGCGTGGTGGTCGGCGCGCAGTCGCCCCTGATCGTGGCGTCTCGATCGGATCCTCACGACACGAAGCTGATGTCGATTGCGCTGGGGGTTGTGATGGCCTCTCCCCAGCCGTAGCGGCCGCCGCAGAGCTGGCGATGGCCGGCTCCATGGGCTCTCACATCCGGAGGGTTCGCCAATGAAGCAGCGCCTCAAGGACGAGGACGGCCTTCAGGGAGGGCGGCGATGATCGAGATCCGCATCCATGGCCGCGGGGGGCAGGGTGCGGTGATCGCCTCCAAGGTGCTTGCGACCGCCGTCTTTCTTGAGGGCAGGTATGTGCAGTCGTTCCCCTCCTTTGGAGTCGAGAGGAGGGGCGCGCCGGTCACCGCCTACACCCGCATCGACGATCGCCCCATCCGCCTTCGGTGCCAGATCTACGAGCCCGACCACCTGATCATCCTCGATCCCACCCTCATCCAGGCCGTCGATGTGACCGTCGGCCTCAAACCCGGCGGCTGGATCGTGATCAACAGCAGCAGGCCGGCACAGGCATTTGCCCTGTCTGAGCTGTTCAGGGTAGCCACGGTCGACGCCAGCGCCATCGCGGTACGACACAGGCTGGGTCCGGTCACCGCTCCGATCGTGAACACAGCCATCCTCGGAGCCTTTGCCCGCGTTACGGGGCTGGTCGGCATCGAGGCGCTCCGGGAGGCCGTGCGCGACGTGGTGCCTGTGAAGAAAGAGGCGAATGTAGCTGCCTTGGAGGAGGCGTACAATGAAGTCCGCTCCTAGCAGGCCTGCAGTCGGCGAACCGATCGTCTTCCGGCGCCTCGATGATCTGCCGCCGCTTCCGGTGTCGCTCGCGCCGACGCTTGCCAACAAGACTGGCACCTGGCGCTACCTGCGACCCTTCTACGAGGAGAAGACCTCGCCCTGCAACCACGCGTGCCCTGCCGGGTCGGACATCGTCCACTGGATCCGGGCGCTGCGCGACGGGGAGCTCGAGGCGGCATGGCGCACGCTGATAGCGGAGAATCCGCTGCCGGGGGTCTGTGGCCGCGTGTGCCCGCACCCCTGCGAGGCCCACTGCAACCGCAATGCTTTCGGCGGAGCCATTGCCATCCACGCTCTGGAGCGCTACCTGGCCGACGAAGCGGCCGCGCACGGGTGGCGGCCGGCGCGCCTGGCGGCCGGGCACGGGCGGCGGGTCGCCGTGGTGGGCGCGGGCCCCGCGGGGCTCGCCTGTGCCTATCACCTCGCCCGCCTTGGCCACGTGGTGACGGTCCATGAGGCGGAGGCGGAGCCTGGCGGCCTGCTGCGCCACGCCATCCCACCCTACCGGCTGCCCCGGAACGTCCTCGATTGGGAGGTCTCCAACATCGAGGCCCTTGGCGTGCGGTTCGTGCTGGGCTCCCGGCTTGGCGACAACCTGTCCCCGGATGAGCTTCGAGGTGTTGATGCCATCTTCCTGGCGCCGGGGCAGGGCCGGAGCCGGCCGCTGGGCGTCCCTGGGGAGGAGGCGGCCGGGGTCGTCAGTGGACTGGGGTTCCTGAAGCGCGTGGCGCGGGGCGAGCGCGTGGACGTTGGCCGGCAGGTCCTTGTCGTCGGCGGGGGCAACACCGCCATAGATGCCGCACGTACGGCCATCCGCCTCGGGGCGCAGGTCACCGTGGTGTACCGTCGTTCGGCGAGCCAGATGCCGGCTATCGCCGAGGAGGTCGAGGCGGCGAGGGCGGAAGGTGTCGAATTCCGCTTCCTCGCGGCTCCGGTCGCGGTCTTGCTCGATGGGGGCCGCGTGCGTGGCCTGCGCTGTCAGGGCATGCGCCTCGGTGAGCCGGATGCCAGTGGCCGAGAGCGGCCGGTGCCGGTACCTGGCGCCGAGTTCGAGGTCCCGGCCGACACGGTGATCGCTGCCGTCGGGCAGGAGCTGGACGAGCGAACGTTTGAAGGCATGGACCTGCGGCCGGAGGCTGGGCGCATCCGGATCGATGAGGGCGCCGCAACGGCTCTTGGGGGCGTCTTTGCCGGCGGCGACGCGGCCACCGGAGAGGGGACCGTGGCCCAGGCTATCGGCTCCGGCAAGCGGGCAGCCCTGGCGATCGACCGGTGGCTGCGGACTGGCAGGGTCGAGGGTCTGCCGCCGCTGGGGGTGGCGCCGCATGCGATCGAGCGGACGGCGTCGCCCAGGGTGGTGGGACCCGAGGACCTGAACGCCGACTATATCGAGGCAGTGCCGCGCCCTGCGTTGGCCGAGCGCCCCGTGGAGCTCCGCAGGAGTGGGTTCGAGGAGGTGAACCTCGGGATTCCTGCCGAGGTCGCCCTGGCAGAGGCGGCGCGCTGCATCAGCTGCGGCGTATGCACCGGGTGCGACACCTGCTACATCTTCTGCCCGGACGTCTCCGTCGCCCGGGCGGGACCGTGTCGCTACACGATCAACTATGACTACTGCAAAGGCTGTGGCATCTGCGTGCACGAGTGCCCGCGTTGTGCAATGTCGGTGAAGGAGGAGGAGGGGCAATGAGAAAGGTGCTCATGGGCAACCATGCCGTCTCCTACGCCGTGCGCCTCGCGCGGGCCGACGTCGTGGCTGCGTACCCCATCACGCCCCAGACCCAGATCGTGGAGATGCTCTCCGAGTTCTGCGCCGAGGGGAGCCTCGATGCCAGCTTTATCAAGGTCGAGTCGGAGCACTCGGCGATGGCGGCCTGCATCGGGGCGGCTTCGGCGGGTGCGCGCGCCTTTACCGCTACCTCGTCGCATGGGCTGCTGCTCATGCACGAGATGCTGCATTGGGCTGCGGGTGCAAGGCTGCCCATCGTGCTGGTAAATGTGAACCGGGCCGTGGGGCCTGGCTGGAACGTGTGGACGGAGCAGACCGACTCGCTTGCCCAGCGCGACACTGGCCTGATCCAGATCTACTGCGAAAGCAATCAAGAGGCGCTCGATTCGGTCCTCCAGGCCTTCAGGCTCGCCGAAACGGTGCGCCTGCCGGTGATGGTCGTGCTCGATGCCTTCATCCTGTCGCACACCGAGGAGCCGGTGGACGTCCCCTCGCAGGAGGAGGTCGACGCCTTTCTGGCACGGTACGAGCCGGCCTGGCGGCTGGACCCGGCGGATCCGCGCGCGTTCAATATGCTCGTCCCGCCGGAGCACTATATGGAGCTGAGGCTCCTGATCCAGAAGGCCATGGACGACGCGCTGCACGTGGCTGCGGAGGTCGATGCCGAGTACGGACGTCACTTTGGGCGCAGCTACGGGCTGGTCGAGGCCTACCGGCTGGACGATGCCGAGCTTGCACTGGTGACCGCCGGGGCGAGCAGTGGGACTGCCCGCGTGGTCATCGATGAGCTGCGCGAGCAGGGCGTGCCGGCGGGGCTTCTGAGGCTGCGCCTTTTCCGCCCCTTCCCGGCGGAGCCGGTCTCGCACCTGCTGGCCGGTGTGAGGAAGGTAGGCGTCATCGACCGCAACATCTCCTTCGGCCAGGGAGGCATCTTTGCGGCAGAGCTCAAGGCTGCGCTCTACCACCAGCCGCAGCGGCCGCAAGTGTTTGACTTTGTCGCGGGGCTGGGCGGGCGCGATATCACGCCGGCGACTGTGCGCGGGATCGTTGGCTACCTGCTGGAGCACGACGCGCCGCCGACGGGCCCGCTGTGGTGGGAGGTGAAGGCATGAGCTACGCCATTCCTGAGCGGGAGCTGCTGCATCCCGGTCACGTCGCCTGCCCGGGCTGTGGCGCGGCCATCGCCATGCGCCTCGCCCTCAAGGCCCTGGGCGACGATCTCGTGGTGATCATCGTCGCCTCCTGCTGGTCGATCATCGCCGGACCCTTCCCATACTCCTCCCTGCAGGTGCCTACCCTGCACAGTGCCTTCGAGACCGGCGGATCGGCCGCTTCCGGCGTCAAGGCGGCGCTGCGCAGGCGCGGACGGCCCGACACAACTGTGATGGCCTGGGCGGGGGACGGAGGGACCTTTGACATCGGCTTCCAGGCCCTCTCGGGTGCCGTCGAGCGGAACGAGGACTTTATCTACGTGTGCTACGACAATGAGGCCTATATGAACACGGGCATCCAGCGCAGCTCGGCGACACCGTTGGGCGCCTGGACGACGACTACGCCCGTCGCCTCCCCGAAGGATACGCCCAAGAAGGACATGGTGGCCATCATGGCGGCACACGGGATACCCTACACCGCGACGGCCTCGATCGGGTATCCGGAGGACCTGGTGCGCAAGCTGCAGAAGGCGGCGAGCATCCGTGGCTCCAAGTTCATCCATATCCTCTCCCCGTGCCCATCCGGGTGGAAGTCCGAGCCGGAAGAGACGGTCAAGATCGCGCGCCTGGCAGTACAGAGCCGCATCTTCCCGCTCTATGAGGTTGAGCGGGGGGAGCGGTACACCGTGACCGTTCGCCCGCCGGCGGTTCCAGTGATCGAGTATCTGCGCCGACAGGGGCGGTTCAACCATCTCTCTGTGGCGCAGATCGAGGCGATCCAGGCGAATGCCGACCGGGCGTGGGAGAGGCTGCTGGAGCGTGCGGAAAGCGGTGCCTAGCCGGGGAGAGAGCGGGAATGCGTCTGGGCGAGGTCGAGCTGTACATCGTCAGCGATGGGTACTTTTGGATGGATGGAGGGGCCAACTATGGGTTGGTTCCCCGGGTCCTGTGGGAGCAGGTGACTCCCCCCGATGAGCTGAACCGCATCCTCATGGGCCTGAACTGCCTGCTGGTCCGGTCCGCGGGGCACACCATCCTGATCGATACGGGCTATGGTGACAAGCTCGCCGACAAGCGGCGTCAGCTGCTCTCGCTCCAGCGGGAGCCCGGCCTGCCCGGGGCACTCGAGCCGCTCGGAGTGAAGCCCGAGGACATCGATATCGTGATATGCACCCATCTGCACGCCGATCACTGCGGCGGCAATACCACACTCTCGGGCGGAGTCCCCCGGCCCACGTACCCGCGCGCCGAGTACTGGGTGCAGCGCCTGGAGTGGGCGGAGGCTCTGTTCCCCAACGAGCGCACGCGGGCAACCTACCTGCCTGAGAACCTGCGCCCGCTGGAGCCCGCACTCCGGCTGATCGATGGCGACACCCGGGTCACTCCCCACGTGCGCTGCGTGGTGACGCGCGGGCACACCCGCGCACACCAGTCGGTGATCATCGAATCGGCGGGCGAGGTGGCCATCTACCTCGGGGACCTCGCGCCCATGCGCGTGCATCTCGAGCGCCTCGCCTGGATTGCGGCGAACGATGTTGAGCCGCTGGAGACCCTGGAGACCAAGCGGAGCCTGCGCCGCTTTGCGTTGGAGAAGCGGGCCCTCCTCATCTTTGAGCACGACCCCGTTACGCCGGCCGGCCGTCTGGTCGAGGTTGGCGACGATGTAATGGTGGAACCGGTCCACCTCTGACCTCCGATCCGGTAGCGGGGTGAGGGGCATAGGCGCCAACTTTGCCGCCCTGCGGCTAACGGGAGGCATCCCGTCCAGGCCGTTGCCCCTGCAGTCGGCACGGAATCCTATCTCCGACCTCTGGGGTCGCTCCTCTGTAGCTCTGCCCCCGACCCCTCCCCTAGGAGGGCACGACGTGCCCGCCTGGGGTTCAGGGGCGCACAGGCTGCTTTGGCCGCCGTCCCTCGGCCCTTGCCGG
>DYEI01000373.1 GCA_020725765.1 Anaerolinea sp. | reverse complement strand
GGCCCGCAACCCGCAATCAATGTGTGGGTCACATTAGCGGTGCCGGGTTGCGCTCCATGGACCTCACTTCCATCCTATCATGGCAGGCACCGGCACGTCAATGGGCCGAAAGGAATGGCCCCTTTGCCTCGACCGCCCGGGGGCGAACGGGCTCCGCGAGTCGCCCGACGGCCGGAGTGCCTCCTGCGCTCGGCCGGTTGACCGACATCCGGACCTGTGGCATCATCCCCGGGCCAGCGCCATGCCCCGTGATCCCGGAGGTGCCCAATGTCTGACGCACGTCCCCTGCCGCGGGAGGTTGGCCTCTGCCTTGGCACGCTGCCCGCCGGTCCATGGAACGCCATTACGGATGTGGCCGGGGTTCTGGTGGGCCATACCAGCGTGATCGAGGGAAGCGACGTGCGCACCGGAGTCACGGTCGTGCTCCCCCATGGCGATAACCTCTTCCGCGAGAAGGTCATTGCCGCCACCCATACGATCAACGGCTTTGGCAAGCCCTGCGGCCTCGAGCAGCTCCGCGAGCTCGGCACCCTGGAGAGTCCCATCGCTCTCACGGGCACCCTCAACGTCCCGCGCGTCGCCGACGGCCTCCTGACATGGATGCTGGCGAGGGACGAGGGCATCGCCCGGACAACCTCGACCGTCAATGTGGTGGTTGGCGAGTGTAACGATGGCTATCTGAACGACGCCCGGGGGCGGCACGTCCGCGAGGAGCACGTCCTCGCCGCGCTCGCCGGCGCCTCGGCTGGACCTGTGGCGCAGGGCGCGGTCGGCGCTGGGGTCGGCATGGTGGCCTTTGGGTACAAGGGTGGCGTCGGCACTGCCTCGCGCCGGCTCCCCGAGGAGGCGGGCGGGTGGACGCTCGGCGCTCTCGCGGTCTCCAACATGGGGCGGCGGACACAGCTGACCATCGATGGCGTGCCCGTCGGACGGCTCCTCTCCGAGGGAGAGTCCTTTCGTCCGGACCGTGGTTCGGTGATGGTCATCCTGGCGACCGATGCGCCGCTCACCGCGCGACAGCTTGGGCGCCTGTGTCGCCGGGTGCCGCACGGCCTGGCGCGCACCGGCTCGACTGCCGGCGGCACCTCCGGCGACTTTGCGATTGCCTTCTCCACGGCGCAGCGCATCCCCCACGATTCTGGGGCGCTGGAGCTCGTCCTGCGCTCCCTCCCGGACGATGGCCGCGCCTTCGATCTCCTTCTCCTCGCTGCTGTCGAGGCGGTCGAGGAGGCGGTGATCGCCTCCCTCTTCCGCGCCGAGACGGTCACCGGCTATGCGGGCCGCACCGTCCCGGCCCTCCCTCTTCCTCAGGTCCTGGCCCTTCTGGAGCGCTGTGGCCGCCTGCGACGTGCGCTCTAGGCACAGAAATTGCTGATCGTGGGGAACGGCGTCCCTGTGCCGCGAGCCGGCTCGGGGAGAGACGGCCGGCGGAGCGGGTTCGCCGCCGGCGCGGCCGGGCGCCCCTGAGATGTCAGAGAATCTGAAGGAGGAGGAAGATGGGTAGGAAGCACATACTGGTTGCACTCGGCCTGGTTCTGGCCGTCGTGGTCCTCGCTGTGAGCTGCGCACCCGCAGCGACCCCGACGCCGGTCACTACGCCGACGGTCGAGCGGACCCCGAGCCCTGCGGTTGGCACGCCGACTCCGACGGTAGAGGCTGTGGAGACACCGACGGAAGAGGCGACGCCTGGGCCGGGCACGCCAACCGTCGAGGCGACCCCGACAGGTGAGCTCCTGGGGACACCCACGCCCACAACGACGTCTTAGCGCTGGGCTTGATAGCGGCCCCGGTCGCAATGGCCGGGGCCGTTTTGTTTTCGGGAGGGATGAGGCCACACGGGAGGGATCGGATGGCCCTGCGATGGTATCTGCCAAAGGGTGGGTAGCCCTCGTCCATTCTGACCCCCTGGCGCGGGTTCAGGGGCGGAAAGGCTGCTTTTTCCGCCGTCCCTGGGCCCTTGCCGGGGGTACCCCATCCCCCCGGCCCTCGACTTGGGCCTTTCGGGGCGCAACCCGCGGTGCCGTCTAGAACTCGCCGAGATGACCTCCAGCTATGCTGCGGCCGAGATGCCCCTCCCCAGGAAGGACGCCGCGGCGTCCTTCCTGGGGAGGGGAAGACGTTGGGAATGACCCCTCCCCCAGTCGGGCACGTCGTGCCCGACTGGGGGAGGGGTCGGGGGTGGGGGCATTACAGCACGAGCCGCGCCACACGACTGCTG
>DYEI01000372.1 GCA_020725765.1 Anaerolinea sp. | reverse complement strand
GGCCCGCAACCCGCAATCAATGTGTGGGTCACATTAGCTCTTGGCCAGAATCTCGTTGGCCATCCTTCTGAAGGTGGCCGCACCCTCCTCGGGCGTGATCAGACCGTACAGCACCGGGTCATGGAACTCGGGATAGAAGACGTTGTTCCGCACATCGGCCCAGCCCACGGGATCGGGCGGCGGGACTGGCTGGGAATCTTCCGCGACCTGGGCGATGTAGTCGAACATCAGCGCCTGCGCCGGAGTGAGGAAGCCCTTCATGCCCTCGCGCACGTGCGAGGCGATGGGCACACCCCGGTCGGCCATGAGGATGGCATTGGCCGGTATCGAGTTGATGAAAAAGTTGATGAACATCGCCCCCTCGTCCGGATGCTTGGCATCCCTCGTGAGGGAGAAGTACATCGAGGGCTTGAGGTACACCGCCGGCAGGTCGCCAGACCGCGGGATCGGCAGCATGGCGAACTTGCGGTCTGCACCGCTCGTCTCCCAGGTCGTGACGATAAAGTTGCTCCAGCTGAACCCCATCACGGTCTGCTTGGTCACCATCGGAGCCTGCTCGGGAGACTCGCCCTGCCGGGCCGTAGCTTCCTCAAGAGTCTGTGCGGCACCAGCCTTGAAGAGCCGCAAGATCATCTTGAGATGGTTGACCGAGATCGAATCGTCGTCATAGCCGAGCGACTTGCCATCATCGGAGAAGACCCAGAGCCCCTTGGACATGTGGATCTGCTTCCACATGTGGTCGTGGAAGAGCGAGTTGCCCGCATAGCCCCAGATGCCCAGCTTGTCCTTGATAGTCAGGCAGAACTCCTCGAAATCCTTCCACGTCCACTTGGGGGAAGGAAGGCTCAGGCCGGCCTCCTCAAGCAGATCGACGGCGACGTCCATCTCCAGAGCATTCGTCCCAAGGGGGACGCCGTAGAGCTTGCCATCGATCCGGCCGCCCTCGACAGTGGCGTCGGCAACCTTGGAAAAGTCCAGGACGCCCGTGTCTGCGTAAGGGTCAAGCGGGATGAGAAGGCCATCCTTCACCCACTGCCTGATGCGCTCATAGTCGTGTTGCATCACGTCCGGCAGGTTGCCCCCGGCGGCCTGTGTGCCCATGCGAGTCCAGTGATCATCCCATCCGGTGAACTCGTAGAGGACCTTGATCCAGGGATACATATCCTGGAACATCTGGATGACCGCGATGGTCTTGTTGGCGCGGCTCTGGCCGCCCCACCAGGCAATGCGGAGCTCGACGGGCTCCTTCACCTCGGTCGGCTTCTCGACCTCGACCACCACGGTCTCCCGCTTGACGACCTCTATGGTCTCCCGGACGACCTGCGGCGTCGGCGCCGGGCCGGCACACCCCGCAAACAGCGCACCGGCGGCTGCCAGGCCGCTCATGCGCAGAAGGCTGCGCCGACTGAGTCTCTGCTGACCCATCTTGTCCCTCCTGAAGTGTTTACGGCCACTTCTGCCCCATCCACCGCTTAGACCATCGAGGCGGGCGCGCAGTCCGCACCTGCTCGCCCAACCCCGCCCCCACGGCCCCCGAGCGGACGGGGTATGGACTCCAAGGCTGCGCGCAGCGCGCGTTCCTCGCCCTGTCCATTCTATCCGAAAACACCTTTCGGGCTCCAGCAAAAAGTCTCAGCCCAGTCCCAGGGCCGTCCCAGATTCGAGGTGCTGGAGCAGATGGGTAGCCAGACTGACGGCCCACGAGTACAGGCGAGCCAGATTTGCTCTCGAGGGAAGGGCGCGGGGATGGGGGCTACAGGTGGCAGCCGGCACTGCCAGGATGCGAGTCTGAACAGTCACTGTACCACCGCCATTTGCCCTCCACACTGACCTGTGGCACAATCCCGGGAGGGAAGGTTGGCGCAGCCGCCCAGGGCGTCGCACCGTCGCCGAAGGCGACCCCGGCCACATATGAGCAAACAAGACGAGTTCGAGCAGCAACTCCGAGACGCTCTTCACCATCTCTATGACTACCCCTACCTCCAGAAGCACCCCCTGGCCATACAGTACTGGCCCAATGCGGAGGAGGAAGGCCTGAGGCGCGCCCATCGCTTCAATCGCCTGCTGCTGGAGGCCATCGAGGAGCTCAACCCTCCCGGCACAAGCCCCGCAGATACGTCGCGCGCCCGGTTCTACACGCTCCTCGTCCACCGCTACGTGGATGAGCGGCCCCTCCCAGAGATCATGCGCGACATGGGCTGCAGCCGGAGCCAGTTCTTCCGTGAGCAGCAGAAGGCTATCACCCTTCTGGCCTCGACCCTTCGGGAAAGGCTCGAGCGCGACGTCCTCTCCCCCGCCCGCCCCTCGGGCCTCCTGGATAGCGAGGCCTCGCGCGTCCTTGGCCAGCGCGAGGCGGTGGACCCCGCCGAGACCGTTCGCGGCGTCCTCGCCGTGATGCGCCCCGTGGCCGAGCAGCGCGGTGTGACGGTAGACTGCGACCTCGACCAGCCCCTACCCTCCATGTACGGCAGCCGAACCCTCCTGCGCCAGGTGCTGCTCCGCGCCCTCAGCGACCTCTTCTCTCGCGAGGGCGTGCGACGGGTGCACGTCTGCGCCCGAGGCGAGAGGGACCGCCTGACCGTTCAGTTTCGCTGTACGGTCTCAGGCCCAACCCCCGGCCCCGGAGGGACCGTCGCAGCAGAGCCGGAGCTGGGCCTCGTGCGACGCCTCGTCGAGATGATGGGGGGCCACTGGCAGGAGGCCACCCTGAGGAGGCAGGAGCACATCTACGCGTTCGACCTCCCGGTCAGCGCTCCGCGGGTCCTCTTGGTGATCGACGACAACGAGGGCATCATCGTCGCCTTTGAGGGGTTCGTCGCCGGTCACGGCTACAAGGTCATTGGGGCACGGAATGCCGCCGACGCTGTCAGGTTGGCCCGCGAGCTGCGCCCCGCAGCCATCACTCTCGACATCATGATGCCCTCACAGGATGGGTGGGAGATTCTGCAGACGCTGAAAGCGGACCCCGAGACCCGTGCCATCCCGGTGATCATCTGCTCGGTGCTCGATGACCCCCAACTGGCACACGCGTTGGGGGCTGCCGCCTATCTGCAAAAGCCCATAACCCAGCGCGACCTTCTGGACGCGCTGAGGGCCCTCACCGTCCCCCTCGGCACCGGCTGAGCGAGCCCTGCAGGGCGACGCCGCTCCTCGCACGCGGTGCGATGCCAGTCCCCACGGGTCTAGCCGGCAGCAGCGTGTCGGGCGCTGAGGACGGCGCGCAGGTAGCTGACAGCTTCTTCATTGGAGAGCCCTCCCGGCGCATGGACCACCAGGCTCCGGCCGCCCATGCGGCGCTCGTCCTCCGGCGTCGGCTCCTGGGCCGTGATGACCGCAACCGGAATGCCCTGCAGCGCGCCATCCCGGCGCATCTCGGCCAGGACAGAAAAACCATCCCTGACGGGCATCACGAGGTCCAGCAGCACGACATCCGGCCGGCGCCACCGCATCTTGCGCAGCGCCTCCTCACCATCGCAGGCGCGCAGAACCTCATAGTTGCGCCCCGACATCTCCAGCACGCGCGAGACGACGCGCGCCATCTGCGGGTCATCGTCCACGACGAGCACGCGGCGCACCCCGTCCCCCAGCCGATCCATCAGCGCCCACAGCGCCTCGGGCATGACCGGCTTGACCAGATAGTCGGCCACCCCGAGCATCCGCCGCAGCTGCTGCAGCCCCACCAGAGGACACAGCACTATAGGAACGCGGGTCTGGCCGAGCTCCCGGCGCAGCTCCCTCAGGCGCGGCCCGACGCGAGCACCCGGCCCCGAGTTGATCAGGATAGCCTGGGCGTGTAGCTCTTTCACCCGGCCCGCAATCCCCTCCACCGTGCCGGTCTGCACGATCTGGTACTCCTGCAGCCCCTGCTCCAGCACCCTGACCACGGCCGGGTCGGGGTCGAGAACCAACAGCACGCGACCACGCCCCGAGGCCGTCCTCTTCGGTTTCGGGCTCTCCAGCAGACCTGCGGCCTGCGTGGTTTGGGCCGGCGCGAGGGGGAGGGTAAAGCTGAACCGGGTGCCATGCCCTGGCACGCCATCGCTCTCCACCCAGATACGCCCGCCGTGCATCTCCACAAAGCGCTTGCACACGGCCAGGCCCAGCCCATGCCCGCCCTGACCCCGCCCCGAAAAGCCTTCGACCTGGTAGAACTCTTTGAACATCTCCTCGTGGGCCTCGGGGGGTATGCCGATGCCTGTGTCGGCCACCGTTATCCTGACGTGCTCCCCCTCCTGGGCCACCTGCACAGTGATGCTACCACGCTCAGTAAAGCGCTGGGCGTTATTAAGCAGGTTGAGCAGCACCTGCTGCACCCGCGCTCTGTCGATCCACACGGGCGGGACATCCGGGGGCACCTGCGCTTCGAGGGCGATTGCCCGGCCGCGCACGAGGGGGCAGATCATGTCCAGCGCCTCGGCCACGATGTCGCCCAACCTGACCGGCTGGAACTCGACCCTCATCTGCCCGGCCTCGATACGCGTCATGTCCAGCACGTCATCTATGAGGCGGACGAGGTGGCGGCTGCTCCGGTAGATCTCCCGGGCGTCCCTGCGGAACTCGGGCGAGAGCCTCGCCCCGCTGTAGCGCTCTGGCGAAAAGTACATCAACTCGCTCAGGGCCGCCAGGACGTTGAGGGGGGTGCGCATCTCGTGGCTGACGGTTGCCACAAAGCGCTGCTTGTTGGCCCGCGCCTCCTCCGCTACCTCCCGCGCCCGGGCCAGGTCATAGCTGATGTACTCCAGGCGCTGATAGGCCTCGTTCAGGGCCTTCAGGGTACGGGCCAGCTCGCCCCGGTGCGCCCGGGCCTCCTCCTCGTTGCGCTGAGCAGCCATCGCCCGGTCGAGCGCCCAGTGAAGGGCAAGGTACAGGTTCCGAACCATGAGGAACGATAGCATGCCGACCACACCAACCAGGAAGACGGGCGAGAGCACCTCGGTCGAAAGAGGTGAGCAGCCCCAACGGAGCCAGCATATGGCCACCACTGAAGCGCTGCACAAAAGAGTCACGGCGACCACAATCCGTATGGCGTAGAGCAGCCCTGCCAGACTGACGACCACCACCAGCATGTAGGGCAGGACCTGCGAGCGGCTTACCCACATGCTGGAGAGGATCGCGGCCGCCACCCCGGCGATGGCGACTGCCCCGGCAAGGGCGAGATTGTGCTTCCAGACCATCCAGGCCACCACCAGCCCGGCTCCCAGAAAGAGCGGCCCCCAGATGACCGAGCCGATGCTTGGCCCTGTGTACATGTTGCTGAGTTGCAGCAGCACATTGCACCAGAGGTACAGGACCACGCCCATTGAGATCAGCACCATGCGGAGGGAGTCCCGGCGGAGATAGTTGAGGTCCTCTGCCGTTGCCGTGTCACGCGCACCCATAGACGCCACCCCTCAGGCCGCCCTTCACCTCGAGGCAGAACACACCTCGAGGGCCGACCAACACGAGATCTGCCTCTGTCCACGGCTTCCGATCGTACCCGGCAAGCCCGAGGGAGTGGAGCGCCTTCCACTCCCCGCCCGGCCCCTCGCGGATCACTTCGAAGAGCCGGGCCCCCACCTCGCTCGGCAGGTCGGGCGGGAGGCGGGGTGGCAGCATCCTGGCCATGGGTCACCTCCGGGCTAGGCTCCAGCTCTGGACCTGCGGGAGTACCTGCACCGATGCCTGCTTAGGACGAGACGATAGTGGCAACTCTGCAACCACTATTCTAGCACGGGAGCCCGGCACCGGCCAGCTTCCGCGGTGCGGCACCAAGGCTAACTCGTGCGCATCCGACCATTTCGCGATTCTTGCTGTCCGCGAGCGGCAGTATGTCGTCGCTACGCCGCTCCTCCCGTACTCGAAGGACCTTTCTCTACGGGGTGTGGCGGCGGGGGCGCGCTATGCGCGCCCCCGCCGCCACACCCCGCTTCAGGTATCTCCCCTCCCCAAGCGGACGCCAGGGCGTCCGCTTGGGGAGGGGCTGGTGACGGCTGGCGACGTGCGAACTGCCCCAACGGTGAACTGCACCCCTCCCATAGCGGATCTCTGGCCTGGCGCAACCTCATCGTGCAGGAGACTGGCGAGCGAGTCGCCTAACTCCCCACCCTCGACGTGCCGCTGCGACGGTGAGGCCTCACACCGCCTGGCAGCGGGGGCAGTAGTAGATGCTGCCGCCGAGGTAGGCTTCCTTCCGGATGAGGGAGCCGCAGGCCGGGCAGGGCGTGCCTGCCGTGTTCCTGCTCAGGACGGTGCGATACCCGCCGGGCTGCCCGAAGAGGTCGCGCTCCGTGTCCCGCCCGCCCTGCTCGACCATGGTGCGCGGGACGGACCTGACGGCCTCGAAGAGGGAATCTGCCTCCGCGGCGGAGAGCCCGGCTACCTTGCGCTTGGGATGGACGCGGGCCGTCCAGAGGATATCCTGCAGGACGCCATTGCCCAGCCCGGGGATGCGCTGGCCGGTGGCGAGGAAGGCCTTCGCCGAGAGCTGAGCTGCTTCGGCGTCAAAGAGGCCGGCAAAGTAGGCCCGGTCAAAGCCGTCCGACAGGGGCGAGGGCCGCTCAAGGGCCAGGGAATAGTCGGCAAAGGCCCCCTGCTCGCCCCGACGAAAGCAGAAGAGCCCGCCCCACATCTGGATGGTGGAAGAGACGGCGCTACCATCGGCGAGCCGGAGCAGGAGTTGATGCTTCGCGGGGAGCTTTTCGCCGGGCGCGTGGTAGCGCAGAGGCGCGCTGATCACCAGAAGCATATCCTCCGCCTCGATCTCGACGCAGGCGCCGCGGCCCGTGGCTCCGCCGATGCTCTTGCCGGCGAGGAGGCCGTCGTAGCCGGCTGGATCGCCCGAGAACCAGGCGAACTTGTGCGGGGAGTAATTGGCGACGGCGGCCGCAATGCGCCGGCCCCGGAGCACGTCGGTGACCTGCCGGGCGATGACCACGGCTTCGGGCAGCTCGATCATGGGTCGGCCCTCTTGTGAACGGCTGGCGGCAGAGCCTCAATATAATGCGCATTTTGGGCTCGTCAAACCGCGAGCCAGGGGCCGCTTGGGCGCGCAACTCCGTGGAATCCTCTGCATGGTGCAGAGCTTCCTCATCGCCAGGCAGCCCGACGCCCTCGGCTCTACCCCGCCTTCTGCGCCAGAATCTCGTGCCACACCCGCGGCATCTCGACGATCCCCAAGCTTGCGATCGCCTCGATCAGGGCCCGGCTCTTTTCCTCCAGCGACAGCCGCTCCCGGCCGATCATATCCCCAAAGACTCCCTCGATGAAAGCAGGATAGCGGCAGATGGCCTCCATGGCGGCGCGGGATATCCTGACCACGCGTTTTGCTTCGTGGACCACCGACAGCCCCGCCTCCGCGATCATCCGGGCGTACTCCTCGGGGGTGTGGACCTTGAGCGCCACGACCTGCCGGTCGCGCCGGCCCCCGACGAGGGCGAAGGCCTTGGCCTTCAGCCGGCCCCACTCCAGCGCCGCCTCCTCCAGTGCTGCAGTCGTGAAGGCGCTGTTGTAGGTGAACACGCCGCCGGGTTTGAGGATGCGCCCCATAGCCGCGAGGACACTGCGCTTGATATCCTCGCCGCGGATCTCGTGGATGGCGTCGTGAATGCTCACATAGTCGACGCCCTCCGCCGGGATCCTGCCGGCGAGCAGGCGCTCGAGGTCCTGCCCTGTGCCCTGCACGAACTCGACGGTGCAGCCCGGCGCGGGCTGCGTGCTCCGGCGGGCATTCTCCAGGGCAAAGCGGTCGGGGTCGACGCCGATGATCGTCCCTCGCTTGCCCTGCTCGCGGCACAGCGCGCAGACCTCCTGGGGTACCAGCCCGGTTCCCGTCGCCACGTCGACGTGGAAAAAGCTATCGGGGAGAAAGGCAAAGGCCCGGCGGACCAGCGTACGGTTCGCCTCACGGTAGGCACTGTCGCTGGCAAAAGAGACAAAGTTGTAGGTCTCCGACTGCGGGGCCCAATGCTCAGGTGTGCTGCTCATCCCCCCATCCTTTCGGCCCGGCTCCACCGGAGTGGACACGAGCCTGAGACTCCTCCGTCGCAGGACGACACCTGCTCTAACTAATGCAAACACTCGATGGGCCCGAAGGGTGCGCGCACGTCCATCCAGAGTCGGCAGGCAGATTCGTGGCCAGGCGCCCTGTCGGAGGCGCTCGCCGGCGAGCGGGCTTCGCACTGCCCCCGTGCGGGGCCTCCGGCCGGCTCCGAGCCGCAGCCCGGCCGTCCCCGGCCGGGGATCCTGCCTGGTCGGATCCTGATTGCCCTGGTGCGGGCGCCACTCGCTGGCGCGTTGCGAGGCGGATGGGGGCGGCCCGGCAGCCTTGGGTGCAGTTCACCCTGGCGGGAGGCTCTTCCGCGCTGCTGCCAATGCCCCCACCCCTGCCCCTCCCCCAGGCAGGCGCCGGG
>DYEI01000035.1 GCA_020725765.1 Anaerolinea sp. | reverse complement strand
GGGGCGAGGACCTCAAAAGGCCAAACTCCACCCCCTCCATCAACAAGACGCCCTGCTACAGGCACCCTCTCCCCAGCCACAGCCCCGCCAGACCCGCCAGTATGGTCAGTAAGACGTTCCCCGTGCGCCAGGCGACGACAACGGCCGCGATGCCGCCCCAGATGTACGGGCTGCCGAGGGAGAGTTGCAGCTCCCCGGCGGGGGCCACCGTCCCCTGCACCGCAATGACTGTGAACACGGCAACGGGGATGTGCCTGAGCCAGCGGCTGAGCCCCGCGGGGAGCGGGCGACGGCCGAGGATGGCGATGAGGAGCCCCCGCGTGAGGAATGTGACGGCGGCCATGCCGAGAATCAGGAGCGCGTGCGCCATGTCTCAACTCCCCAGCCAACGGTCGCTGCGACGATGGTCGCCAGCAGGATGTCCAACCGGCCCGGCAGCCCTCGCGCCAGGAGGGCGATGGCCGCCGACACCGCGCACGTCGCCCAGGCCGCCCGGTCCCGAAGCTGTGGCACGACCAGGCCGATGAAGGTTGCCGGCAGGGCGAAATCGAGGCCGAGGGCGGTCGGGTCCGGTACCAGCCCGCCGACCGCCAGGCCGGCCGCGGTGCTGAGCACCCAGTCCAGGTAGACGGTCAGGCCCAGCCCCAGGTAGAACTCGGCCGAAGGCGACGCCCCCGGCCGCCGAAAGTGGGCGATGGCCAGCGCATAGGTCTCATCCGCCAGCAAAAAGCTCGCCAGCGCCTTGCGCGGCGGCGACAGTCGGCGGAAGTAGGGGGCGATCGAGCCCGCGTACAGGAGGTGGCGCAGGTTCACGACCAGCGTGCTGAGCACGATGAACAGGTGGCCCGTGCCGCTCTGCAGGAGCCCGAGCGCAACGAACTGTGACGAGCCGGCGAAGACGATCGCCGACATGGCCACGGTCGCCGTGGCGCTCAGCCCTACCGTCGGGCCCAGGAGGCCAAAGGCGATCCCATACGGCGTGATCCCGAGGAGCAGGGGCAGCGCCGCCCGGACGCCTGCCCAGAAAGGCCCGCGCTGCGGGGCGACCTGTGTACGTTCCTGAGCCATGAGGGCTGCTCCGGTTTGCTCTGTCAGGTAAGAGATGCCCGAGGCCCGGGCATGGGCAGATTGTACGAGCTTGCCTGTTGGCTGCAAGCTGCCGCCGCAGCCCGCTTTCCCCATACCACATGGCCCACATCTTGCTTGTTGTCCGGCACAAGCCCTGCCTGCAAGGAGCAGCGATGGTCGTCCCGATTGGCGACGAGAACCGTCCCGGTGCGCCAACCCCCTACGTGAACATGACCATCGTCCTCGCCAACATCCTTGTCTTCGTGTACATGCTGACCTTGAGCCTTCCCGATCTCGAGCGCTTTGTGTTCTCCTTCGGTGCCATCCCGGCCGAGATCACTCGTGGACAGGACCTCTACACGCTGATCACCTCGCTGTTCATCCACGGAGGCTGGCTGCACATCGCCGGCAACATGATCTTCCTGTGGGTCTTTGGGGACAACATCGAGGCCGCCTTTGGGCATGGCCTCTACGCGCTCTTCTATCTGGGCGCGGGCGTGCTCGCCACCATGAGCCAGGTGCTGATCAACACTCAGAGTGTTGTGCCGAGCATCGGGGCCTCAGGAGCGATTGCGGCGGTCCTTGGCGCCTATATCGTGCTGTTTCCGGGGCGGGAGGTGCGGGTGTGGGTCTTTCCCTTCATCATCTGGGTCGCACGGGTGAATGCTATCGTCTTCCTTGGGGTGTGGTTCATCCTTCAGTTCCTGAGCGGCATCGCCTCTTTGGGCGTTCGAACAGTACAGACGGGCGGGGTGGCGTTCTGGGCGCACATCGGCGGCTTCGTCGTCGGGCTGGTGGTCGGGGTCGTGGCGCGCCGTGCCGGCCGCCAGAGGCGAGGGTAGCGGCCCGAGGAAACGCCCAGAGCGCCTCGATCCCTTCGGTCCCTCTGCAGGGCAGAAGAGAGGAGGCACCATGCCAACCCGGAAGCTGGCCTTCGAGGCAGCGGACATAGAGCAGTTGTACCGCGGAGGCTTTCCCTCAAGCTGGGAAGAGCTGCTCAAGAGGTCGCAGAAGGCGGCGTTTCACCGCCGTCGCCGCATCTCCGGACCGGAGGCCGATGAGATCACCTACGGCCTGCAGTTGCTCCATGAGCGCGGCGGCGCCATCCCCGGAACGCCGCGTGAGCTGTACCTGCAGCTCGTGGAGGTGCTGACCGGCATCCCGACGCCAGGGGCCTATCCCGCGTAGACGACCTGCCCTTCCTGGACAGGCCCCGGCGGAGGGCGACGACCTGTGGGGGTAGATGCCCTCGGGCGGTAGGGGGTCAGAGGGCGGCCCCTGCCACCCACCAGCGCTTGCGCAGAACCACCCCCATCTCGGTTTTCGCGCCGAACACCCTACCCCATCCCCCGTCAGTGGCGGACAGCCTTCTTCGGTCGTAGGGCGAGAACATGGCCCATCGAGGGACCCCCACCCCTGGGGCATTCCCCGCTTTGCCCAGCGGGCAAAGCGGGGTTAAGCCCCTAACCCCGCCCCGCGCCGCGCTATGCATTACCCACAAGTGGCCTGGGGGGCAGCGTAGGCGCCCGTGGCCTGCGCAGCATCTCGCGGAGCCGCCCCCACCCCTGACCCCTCCCCCTGGCGGACGCAACGCGTCCGCCAGGGGGAGAGGAACTCTCTTTCTTGGGCGGTTTCGGGCGGTCGAGCGCGCCGCGGCGCGCTCGACCGCCCGAAACCGCCCATCTGTCATCACCCCTCCCCCAGGCAG
>DYEI01000034.1 GCA_020725765.1 Anaerolinea sp. | reverse complement strand
GTTCCCCGTCGACGAAGGTCGACGGTTGGCCTTCGGGCTGCCCGCGGGCAGCCCGAAGGCCCCGTAGCCCCGAATTCATTCGGTGGATTGCATGCGCCCTCTGCGCCGCATTCCGCAGAATATCCATGCGTCACATTAGTAGCCGCTGTGCGTCTTCCCTGCTACGTGTAGGGGGTTCCCCGCAAAGGCCAAACGCAAGGAGCGGGGTGGGGCAACGCGCCGCAGCCTGTGCTGTCCGAAAGCGAGACTGAACAGTGACGCATACTGCCGCCATGCCCCGGTCACACGCGTCAAGGGGCGATCAGCCCCAACCGCTTGGCCTCATCGAGCAAGGCGTCCATCGCGCTCTGCAGGCGTGCGGGCTCCACCGCCTCTGGCTGGCACTGCGGAAGCGTGCCGCTGGTGCCATCGTAGGCGCTCTCGCAGTCGTGCGAGATGACCACCGACAGCAGCACATCGCCGGCCCGCACCATCAGATAGCGTTGGGAACTGGCTACCCATCTGGTCTGGCCCTGGCTGTAGCCACACTCCAGGCTCATCGCAGGATAGCCCCGGTACGTCGTCTCGGTGCTACCCTCGAGCTTGAGGGCATCCTGGAACTCGCGATCCAACTCCGCAGTCGTACCGGTCGTGATGCGGAGGGTAAAGCGCTCGGTCTGTTTCAACGCTCCGGTGTCCTGGAGCACGGTGTACAGGGCATAGCTCCATCCCGCGGGCTTGGCGCTGCGATAGTACTGTTGCACCGTGCCCGACGTGTCCATGCCTGACTGCCACATCTCGTAGCCGTATCCGAGGCGCTGCAATGCCCCCTTCAGAGCCTCCAGGGCGGCGTCGTCGCCGGCAAGCGTGGGTAGGGCGGCCAGGTTGGCCACAGCCGGCGGTCCCTGGTTGCCATAGCTGTCCGCGAGCACCACCGCTACCACGCTGGCGCCGTCCGGCGGCACGATGTCGAGGCTATCGCCTTGCCCCAGGAGCACGTAGCCCAGCCTCTTGCGCAGCGGAGCCGCTGGGTCGGCGGAGGCGTAGACCACATGCGCCAGATTGGGCACCCCTATGGGCAGCCAGGCCACGTCGTCCTGCCACTTGACGCGCAGCTTTTGCACCTGCCTGCCCCCCTCCGTAACCTGCACCCATTCACTATGCACCGCCTTCGGCGCAGGCAGCAAGTAGGCGCGCAAGGTGCTCGTGGCGCCAAAGAGACCCACAGAGTCGTCGACCCCGACGAGGTCCACCTCGAACACCTTGCCTCCTGCCTTCCGCGACCCGAACTCCTTGAAGGCCAGGGTGGGCCGGTCGCCGTGGAAGCGCGTCGGCCCGACGGCGGCTCCCCGAACCTCGCTGATGTCGGGTATATGGTGGAAGGGGTAGGCCCAGTGCTGGGGGGCGCCCGCCTCATTCGGCGTGTCGGCCTCCAACACCAACGTCGATACTGGTACGCTGGCCGATGTTACTATTATGCGCCACATGGCTGCCGAGCCGTCGCGCCAGGTGTATTTCGGGAAGGTGTGGCAGCCGCCCCCACCCTCTCGCAGCTTCCACTGAAAAGCTTCCTCTCGGTAGCCGGTGGTCGTGAGGCTGTTCTGCACCAGCGGCGCACTCCGGTTGCCGCTGAGCAGCTTTTCGGCGGTCGGCCACTGCTCCCACTCCACATAGTAACAGCGGGCGAACTCGGCCAGCAGGTCGGCCCAGGTGCCTCGAAAGCCGCCGCATTTCTGCGCAGCCTTGAGGAAGACCTCTCCCATGTCGGCGCTTTTGAGGCCAGCCACGTAGATGCCATAGCTCGAACCGCCCTGGGGATAGATGCCGTCTTTTAGGATGTCGCCGCAGCCGCCATACCTGTCCTGGAGGTAGATCAGCAGCGCCGCCTTGGCATAGTGGTCATTGACCGTGCCACGCCAGAGGCCGTTGTAGAGAAAGGCGGCGCGGGGGTTGATGTGGTCCTGGGGCACGACCTCGGGCAGTTCATTCCCGAAGAGGCGCCACTCCATATAGACCGCGCTGGCCTCATAGAACCAGGTGGGGAAACTGGGGTTGTAGCACTGTACGACATGGAAGAGCTCGTGGGCCGCGGTAGATTTGAGTTTGCGCCAAACCTCCTGAGGGTCGCGCAGGCTACCGCTGCAGTCGCGCAACTCATTGTCGATATAGATCGGCCCCCAGGCCCCTGTGGCGCCGTCGAGCTGCTTCGGCCCCACGAGGCCCAGCGACTGGAGAATGCCCGGGCTGTGCAGGTCGCGGATGTAGACTTCGAGGGGCAGACCGCTATCGGGGGGCATAGCATAGCCCATGTCGGCGATGCGCCGGTAGGCCTCCTCCAGGTAGGTGTAGAGGTCCACCACGTAGGCGGGCGCCTCTCTGTTGGGCAGGCTCACATAGCCCGGTGTTTCCTGGCCAGGCACGTGCTCGTGCGCAATGTACTGGCTGTTGTTCAGCGGCGCCTCGGGGCCGTCTGTAGCGTAGTGGATGATAAAGTGCCCGGCCGTGAAGGCGGCGCTGGTCTCGTACATGCGCTCATAGACCGCCGCCACCTGGCTGAAGTGATCGGCCACAAAGGTGACGGTGTGCTGAGCCGTGTCTACCGTCGAGGGACGCCGCTCCCACCACTCGCCGTTCCAGAGAGCGCCGCTGATCTGCTGGGGGTCGGCGTCGCCGAGGAGGGAGGGGTCGTAGGGCAGAGTGACCTCCACCATCGCCTGCAGCGGCACCCCCTGCGGCAGGCTGACCTCGTACACCGGCCCCACCGCCACGAGCCAGCCACCGGGGTGACTCCTCTGCGCCTCGGCCACGGCAGCGGCGCTGGCCACGACGCGGGCGCTGACCTGCGCGCCCTCGGGCAGCGCGCCCGGGCCGAAGCTGATGCGCAGGCCCTCGCACTCGAGGACGGCACCACGGGCGCCGAGGGTTGCCGTCGAGCCCGGCTGGCGAGCGAAGAGCCCTCGCCCCAGCCATACGCCGGCCACGCAGACGAGTGTCAAAGCCAGCAAGGCGAGCCCACCGAACAGGAGCAGGCCCTCCCAAGGCTTGGCGGGCGGCCTGTCTTCCGGAGGCACCTGGGCGGGCCCTGACGAGGATGCGGGTTCGGGCCTGGGTATCGCCGGTTGCAGCGTGTCTGCTACCAGACGCTGGGCTCCAGACCGAGGCGGCATAGCGGGCATCCAGCGCCCGTCCTCATAGACGTGCCAACGGCCCGTGCGCTCCTGGATCATCCATAACCGACCCCGGGCGTCGGTGACGCGGATGGCGTTCAGGGCTGCACGGTACGCCTCCGGTGTGATGCGGCGCATGCGTAGCTGACGCTCAAGCTGGCGGAAACGCGCTTCGGCTTCGCCAAAGTCCATGGCGCCCTCCTGGAAGACGACGCTTGCGACGACCGCGCTGATGTCCTTGCAGGACAGTAAGAGCGGACAACATAGAATGCTCGTGCTGCCGTGGGAGTTCGGGGTTGCCCGCACTAGAGCGTTAGGCCCTCTCTGCATTATAGCTGGTTCTGCAAGGTGCTCCAAGTGGGGGTGTGGGAAGGCTCGGTTCTATCTCTTGTGTTGGCGCAATGGGGGCTTGTGGGAGTGCTCTGCGCCGCCCGCGCTCCAGCGAGGCTGGCGACTGAAGTCGCGTTGCGCGCGCTTCGCGCGCTGGAGGCACCTCCGGCGCCAACCGTCCGCCTTCGCGGAAGGGGCCCGTTCCCCGCCGACGACGGTCGACGGTTGGCCGTCGGGCTGCCAGTAGGCAGCCCGACGGGGCTCCCCACGGGCTGCGGCGAAGCCGACAGCCCGTGGGGAGCCCCGGAAGGCCCCCTAGCCCCGAATTCATTCGGTGGCCTGCCCGCCAACAAAAGGTGGAACCGAATCTGTGGGAAGGGGGGCGGGTGGAGTAGCGAGTCTGGCCCATTTGAGGTATGATACATGCACATGGATTGGCTTTCGGTCCTCCTTCTGTACAGACGTCGGGGGCTGGTGGGGCGCGCTCCATCCTCCCACGCTCATCGTCAAGAGGCTCTTCTTGATCGTCGCCGACCACAGCAACAGCACCGACAACATGGCCTTCCCTGACTTGGACGACCACGACCGCAGCCTGCACGCTGAGGCACTCCGGCGGCAGGTTCAGCAGGGCGGCTCCCCCCTGCTCGCCCGGGTCCTCTGCGGCGACTATGAGGGTGCCCTGGCGCTCATGCGCCCGCTCACGCCGGACGAGATCTGGCGGCCCGACACTCCCCTCGTGCGTAGCACCCTGGCCGAGGGCTATGAGGCGAGCCTTGCCGAGTGGCTCGCGCGGGCCACGGCCAGCGCCCTGGAGGCCAGGCCGGGCCTCGCCGGAGCCTGCTTCCTCCGGGGCTGGGCGAGGTATCTGCAGGACCCATCCAACGCCGACGCCCTCACCGACGTCTGGCGGGCCGCCGAGCTTGCGCCGGGGGAGAGGCTGTTCGCGGAGAGCCTGGCATACCTGGAGGGGAGATGGGTTCGTCCACTGTGTAGCTAGCCTCGACGCCAGCCGTCTGTCGGAGGTGCCATGTCCGACCTGATCGTCTTTCCCCAATCCCTCCTGGAGCGTGAGGGGCTCCGCCTGTGCACCGGCCGTCTGGGAGGCCGCGACCTGATCCTGGCCGCGGGCGATCCGGCGGCGCTGGCGCAGGCCGGCCTCGAGGGCGGCGAAGCGCTGGGGGAATGGGTCGCTTACCCGGCGACCTATGCCAACATGCTGGCCTGGGAGCGGCACCTCGCCCCCTCACCGCGCCTCGTACCCCTGAACCGCACGGGCCATCCCGTCGGGTTCGGGGCCGGCAACCGCATCGTGATCTCGGCCGCGGATGGGCCATTGCTCGCCTTTCAGGGCTCCCTGGGAGGCTGGGATGGCATCTACCGCGCCCTGCGCCGCAGCCGCGTGCCCTTCTGGTTCATCCAGCAGTCCATCGTGCGCGAGTTGATCCCGCGCCGGGCCGACCCGACGGAGCATGCGGGCATGGGCCATACCGGCGGCTATGGGCCCGAGGAGCTGCTGAGGGCGGGCCTCTTTGCCTTCGCCTGCCTTGGGGGCTACGCCGCGCCGCTTCCTATCGGTGCCGATGCGGACCACGCCATTGTCACCGGTACCGACGAGGAGTCACTCGCCCGCTCCCTCGCCCTGAACCGGCTGGCCATCGAGGAGGCCCGCGACTATACCCGGTTCACGGTCGATACGAGCCAGCTCTTCGGCTTCCCCGTGACCCTCACACCCGCGGAGCGTCGACGGCTGCTGGCGGCCTTTCGTGGGCGCTGCTTCCGGGTGCCCAATCTCCTGCCGGGCCGCCCCGGCTTTGAGTTCGAGTTCGACGAGGCGGAGACCCTGCGCCTCGGGCACCGGTACTGGTGGGCTGCCGCAGTGCACCGGGACCTGTACGACTATGTGGCGCACCTCCGTGGCGAGGAGCCCTTTGACTATGAGCTCTCCCTGGACGAGACGCCAGCGCCCACGCCCCCGCGGGAGCTGCTCTTCTACCTGGTGCTGCTGGAGGAGGTGATGGGCCTGCCGGCCGGTGCCGTGACCTCGGCCGGACCCAACATCGGGTTCACCAAGCGGCACGACTATGAGGGGAGGCTGGAGGACCTCTGGACGCAGACCAATGCCTGCGCCTCCATCCTGGCGGAGCGTGGGGCGGTACTCTCCGTCCACTCGGCCGACGGGGTGCGGGCAGCCACGGGCAAGGGCCCGGGCGTCGACGCCGTCCTCGCCGAAGCGACGGACGGACGGGTGCAGCTCAAGGTCGCCGACGTCTATCAGGAGGTCCTGTGGCAGGTTCTGGCCCGCTCACCGGAGCCCGCGGAGCAGGAGGCCTTTGTGGAAGCCTGGCGGCGCACCGTGGAGGCGGCCCGGCTACTCGGAACGATCTATGCGACAAGCCTCGTCGGCCGATCGCCCGACGAGGCCGGGCGGCTGCTCTCGACTCCGGCGGGGCAGGAGCACCTGCCTCGCCAGCACGGCGCCGACGCGCTTGCACTGGTGCAGGGGGCTGCCAGCTACGGGGCGGCGCTCTTTCGCCTGGCAGCCGAGCTGGTGGCAACGACCGATCTGGCGCGGCCCGACCCGGAGGCCGAGCTCTTCCGCCGCTTTATGTTCCTGCCGTACCGGAGCCTGCGCCCCCTGATCTTCCGGGCCATGACGCCGGCGGGATGGGAGCGGCTGGCCGAGGCGATCGAGGACGCGACGCGTATCCGGTTGCGGGCCATGGGCTGGGAGAGGGAGGAACCCGATGGATGCTGAGATGCAGGGCCAGGTGGCCATTGTCACCGGGGGCGGCAGCGGGATCGGCCGGGCGACGTGCCTGGAGCTGGCCCGGCGCGGCGTGCGCGTCGCCGTGGCCGATCTGAGCGCCGAAGCGGCAGGCCGCGTCGCAGGCGAGGTCATCGCCCTCGGAGCCGAGGCGCTCGATTGCGGTGTGGACGTCACGGCAGCCGAGCAGGTCGAGCGAACGGTCAGAGCCGTTCGCGAGCGGTTCGGGCGGATCGACATCCTGGTCAACTCGGCCGGGATCTACCAGTCCGGCACCATCGACCAGGTCAGCGAGGCGGACTGGGACCGGGTGCTCGCGGTCAACCTAAAAGGAACCTTTCTCTTCTGCAAGGCGGTCATACCCTGCATGCTCGAGCGCGGCTCCGGCGCCATCGTCAACATCTCCTCCATCTCCGGGCGCACCAGGTCGCAGCTTGCCGCCGTGAGCTATGTGGCCTCCAAGGCGGGGGTGATTGGGCTGACCATGTGTCTGGCCAGCCAGCTTGCCGGCAAGGGTGTCCGGGTGAACTGTGTGGCGCCCGGCAGTGTCAGCACGCCGATGACGGATCTCTGGTCCGCTGAGGAACGCGAGTTCATCCGCAGGAGTATCCCGATGGGTCGGCTTGGGTGCCCGGCGGAGGTCGCTTCGGCCATCGTGTACCTGGCCTCTCCTGCCGCCTCCTTCATCACCGGGGAGACGCTCAACGTCAACGGCGGGGCGTTCATGGTGTAGGGCTGGCCTGCTGGGCGCCCTTCGCACCGCGGCAGTCCGGGCCCGGTCTCTCTGCTGCCTTCTGTGCAGGGCGTTGGCCTGCGCCCCCATCGGCGGTCTCTCCTGGCCCGGAGGGGCACTTCTGCGGGGATGTCTCCCGCTTCCCCAGGCAGGCGCCCGGCGCCTGCCTGGGGGAGGGGTGATGACAGATGGGCGGTTTC
>DYEI01000371.1 GCA_020725765.1 Anaerolinea sp. | reverse complement strand
CCGCCCGCGAACACCCCCTCCACAACATAAGACGCCCCCTTCCCCGCCGCCTCGGCGGAGGGGAAGGGGGATGAGGTACCCTTCGGCAAGGGCCGAGGGGCGGCGGTTAAAGCGGCCTGTCCGCCCCTGAGCCAGGCAAGGAGGAGGCGCATGGAATGCACAATGGTGCAAGCGGGAAAAGGCGCCAGAGGCGGCCCTCACACCTACCTGGATGACTTGAGGCAGGACCTGGTCAGCACCGTGGCGGTCGGCGCCTTTGCTGTGGCCCACCTCTGGCTCTGCTGGATGCTCTACATGTTGAGAGTGGCGCCTCCCTATGATGGGACGCCGCTGGGGCTGGCATGGCTGGGGGGCGCAGTGCTGTGGGCGGGAGCGATCGCGAGCTACTCGTTGAGGCACACGCGCCCTCTGTTGGCCGTTCGGGTGTTGGTGGGCGCGGTGATGTGCGCGATCGCCTGCTGCACCTTTGGCTTTGGGCCCCCAGGCCTTGTGTATCTCTGCGTCATTCCCTTTGTGCTGGCGGGTGCCGCCCTCGATGGCAAGGCTTTTCTATCCTGCTTCGTGCTGGCCCTCTTGGCGCTGCTGCAATCCTCACGCATGGGAACGCCAACCGCCTCGGCCGAGACTTTTCGCCTCGGGCTGACCATCGGAGCTGTTGCTCTCGTGACGTGGGCTTCCTCTCGGGCCCTGGATACCGCCCTGACCTGGGTGTGGGACGCATACCAGCGGGCCCGCAAAAACGAGGCGCTGGCGCGTGAGCGCCAGGGGCAGCTGAGCCAGACCCTCAAGGCGCTCGATGAGGCGCAGTACAGGCTCGAGCGCAACAATTACCTGCTGGCCCTCGCCCGCGATGAGGCCGAGGAAGCACGACAGGCCAAGCAGCAGTTCATCCAGACCATCAGTCACGAGCTGCGTACCCCGCTGAACCTTATCATAGGTTTCAGCGAGATCATGGCCAACGATCCGGAGACCTATGGGGATATGGCGTGGCCGGCAAACCTCCGCAGCGACGTCGAGCAGATCTACCGCAGCAGCCGCCATCTCGCGTCCCTGATTGATGACGTCCTTGATCTATCGGCCGTGGAAGCGCGCCGGATGCGCCTGTCGCTCCAGCAGACCGACATACGGCAGGTGATTGAGGAGGCCGTGTCGGTAGTGCGTGGCCTGTTCGAGCGGAAGGGGCTATACCTCAAGATCGATGTGGCGCATGATGTGCCAGAGCTGCTCGTTGACCCTCTGCGTATCCGGCAGGTCCTGCTGAATCTCCTCAGCAATGCGAGCCGCCACACGGATGCGGGTGGAGTGAGCATTGCGGTGAAGCGAACTGGTGACAGTGTCCAGGTGAGCGTCGCCGACACCGGCAGTGGCATTGCGCCGGAAGAACGCCACAAGGTGTTTGAGGAGTTTGGTCGCCCTGACGGCCCGGGCAGGCGCAGCGAGGGCACCGGCCTGGGGCTGGCCCTGAGCAAGCGGTTTGTCGAGCTGCACGGCGGGACCATGGATTTTGAGAGCACGCCAGGCAAGGGAACCAGGTTCTACTTCTCGCTTCCTGTGCCCTCGAAAGAAGCTCGTGCGAGACAGCCGCGGTTGCTCAGAACTCCGGGCAGGGCAGGCCCTCCGAGAACACCCGGCCTGCCCTTGCTCCTGGTGGCGGGTGTGGACTCGCTGCAGAGGGCGGCACTGCGCCGCCTCGAGGGCTTCGCAGTGATGGAGGTCTCCCGACCGCAGGACTTGCCTCGCCTGGCGGAGCAGTACCGACCAGCCGGGCTGGTGATCAACAGCGGTGATGGCGACGCCTCTGCTCTACTTCAGACCTGGTCTTCCCATGCGCCATCCGACATTCCCATCATTGCTCTGGCTCTGCATGATAGCTTTACCCGGCCCCAGCCGTTGCACGTGCACGAGTTCCTGCTCAAGCCTGTGACCAGAGAGAGACTGCTCGAGGCTATCGGCCGGCTTCGCGCCCCAGTCGAGACGGTCCTCATCGTGGACGACGACCTGCAGGTGGCCGAGTTGCTGAGCAGGATGCTCGAGTCTGCGGGCAGAGGATGGCGGACGGTCAAGTGCTTTGGCGGTCAGGAGGCGCTCAACCGTATGTTCCGAGAGCCACCCGACCTGGTCCTGCTGGACCTGGTCCTGGCCGACGTTGACGGTCAGACCGTCCTGCAGACAATGCGCAAGAGCCAGCTCCTGGCGCGCACTCCGGTGATCGTGGTGACAGGGCGTGATCACCTGGACATGATCGAGGGGGGCCGGATGCTGACTCTGTGGCGGGGCAAGGCATACTCTTGCAGCGAGCTGTTGGCCTGTCTTCGGGTGCTTCTCAGCGCTCATCCTCCCGGCCACGGGGTCCCAACACCTGCTCCAGCGTTGTCAGCAGCTCCAGTCGCCGGACAGGTTTCCTGACAAAGGCCTGTGCACCCAACGAGAGCGCGAGCTCGGGCTCGTCGAGCACCGAGCAGACAACTACCGGGATCTCTGCAGTCGAAGAGCGGCTGCGCAGATCACGGAGCGCCTGCCATCCGTCCACCGTCGCCATCATGACATCGAGGATGATCGCATCGGGTTTGGTGTCGATGGCAAGGCGCAGGGCCTCACTCGCGCTCCTGGCGCCTATCACCTCATAGTTGTGCGGTGTGAGGTAGCGCTCGAACAGGGTCTGGGCAGCGTCGACGTCATCGACCACCAGCACCCGGGCACGGCTGACGCGCGGTAGCTCAAGCGTGATCCGGGACTCGCTCGCGCTGTTGGCTTCAAACCGCAGCTCCCCTCCCTGCTTCCCCATCAGCAGCGCAGCGAGTCGCCAATCCTCGTCGACATGATCCAGACGAGGCAGGGGGCAGCTGAGGACGAGTTTCACCATCTGCCCGGCATCGATGACGTGCAACTCGATCTTGCCCTGGCCGAGGCTGCGGATCAGCAGGCGCATCACCCGGAGCAACGCCTGGCGAGTCAGTGTGGGGTCCACGAGAACCTGTACTACGCGAGGGGAGGCGAACACCTCGATCTCGGTGCGAAAACGCTGTACCATCGGCTCCAGCATCCACCGGACGTCCTCGATCAGGCCCTGGAGGGGACACGCCCGCCGCTCCACCTTCCAGCCCTCAAGATGTTGCAGGAGGGGCTGCGTCTCACCGGGCTCCCTGGGAGCCTCACCACCGGGCGTCGCGTCGTCCGATATCCGGCGCTGCCGGAGGATGGCCGCCATCGCGTCGATCCCCTTGCGCTCTTCGCGTTGCAGCTGCCGCCGGCTGAGCCCAAGCTCTTCCTGCAGATGGAGGAAACCCATTCCCTTGATGTAGCGATAGTACAGAGCACGGTAGCTCCGCCACTCTGGCATGTGGGAGGGCACGTGATCGGAAGGACGCAAGGTCTCGATGGCCTCTTTCAGCAGAGCCCGCAGGGCCTGGCCGCGGGATTGGGACCTCGGCAGGTCGGGACCAACGAGTTGCCTGGCCAGGGGATGCGATTCCAGGTATGCGGGATCGTGCAGATGGGCCAGGGCGTCTCTGAGGTCGTTTCGGAACTGATTCTGGTTGGGCATCCCGGGTCTCCTGAGGGTCCGCTCAGACCCTCACAGCCGCGGTTGGCGCCAAGCTGGCGCCGGATTGTCGCGAATGGCGGGAAATCGCCCTTATAATGAGGGTGTAAGCTCCATCTTAGTGGCAGATGGGGGCATTGTCAAGAGCAGAAAGGAGGCAATCCAGGGCGTTGGTCATCACGGGGGATGGGCGAGTCGACGGGAGCCGTGAAGGTAGAGCTGTCGGAGATATCCTTGCAGCCATAGAGAAGAGGAGGATAGGAGGACATGACCCGAGTCAGCAGACGTACATTCCTCGAGCTTGCGGTCTCGGCCCTGGGAGCCGGGCTCCTCGCGTCCTGTGCACCGGGTGCACAGCCCACTCAGGCGCCTCCCACACAGGCTCCGAGCAAGGCTACCCAGGCCCCTGCCGAGCCGACAAAGGCACCAGCCCAAGTGACGACAGGCCAGGGCCTGGAGGGCAAGACGGGCGTGCTGTGGGGCTTGCAGTATGACCCTCACGTGGCCACCTACGTTCGCCTGGCGACCATGTTCAGGCAACAGACCGGGGCCATCCTGGCGGTGGAGCCACAGGACTGGCCGATCGAAGCCAAACTGATTGCGGCCCTGGCTGCCGGGACGCAACCCGATGTGGTCTGCATCATGGGGATGTCTTGCATGCCCCTGTTCATCCAGGATGTGCTGCTGCCGCTGTCCGATGTGGTCTACAACGCCAATGGCATCAGACCCGAGGACGTGCTGTTCGACGATGCCCGGCAGGCCTACAGCTGGAAAGGCGAGATCTACGGCGTGCCTACGGAGGGGGGCGGCCTGGGGAACGTGGTCAACGTCCCGGTTGAGGATGTCGAGAACCTGGGCCTTGCCGACAAGTATCCTCCCACGGATGGCACCATCTGGTGGGACAGCCACGACGAGATGTTCGAGCTCGCCAGGGCACTCCAGATCGAAGAAGGCGGCAAGGTCGTCCGCTGGGGGCTGAGCAGCAAGGGATGGGATGGCCCGACCTATCTGAGCATCGTGCGCTCTCTCCTCGACGCGCGGGGCACCGACTGGTGGGACCTCGCGAACGAAAAGTTCAACATAGACACGGAAGAGGGCGTGGTGGCCATGCAGTACTTTGCCGAGACGCCGGTCAGGCTGGGAATCGAGACCGAGCTGGACCAGTCCCACGTAGACGCAGCGTTGGCCGGCAAGGTTGCCCTCGCCCGGGGCAACGCGGCGGTCAGCACACAGGCAAGTGCGCTGGGCTACCACTTTGAGATTGCAGGCGTGCCCAAGGTCGTCGGCGACAAGCCTCCGCTCTCCGTCTCAGAGGCGGGCTGGGGCTTTGTGGCTCCCAAGGCGGCCAAGAATCCAGATATCGCAGTCGCGTTCCTGAGGTTCATGGCTACCGAGGAAGGCCAGAAGGGCTACTGCACGATCTACGATGGCCAGCCCTGCATCGCCTGGAAGAGCCTGATCGGCAAGTACGATCACTGGCCCAATCAGGATCCCGACTGGCCGCAGCGCAGGTTCGGCGAGATCCTGCAGAAGCATCTGCTGCCCCTGGCTCGCTACTATGGAGAGGCGGCGGGATACATGGGAGAGGTCGCCGACGTTGTGGGCGAGTTCGCCTCGAAGGTAAGGATGAAGGAGATGACGGCCGCCGAGGCTTGCAAGGGGATTCAGCAGCGTTGCGAGGCTCAGCGCAAGCAGTGGCTTGAGGACATGAAGCAGTACGAGAAGAAGTAGCGGGATGGGGCAGGAGGTGACACCGCCTCAGCCCTCCTTCTCATGCCGGAGGTTCCGTGCAGATGCACGGAACCTCCGGGCTGTCTGAAAGGAGCAGGTCGGTGGCCGACAAGGAGCGCCTGGTGGCAGGTGTGGTGGACATCCCGCGAGCGGAACCGTGGCGGAGCGGTGGGGCTATCGCGCTTGCCCGGATCAGGAGAGCGGTGCAGAAGGCGCTGCACAAGCCCCAGTTCTGGTTCGGCCTCGCAGTGCTCGTGCCGTCCCTGATCTGGTACGCCGTCTTTAGCTTTGGACCCATCCTGCAGGCGTTTCCCATGGCGTTTCGATACTACAAGATAGTGGACCCGGCGCACAGCCCCTGGGTGGGGTTCGACAACTTTCGCTTCGTCCTCGGAGACCAGCTCCTCCGGATTTCGGCCAAGAACACCGTCACCTGGGCAGTCCTGGCTTTCACGCTCATGCTGCCCCTGAGCCTGTTTGTCTCCGTGTGTCTGGCCAATGTGAGCCGGGGGCGGAACCTCTACCAGGCAGTCATCTTTCTGCCCGTGGTAGTCTCGCTGGTGGCCGTTTCCCTCTTGTTCCGGATGATTCTCGATCCCGAGATCGGCCAGGTGAACCGGCTCCTGGCCATGCTCAGTCTGCCGCAACCGCGGTGGCTTTCCGATACCAGGACGGCACTGCTGACCTGCGTGCTGATTGGCACGTGGAAGGGGTTGGGCTTCCACGTTGTGATTCTCACCGCCGGGATTCTGAACATCCCTGCCGAGATATACGATGCGGCGTTGGTCGATGGTGTTAACGAGTGGCAGCGCTTCCGGCACATCACGCTGCCGCTCCTCGGCCATACCCTGCTGCTCATTACGGTCCTTCTGGCGATCGGGTGCCTGCAGGAGTTCACCGCGCCGTTTGTCCTCACGGAGGGTGGGCCGGGAACTGCGACCTACACCTACAATATGTTCATCTACAAGGAAGCATTCCAGCAAATGCGGTTTGGGATTGCTACCGCGGCTGCGCTGCTGCAGTTTGCCGTTATCCTGGTCATCACGGTCCTGCAGCTAAAGCTGCTGCGGCCCCAGTGGTCATATTGACGGGTGGAGGGTAGGTGCGATGGAAGTAGCCAGCGCTCGCCCCGGCAGGCGCCGCCGACCTCTGAGCACGACGCTTGCCCAAATCGGGCCCCATGTAGCCCTCATCCTGTGCTGCTGTTCATCCATAGTGCCATTCCTGTGGATGTTCATGGCGTCGTTCAGGAACTACAAGGAGCTGGTCACCTCACGCAGCTTTTTCCCACAGGTGTGGACGCTCAAGAACTACCAGGACATCATCTTGCGGGTCAACTTTCCGGTGGCCTTCAAGAACAGCGTCGTGGCTGCCATCTCGGTAACGGTGGTGATGGTGCTCACCTCTTCGGCTCTCGGTTTCGTGTTTGCCAAGTACCGCTTCTGGGGCAAGGAGCAGCTTTTCACAATCCTCCTGTCCACCATGATGGTGCCCTTTGCCGTCGTGCTTGTGCCACTGTATCTCACAGTCGCCAGACTCGGCCTCGTTAACCAGCTGGGCGGCATCATTGTGACCGGGTTCTGGTCGACATTCGGTGTGTTCATGATGCGCCAGTTCATGGAGACCATCCCGACGGAGATCATCGATGCGGCCCGGATCGACGGGGCGGGTGAGCCGAGGATCTTTTTCACCATCGTGATCCCGATGGCCTCGGCGCCAATGGCGGCCCTGGCTACCTTCGGCTTTATGGACAACTGGGATAGCTTTCTGTGGCCGCTGGTCGTCCTCAACAGCCCGAACAAGCAGACGGTCCCGCTCATCATAGCGGGGTTGCGCAGCCTCTACTGGACGCGGTACGAGCTGTGGGCCGCAGGATCGATGCTCTCGGTAGTGCCGATCATGGCCGTGTATGCCTTTGCCTCGCAGTACTTTATTCGCGGCATCGCCATGAGCGGGCTGAAAGCGTGACGCGAAGGGATGGCTGGCGTCCCGGATGGATCATCGGCAGGTCGCCAGGCGTGTGAGAAACGGGGAGCAAGGAATGCCCATCGATACGGACGAGCTTCGGGCCCGGCGCTGGCCGGTGAGCAAAGCAGCAGAGTACGCGGCGCGCTGCGCAGCTCTTCGCGGCTGCAACTATATCCCACGCAATTGTATCAACCCGACCCAGATGTGGCAGGAGCTGGACAGGCAGGTGATCGACCAGGAGCTCGGCTGGGCGGCTGCCATCGGCCTGAACAGCCTGAGGGTGTTCCTGCAGTATCTGGTGTACGAGGCACATCCGCAGGGTCTCCTCGACCGCATGGAGGCCTTTCTCGACATTGCAGGGAGCCATGGCCTTTCGACGATGTTCGTGCTCATGGACGATTGCTGGGGTCCCGAGCCGATGCTGGGCAAGCAGCCGCTACCCATCCCCGGCGTGCATAACAGCGGCTGGACGATGAGTCCGGGGGTGACCCGCCGCCGACCTGAGCACTGGCCGGGGCTGGAGCGCTATGTCAGAGATGTGCTGCGTCGCTTTGCGCGCGATGAGCGAGTCATTGCCTGGGACCTCTACAACGAGGCTGAGGGCAAGAGCCGACCGCTCGTGGAAGCAGCCTTCGCCTGGGCCCGGGAGGTGGCACCCTCGCAGCCCCTCCTGACCTGCTGGCACGCTGAGGACCTGGTCGACATCATGACCTTCCACTGCTACGAGGACCCGGCCAAGCCCGAGGTCGCCCGGGAGCTTGAGAGGCTGCTGCTCACTGGCCGCCCCGTTGTCTGCACCGAGTGCCTGGCTCGGACGATGGGGAACACCCTCGAGCGCTTTCTGCCCGTCTATGCCAAAGCGCGCGTAGGCTGGTATGTGTGGGGGCTGGTATCCGGCGCGACGCAGACCCGCTTCCCGTGGAACTGGCCCGCTGGTGGTCCTGAGCCCTATGTGTGGTTCCACGATCTGCTCTACCCGGATGGGATGCCCTATCGCCAGGCGGAGGTCGACCTGATCCGGTCCTATGCCGCAACGGGCGCCCGGGGCGAGAACGGGCCCGGCGGCTGGGACCGTTAGTCGCCCGGGGAGGGCGCGGAGGGTGGGTCTGACAGCTTCACCCTCTCCGGCTGGTCTGCCCGGTCGGACCATTCCTGCTCAGGAGAGCGGACATGCACATCCTCAGGCGCGTGACGCGGAGGGACATGCTGAGGAAGCTGGAGGCGATGGCCGCCATGGTCGCGGCAGGTTGCCTGCGCAGGCGGTCGCCCCCTGGCGCGGAGGCACCGGCTCCCGCCGCCGGGCACCTGGCTACGGCGGTGCCTGCCGCTCCCGAACCGGAGTCGTCGGCCTCGACGCCGGAGCCGATGGCCTCCGGGGACCGGCTGCCCACCCCCGAGCGCTTTGTCGCTTTCAGCTTTGCAGGAGCGGCTACACCGGAAGGGCGCCGACATCTGCCGATCTCTTTCCGCTATGGAGAGCGCAAGTCGGAGGAGTTGCTGCTGGGAGATGCGCTCCGGGAGATGGAGCTGGGCTTCACCCTGTGGTTCGAGCCGGAGCGCGTGTTTCCGGACACTCAGCTGGCACGTGAGCACCCAGAATGGCTTCTGAGTTCACCTGGCGACGCATCGTACCTGTACAACCTGGGCAACCCTGAGGCGCGTCGCTTCCTGACAGAGAAAATCTCGGCGCTCATCGCCGAGGCAGGCGTAACCTGCTACCGTCAGGATTTCAACATGGAGCCGGCGGAGGCCTGGCGGGCTGCTGATGCCCCCGACCGCGTGGGGATGAGCGAGATCCGGCACATAGAGGGCCTGTATGCCTTTTGGGATGAGCTCCTCGCTCGCCATCCGGGGTTGATCATTGACAACTGCGCCAGTGGCGGCAGGCGGATTGACCTGGAGACCATCTCCAGGAGTGTTCCTCTCTGGCGCAGCGATGTCCAGTGTGCCCTGGACTTTAACCCCATCGCCATGCAGACGCAGACGCAGGGCCTGGCTCCCTGGGTTCCTCTCAGCGCTGGCTGCTGCCGCTCGCCGGACAAGTACTCGTTTCGCAGTGCGCTGGGCCCAGGTATGGTGGTGATCTGGACCACCCGGGCTCTGGAGGAGAAGGTGGACTTCCCGGAGCGTTTGCCGGTCGCGCGCGAGCTGCTCGCCGAGCTGTGGCGTGTGCGGCCGTACTTCTACGGCGACTTTTTCCCGCTGCTCCCGTTCAGCCTGTCCGCGAAAGCCTGGGCAGCCTGGCAGTTCCACCGTGCTGACATGGGCGAGGGGCTGGTGCTGGCCCTGCGCCGCCCGCAAAGCGACCAATCGCGACTGGAATCACCCCTGCGCGGTCTCGACCCGAGCGCACGGTATGAGTTGCAGAACGCTGATACGGGAGAGGTTGCCGTCGCATCTGGCAGCGAGCTGCTGGAGAAGGGGGTCTGCATCGACATCGCCGAGCGCCCTGGGTCGGCGCTGGTGCTCTACAGACGGGTTGGCTGAGGCGGTCCCGCCGTAGGAAAAAGTCGTGCTCCGGCCATCTGGAGCAGGGGAACGCGTGGCCGGATCTGGCCGGCTCAGCCTGAGGGGTCACGGGGGTAGCGTGGGCGATAGCTGAGCGCTATGCCCGTTGGGGTTGATGTAGCCGTCAGCAGGCCAGAGGAGGGTATGATGCTGCTCAAGGACAGGGTGGCACTGGTCACCGGTGCGAGCCGTGGGATTGGGAGGGCGATCAGCCTGCGCTTTGCGGCCGAGGGCGCGAACCTGGTCATCTGCGCAAGGTCCAAACCGCAAATTGACCAGCTCTCGGAAGAGATTCGTCGGGGAGGCCGGGAGTGCCTTGGGGTCGCGGCCTCGGTGGACAATGAGGCAGAAGTCAACCGGATGGTCGAGGAGGCGCTGGCCAGGTTTGGCCGGATAGACATCCTTGTGAACAACGCCGGGATCTCCAATCCAAAGCCGTTCCTCGAGACCACCATGGCCGATTGGGACGAGGCTCTCAACGTGAACCTCAAGGGAATCGTACTCTGCACGCGAGCCGTGCTCCCGCACATGCTGGAGCGGCATCAGGGGACCGTGGTCAACATCGCTTCTGGTGCGGGCCTGCGGGGGCTCCCGGGGAGCACGGCCTATGCAGCGTCCAAGGCGGCGGCGATAGCGCTGACGCAGGCGCTCGGCGACGAGCTGCTCGGGCAGGGCATCCGCATGAGCGTGGTCTGCCCCGGGCCGATCAGGAGCGAGCTCCTGGATCGCTCAGGGGTCAAGAGCTTTGTCATCGGGTCCAATCCTGCCACCGTGCTCGAGATGGAAGACGTCGTGGGCATGGTGCTCTTTCTGGCGTCGGACCTGTCGGGCCGGGTCAGCAGCCAGATCTTTGTGGTGCGCAGCAACAACCGCTGGTGAGGGAGGTGAAGGAAGCAATGCTGCGAGGAGTGGAGCACGTGGGCATTCACGTCCGGGACCTGGACCGCTCGATCAAGTTCTACACGGAGGTGCTTGGGCTCCGGGTGCGCAGGCGTGTCCGGCTCAATGAGACGACCGAGCTCGCGTTCTTGCCTCTCGGGCAGGTTGAGCTCGAGCTGATCTGCAAGTCCGGCGACTACACCTTTGCCAGGGAAGGCATCGTGAACCATCTGGCCTTCGGGGTCGACAACGTGGCCGAGGTTCTGGAGCATCTGCGTCGGCACAATGTGGAGCTGATTCACGAGCAACCCCTTTTCCAGCAGAGCCTGGGCTCGCGCCTTGCCTTTTTCCGAGGCCCAGACGGCGAAAAGCTCGAGCTGTTCGAGGCGGAGAAGGCACAATAGCGATGGAGAAACTGAGGGTCGGTTTCATCGGTGTCGGCGGGATAGCCGGCCTCCACCACCTGGGCTACAGGGACAACCCGCGGACCGCACTGTACGCCATCTGCGACGTGGACGAGCAGCAGCTGCGACGGCGGAGCGACGAGTGGGGGATCGAGAAGACCTACACCGACTACCGCCAGCTGCTTGCTGATCCCAACGTCGACGCTGTCGAAGTGCTGACGCCTCACCATCTCCACTGCCAGCTGGGCGTAGCGGCCATGGAGGCAGGCAAACATGTATCTATGCAAAAGCCCATGGCGGTAACGGCGGCCGAGTGCGATGCCCTGATCGAGGCAGCCAGACGCACGGGCAGAGTCTTCCGCGTCTTTGAGAACTTTATGTACTACCCACCCATGCGGCGGGCAAAGGAGCTGCTGGACTCGGGGGCCATCGGCGAGCCACTCTCCATACGCATCAAGGTCGTGCAGGGCAGCATGGGCCCGGGATGGCAGGTGCCATTCCGCAGGTGGGGATGGCGGTTTGACCCGGCGCAGAGTGGCCATGGAAGGGTCATATTCGACTACGGTTACCATTTCTTCAACATCGCCAGGTGGTTCCTGGGGGAGGTGGAGAAGACGTACGCGTGGATCACCTACCGGCCCATCCGGCGCGAGCTTGCGGAGCGAGGAATCGGGTTCACCCGGGGCGTCGATCATGTGGTCGGAGGCAGGGTCGCGCCTGTGGACGAGGCGGCCATCGCTGGTGGCAATGACGTCCCCGAGGAGTGGCTCATCGACAGCCCCGCCGTCGCCATCTGGAAGTACAGGGATGCCGAGAAGTATGGTTCCCTCGAGGTGAACACGTCCTACGATCTGCTCGTCCGCTCCAGATACACTCCCGAGGACGAGTGGGTCGAGGTGACCGGAAGACGGGGGTTCATCTGGGTCAACCGGTGCACTTCCATGTTGCTGGATCGACCGCCCGTGGTCATGTACCGCGATGGCATCACGACCGAGTTCTCCGACATGGAGACCGACTGGGCGGCGAGCTTTGTCGCTGGAGTGCAGGATTTCGTGGACGCGGTACTCGAGGGGCGCCAGCCGCCGCTGACTGGTGAAGAAGGAAAAGCAGTGTTCCAGTTCTGCCGCGCCGTGCAGCTTTCGGCCAGGGAGGGTCGCGAGGTGCGTCTGGCGGAGATTTGCTGAGGTCGCAACGGGTGGGAAAGGCGCAGCTATGATGCTCAAGAGCCCGGTGGAACGTCTGGCGGAGACACACCCCCATCTCGAGATCTGGTGGGACTCCTCCCCTCTCATCTTCGAGCGATGGGTTGAGGACATGTTGGCGGCGGCCAACCCCCGCCTGAAGCCCGCACTGGAGGAGCAACTCCGACGGCTATACGTCCCAGAGGACCCGGCCAGGAGCGTGTTCCGAGGCAGCACCACCAACCCGCCGTTCTCATTGAAAGCAATCCAGAGCGATCCTGCTTTCTGGGACCGGTGGGTGGATGAGCTGATTCTCACTCGTCCCGAGGCTGACCAGAAGGAGCTTTTCTGGCTGACGTACAAAGAGGTGGTGAGGCGCGGGGCTGAGATGTACCTGCCCCTGTTTGAGGCCTCAGACTGCCGGTATGGCTGGCTCTCTGCCCAGCTGGACCCTCGTCTCTCGACCGAGAAAGAGGTGATGATACAGCAGGCTGAGGAGTTGCGCGCGATCCATCCGAACGTGATGGTCAAGGTCCCGGCTACCCGGGAGGGGATCGAGGTCCTCAAGGTTCTCACTGCCGGGGGCATTCCGACCAACGCCACCGTATGCTTCACCCTTCCCCAGATGCTGGCGGCAGCCAGGGCCGTCAGGGAAGGGATGGAGTTGGCGGCGAAGAGCGGGGTAGACCTCAGCCGATGGCGCTCTGTCATCACCATGATGGTCGGACGGCTGACGGAAAGGGAAGCTCTCCTGGAGCAGGCGCGGTGGCGGGGGATCGAGCTCTCGCAGGCGGACATTCACTGGTTTGGGGTCGCCGTGTTCAGGCGCGCCTATCGCATGTTCCAGGACCGGGGCTACCCGTCCAAGCTGTTGGCGTGCTCCCTGCGGCCCGGCCCCCTCGTGGCTGGCAGACAGCGCTTCTGGGACATCGAGAAGATAGCCGGAGGGGACATTGTCATCACGTTGGCGCCGTACGCTCTGGAGCCCCTCTTCGCCATGGGGGACGGTCTGCTCTTCCGGCCTGAGATCGACGAGCAGGTTCCGGAGGAGGTCCTCGACAAGATGTCCAGGATCCCGTACTGCATCCAGGCCTATGATCCGAACGGGTTGTCGCTCGACCAGTTCAATTCACATCCGTCGACGCAGTACATGCTCAGCGAGTTCTCCAAGGCAGCGGCTGGCCTGGAGAAGTATGTAGAGGAGCGAATGACCCTGGCGAGGGGCTGAACGGGTCGCAAGGGCTCGTTGCACTGGTCGGGCCTGTCCGAGCTTAGCGTCGCCACACATGAAAGGGATGCCTGCGGGAATTCTTTCGTCCTTCGTGTGCGCGTGCGGCCGTCGCTGTTCCCGCAAGCCACGCAACAGGCCGGCTCTGATGCAACGCCCGGCCGGGCCCGGCTACGTCGCGAGCCAGAGGAGAGAGCATGCATTTCTACAGCTTTGACTCTGGGGACCCCGTCTTTGAGATGGGTGGCCTGAGGATCAGCGTTCAGGTGATCACTACGATCAACCTCTACGGACTCGCGCCCGAGGCCTGCAGGTTGGAGAAGCAAGGGGCAATGTGGCGCCTGAGGGCCGACCGGCTGATGTGGGCAGGCAACCAGGAGCGGGCGGCCGGCCGCGTCGAGCTGGCGGTGCGCCAGGAGGGTCCAAGGCTCGTTCTTTCTGGCAGTGCCCAAGCTGGCGAGCCGATCCGCTGCTACAAGATCATCATCCACGACCTGCCGCCCTGCACCATGTATGACAGCCTCGGAGACCAGCGGTTCTGGGGCATGGGTGGAGAGCGCGAAGTGACGCCGGAGGGCGTTCTGAGCATCTATCCGGGCGTCACCGCCCCGGTGTGGGCCCTGCTGCGGGATGGTCAGCCCTGGTTGACCTTTCGTTCCCAGGACCGCGCCGTCCGCCCCAAGCGGTTTGCAGCCTATTGGCGGGGAGCGGGCGTAACGGTCGAGCTGATCTTTGAGGAGGATGCGCGCCTCTGGGACCAGGACCTCTCGCTTCCAGAGTGGATTGTGGAGCCAGGCAGCATCCAGGCGGGCCTGCGTGCGCACGCCTCCTTTCTGGAGGCCGAGTGTGGTCTCGTGCGCTGGTCCGAACGTCGAGATATGCCTGCCTGGGCACGGGATATCTCGCTCGTGCTCAGCATCCATGGCATGCACTGGAGCGGATACATCTTTAACACCTATGCCCAGGCGCTCAAGACCGTGGACTGGGTGTGCCAGCGCATCGACGGGCGGCGGGTGCTTGTCTTTCTGCCGGGGTGGGAAGGCCGCTTCTACTGGCAGTATGGTGATTACCGGCCTGACCCGCGCCTCGGTGGCGCGGAAGGCTTTGCGCAGCTCTGCCGGGGCATCCGCGAGCGGGGGGGCCACGCCATGCCCATGTTCGGGGCGAACTGTGCCAATGCCTGGTTCGACAACTTTGCCGCTTTCGGACCGCAATCTCCCATCCTCTCGGGGACACGCCTCGTGTTTCAGGGGAACCGTCCCGACTGGGACCTGAGCCGCAGCGGTGATACCGGCTGGCAGGCGTGGCTGAATCCCGGTGCGCCGGCCTGGCAGGACGAGTTGGTCCGCCAGGTCAGCTGCCTGGTGACCCGCTTTGGCTTCGACGCGGTCTTTTTCGACACTACTGAGGCGTGGGACAATGACCCAGACCATGCGGTTTTCGACGGACTGCGTCAGCTCGCCTCACGCCTGCGAGACGCTCACCCTGACCTGCTGGTCGCGGCCGAGAGCTGGTACGATCGGCTGCTCGGGGTGTTTGCAGCGTTCCACGCGGCACCCCTCGGGCCCGGAGCGTGGATGGCCGACTATGCCCGCCGCTGGGCACACCTCTGCGAGGCCGAGCCTTCGCGGGGCAGCACAGGCGTGCACGAGCTCGGCCACACACCTTATGTGGAGCAGGGGCTTACCCCTGGCTACTGGCCGACCATCACCTTTGTTGAGGACACTTTCGAAAAGGCTCAGCCCAAGATAGAGGAGGTCATCGCGCTGGCGCGAGAGTACGCTGACCGTTTTCTGGCTCCTCTGCCCAGCTGACGACAAGGCCGAAGGAGGCATACTGTGCCACTGGCTCCTGACGAATCTGCCTTTGTGGATGGCGCATCTTTTGAGGAGGAAATGGCTCGCCTCTGGGGCGACTGGGGCTGCTGCTCCGAGGTGGGCCGGCTGCGGGCGGTCCTGCTGCACCGACCCGGGCCGGAGCTAGAGAGCGTGCGAGATCCGGCCTCGTCGCTCTTTGTCGAGCGCATGGACCCGGAGCGTGCCCGCGCCCAGCATGATGCCCTTGCGGAGGTGTACCGCGCCAACGGCGTGCGCGTGTACTATATCGAGGACGCTCCTGCGGAGAAACCGAACGTCGTGTTTGCCAGAGACCTGGTTGCCATGACGCCCGAGGGAGCGATCGTAGCGCGCATGGGCACGTCGGTTCGGCGGGGTGAGGAGCGCCTTGCTGCCGAGGCACTCGCGCGCCTTGGGGTGCCGATCGTCCGCACCATCACCGGGACGGCAACCTTTGAGGGGGCCGACCTGATGTGGGCGAACCGCGACCTGGCGTTCGTAGGGATCAGTCGCCGCACGAACGTTGAGGGCGCGCAGACCGTTGCCGCCGAGCTTCGGCGGATGGGCGTGGGTGAGGTCGTGTTTGTGCAGGTGCCCTACAGCGAGGGCCATCTGGACGGGTTCATGAACTTTGCCGCGCGCGACACGGCGGTCGTTTTCCCTGTGCAGGTCCCATTCACAGTAGTAGAAGCGCTCCGACGACACGGGTACCGCATCATCGAGGTGGAGAGCGTCCGCGAGATCAGGTATGGCTGTGGGCTCAACTTTGTGGCGTTGGAGCCGGGCCGGGTGGTCATGCCCGCAGCCGGCAACGTGGAGATCCGCAGCAAGCTCGAGGCGGACGGCGTGGAGTGCATTGAAGTCGAGATCGATGAGCTCATGAAAGGCGGCGGGGCCGTGCACTGTATGACGGCCTTCCTCAAACGAGACGAGCCCTGATGGGTGGCCTGCGTCCCGCACATGTGCGAGGACGCTCCCCGGGAATTGGAGGCAGCGGAGCATGGTTGAGCACGACTGGAACACTGACGAGTGGATGGACGTGCGTCTGGTGACGGATCCCGAGCCACGGATCGGCTATCGCACCGCGCTGGCAGCCTATGAGGAGTCCCTCATCAAGGGCCGCTTTGTGGGGCTCCTATGGAATGCGGCTGGGTACCTAAATGCCTGGGAGGAGCGCCCTTTCGACCCCGACACGCATCCCACCCCCCAGGCTTTCTGGCTCGAGATCGATGGCCAGCTTCTGGCCTCTCACTGGGAGTGGGCGGGTTTCGATCAGAAGGGGGAGGACAAAGGCTTGCACGCGGTCGTCACCTTGCGCCACAGGGTGCGGCCGGTGACGGTCGCGGTGCACATGTTCCTCGACGGCACTCCCGTCATGACGCGCTGGCTCGAGATAACTAACACCGGAACGCAGCCTGCCGCCCTCGGGGCCGCTTTTCCGTGGAGCGGCGTCCTGCAGACCCTCAGGCGCTGGCAGGCCCATTTGCCAGACAGGCACTCTCCCCTGTTCTCTGTGGGATACATGGCTGACGACCACCATTGTGACGAGGGCAACTTCCAGTGGCAGCCCCTGCCCAACGGCATCTTTCGTGTCGACGGCCGCTATCGCCGCGATCGGTATCGTCATCCCATGTTCGTCCTGCACAACCACGCTACGGGTGAGTACTTTGTGGCCCAACTGGCCTGGTCGGGCGGATATGCCTTCGAGTTTGACCTCGATGCCGACCTGTGGTCGCCGTCCGGCGATGCAGCGGCTTCCCTTTTCTTCCGTGCCGGTCCGGATGCTCCGGCGCCGCAGCGCCTCATTGCTCCCGGGGAGACGGTGCGGACGCCAGAGCTGCATCTCGGCCTGACAATGGGCGACCTTGACGGCGCCATCCAGGCCATGCATGAGCACCTCCGTCGCAGTGTCTTCATGCCGCAGGCGCGTGGCCGTGGGGGATGGGTCGAGTGTGGGATCGGGCCGGAAGTCGAGATAACAGCGCCTTGGGTCCTGCAGCAACTCGAACAAGCCGCAGCCCTCGGTGCGGAGGTGTTCTTCATCGACGCCAGCTGGTACTCCCCGCCGCACAGCGACTGGTGGTCGACCGTTGGCGACTGGGTCGTGGACCGCCAGCGTTTCCCAGAGGGGCTCAAACCGATCCGTGATCGCGCCCGCGCAAAGGGCATGCTTTTCGGCCTCTGGATGGACGCCGAGCGGGTCGGGCCGGCGAGTCGGGTCGCCAGGGAGCATCCGGAATGGTTGGCCATGGGCTACGACGGCGAGCGTCGTCTGGAAGGCATGCTGGACCTGACCCAGCCGGCCGTGGCGCAGTGGATGGAGGATCAGATCGCACAGGTCATCCGGGAGAACGAGCTCGACTTCTTCCGGCTGGACTATAACGTGGAGGGGCGTGGGCCGCGGGCGTACACGCAGCGGGACGGGTATGTAGAGAATGCATACTGGCGCTACTATGAAGCGCTGTACGCCATCTTTGAACGGCTGCGTGCCCGTTTCCCACACGTCATACTGGAAGCATGTGCAGGAGGCGGGGGACGTACCGACCTGGGGCTGGTGCGGCTTTTCAGCCACACCTGGGTCACCGACTGGCCGATAGCTCCCCGAGCCTTCAGCATCACCAACGGCATGACCATGGCGCTGCCGCCGGAGTACGTCGACCGGCTCATCGCCGGGCAGAATGGGCACCTTACCGGCGACATCGATTTCCAGGCCCGCCTGCTTCTCTTTGCGCGCCCCAGCCTGGGGTGCTTCGCACCCCTGGGCGCACCGCTGAACCCGGTGCAGATTGCGCGGGTGCGCCACATGGTGGACCTCTACAAGGGCTTTGTGCGTCCCTTCATAAGCACAGGTCGGATCTACCATCACACCCCCACCTTCGATGGCCCGGAACCCCAGGGCTGGGGAGTGCTGGAGCTGGCCTCGCGCGATCGGCGCAAGGCGATAGCCGGCCTCTTCCAGCTTTCGGCGCCGCGCGAACCCGAGTATGTGCTGCGCCTGCGCGGCCTGGATGCCGGTCTGCGCTATCGGGTCACCTGGGACAACACCGGCCAGGCCTGTGAGGTGGACGGGTTCGTGCTGATGAAGCAGGGCATCGTTGTGCGTCTCGAGGGCGCCCTGACTTCCGAGTTGCTGCTGTTCGAAGCGGTCTGAGTTGTCCACTGCGCTTCGGTGTGCCGCTGGTCGGCATGGGGAGGATACGGTCGTCGGCTGAGGGTCCGGCGATGGAGCAACAATGAGCCACTTGACCGCACGTCTGGCTGGCAGGATCCGCGCTGCTGCGGTGCCATCCCGTTCTCTCGCCATCTTCTGGCTGGGCCAGGCCGGCTTCTGCCTCAAGACGGCAGCCGGGACCACTATCCTGATAGACCCCTATCTCTCCGACTGTGTGGAGCGTCTGGCGGGGTTCAAACGGATCATGCCCTCGCTCCTTCAGCCAGAGGAGGCCGAGGCAGACTGGGTGATCAGCACCCACAGCCATCCCGATCATCTCGATGTCGATGCCGTGCCGGTGCTTGCCCGGAATCCACGCACGCGCTTCATCGGATCGCCGGACTGCGGTCCCGTCTATGCGGAACTGGGCATCCCTCCCGCGCGATATGCCGTCCTCAACGCCGGCGAGAGCGTGGCCGTTGGCGAGGCGGAGATGACGGCAGTCTATGCGGACCATGGGGTGCTGGCCTCAGAGACCTCAGGCTTCATCCTCCGCACCGACGGCATCAGCGTGTGGATTGTGGGCGACACGGCCTATCGACCGGAGCGTTGGAGCGACCTGTTTCGCCAGCGCATAGACATTATCATACCTCCGATCAACGGCGCGTTTGGCAACCTCAACGCCACGGAAGCAGCCAGACTCGCCCATGACGCCCGCGCCAGGGTAGCCATCCCATGCCACTTCTGGATGTTTGTGGAGCATGGCGGAAACCCGGCCGAGTTTCTCAACGCCTGTTCTGCGCAGGGCTCCGGAGTCAAACCTGTGGTCCTTGCCTTGGGGGAAATGTTCGTCTACGAGAGCAGTCCCCGAAGCGCAGCGCCGCTCTAATGTGACCCACACATTGATTGCGGG
>DYEI01000370.1 GCA_020725765.1 Anaerolinea sp. | reverse complement strand
CTGAGCTTCGAGGCAGGCGGGCCCGAGCCCCACCATCACCCAGGCCGCGAGGAGAGCGACCGTCAGGCCCGAGCCCCAGCGAGAAGGCGGTGCAAGGTGCAGGCACATCATGGAAGAGACCTCCTGGTCAGAAGGAATTGGCCAGGGAATCGGCCGCGTCGGGTGGGGTATCGGCAGAGGGGGCCTCGCCGCCCTGGGTTTTGCCGGTCGCCGGAGCGGACGGCGCTGTGGTTTTCCCTGGACCATCGTCCCCAGAGGGCGGTGGAGTCGAACTTCCTGCCGAGAGGGTGGAGACCCGACCAGAATTCTTGGCGGCGCCTTCCGTCGCCTTTTTGGTGGTCGAGGCGGCAGGGGGAGCCTTGGCGGGCGTGGGGGCGGCGTTCTCGACCTGGGCCATCACCTGGATGGCGCGGTCGAGCCAGGGGGAGCCGGCATAGTTGGCCTGGAAGAAGGCCAGAAGCTTCTGGGCCTCCGCCAGTTTGCCGTCCATCTTGAGGGCCTTGATGAGGTAGTACAACCCTTGCGCTTCGAGGGTGCTGGCGGGCAGTCGGGTGGCCAGCCCCACTCGTTTGGCGGCCGCCTTGGGGGACAATCGTTCGAGGGAGGAGGGGGCCACCATGCTGGTGATCTGGGCCGGGGCGACCAACCGCGGATCATGCATGGCCTGGAGGAACGTGAGCGATGACGCCCAGAACCCGGTTGGCTTGGAGGTTTCCTGAGACGGGGGGGCGGCCAGTTCTTTCATCAACCGTTCGAAGGTGGGGTCGTCGAGGGTCATCTCGGCGAGCAGGGCGCGGGCGACCAGCGCGCGGCGGTCGGCTCCGGCCAGTTCGGCGAACGCGAGCAGGCGGCGGCTGGCAGCCACCTCTTCGCGGGCCAGGGTGGTTTCGAGGGCAGCATAGACGCCGTTGGGCAGTTCACGGGCGGCGGCTTGCAGGCGAGCCACCAGGGGGTGGGTCGCGGGCAGGTTGGCCCGGCAGAAATTGGTGAGCGCTTTTTCCAGAAGATGTTCGCGGAAGCTGTCGAGGCCGCGCAGAGCCGGGTCGGCCAGCAGGTCGAGGAACGCGGTGATGGCGGGGATGGTCTGGCCGTCGTGTTCGGCCCGCAGGGCGGCTTCGAAGGCGACCAGGGGGGCTGG
>DYEI01000369.1 GCA_020725765.1 Anaerolinea sp. | reverse complement strand
CTGGCGCGCCGCGGCGCGCCAGCAGAGCCCAGGACACCCATAGAGAATGGCTCCTCCGCCGAGCGGGCACGGCGTGCCCGCTCGGCGGAGGAGCGCGGGGCGGGGGCGACGCCGCGTTGGGAGCACGCCCCCTCTGAACACGGGCCTGCGAGGCCATTGGAATGGGGTGTCAGGCACGGGCGCGCAACGCCGGGGTATGCCGCGACCAGGCGTCACGCCGCTCGGAGTGGGCGTACCGCCAACAGTCTGCCTGCAGGCCGACCCCTCACTTCTGGTCCAAACAGGGACTGGGCTTCAGGTTAAGGTCGTGGCCCCACACCCGGCGCGCCGTCTCCACGTAGAAGATATAGTTCTCCAGCGGGACGTCCGGCGGCACCCGGTGATCGCAGAAGGGGATGAACCCGCCCTCCTCGACGAGCGGCGCCAACCGGTAGACCTCTTGCTCGATCTCTTTCTCGCTGCGGGCGAGGATGCGCTTGTCAAAGCCGCCGAGCATCAAGAGGTCCCGGCCATACTCCTTCCGGTAGCGGATGGGGTCGGCGCCCCAGGTGCCGATCTCGACGGGCATCATGGCGTTGACCCCCGCCTCCAGCCACAGCGGGATCAGGGCGTCGATCTTGCCATCGCAGTCGACCCAGATCACGTCGATGTCATGCCGGTGCAGGAGGTCGACGAGCCGCCGATAGTGGGGCACCAGGTACTGCTTGAAGTGCTTCGGGCTGATCAGCGGGCCACCGTTGTAGCACATGTCCTCCCAGAGGGCACAGGCGTCAAAGTGCCCGCCGGTGGCCAGCACCCGCTCCATGACTCCGATGATGCAGTCGGCGACGGTCGTCACCATCTCCTCGAACCAGGCCGGGTCGTCGTAGATGACGAGCGACAGCTTTTCGACCCCCATCCAGTTCCGCAGCCAGCCGTAGAGGCTGCCGCAGTAGCGCCCGCAGGGAAGGGTGATGACCTCGGCGCGGTTCGGATCCCTCCACACCCGGACGCGCTCCTCCCAGTCGGCCGGGTATCGGGCGGGGTTCGAAGGATCGAGCCGCGGCTTGTAGTACTTGAGCCAGCTGTCGCGGTCGACGAGGCGGTAGCCAAGGGTCATGGGGATGGAGAGGCCCCACTTGTAGCGGAGCACCTGCACGCCATCCCACTGCTGCACCAGCTCCTGATCGCCCCGGTCCTCGAGGACGATCTCCTCGAACGGCGGCGCGAGCCCGACCTCGACACCGGTCGCCGCCATGACCCGGTCCAGGCCATAGTCCATGCCAAAGTACTGGTCGGCGTTGGTGTGGGTGACATGCTCCGGCAGGCCCTGCTGGCGCCACACGCGGATGGTCTCTCGCCAGTAGCCAAAGTCGCAGAGCGGGGCGCGGTCCCGCGGCTGGTAGTGCATCGTGGCGTAAAAGCGCTCGCGATCGGTCATTGGTCCAGACATAGGCTTCCTCAGCTTGAGCACAGCCCGCGCTCGCGGGCAAGGTGGATCAGGTTCGCCGCCAGGGCGCGGGCCAGGGGATGTACGGGCGCCTTATCAAAGATGCGATACTGGCAGAATACCAGGGTGCCCCGTCCGTAGGGGAGCACCTCGATGTCGCTGTACCAGAGGATGGCCGGCGGCTCGAAGCGGGTCATGGTGTTGCGCAGAGAGCCCGCAAGCACCTGACCGCCCAGCTCGCTCATCACATACCAGGGCAGCACGTCCACATAGGCTTCGCCGGCCAGGCCTCCAGCCGGGAGCCCTGCAAAAAGCCCGGAGGCGGGAACCCAGTGATAGCAGCCCATCCAGTTGCCGATGCCATAGTGCAGCCGCACCGGGATGCCGCGCTCGTTGAGGGCGCGCAGCGCCAGCTCATCACGCTGATGGAGCGCGCCGATGATCGCTGTGCGCCCCGCGGCGACGCCATCCAGCAGACCGGCCCAGTCGGAGGCCGCAAGCGTCCGGGGGCTCGGCACGAGGACCAGGTCCTCAGCCGAGGCATCGGCCACCCGCGGGAACCCATCCAGCGGCTCGCCAAGGCAGGGTACCGGGGTCAGGTCGACCAGAGGCAGCGCCAGCAACGCCTCAGTCGATTCGGCAAGCACCTCGCTCCCGCGCACCACCCGGGCCACGACGCGCCACTCGCCTGGGGTATCGGTCGTCTGCACGGGGAGGGTGCCCAGGTCATAGATGCCCACGCCCGAAGGTGCCTCGAGGCTGCGCCACTCCTGCGCCGCCTGCCCCGGGCGGCAGACGGCAACCTGCACCTGCGCTGCGCCTGGCAACGGCTCCCGGTTCACCACGGTCAGCGCCACATCACTCCCATGCCCCAGGGTCGCCACGGGTGACGGGGCCTTGAGGATGACACAGTGCGGCCGCTGCAGCGCTTTCATCGCCTCGTAGGCCCGCTTGGGCCTGCGCCAGTGGTCGAGAAGGCCGGCGTGGAACTCCCAGGCCAGATCGTTGAGCTGAGTGATACAGTATCCGGACACCCGGCGGTTGGCGAGCAGGCTCTCGACCTGACGCCTCAGCCCTGCCGCCTGAAGCTCCTGACTGGCGCGGACCAGCCCGTGCACCGAGCCAAAGACCCGGTCGAGCCCGCGGGCAGCGAATCCCTCCCGCAGGCCGTCGCGGAAGGCCCGCATCTCCCGAGCATCCCGCAGGTGCTGCTGATCGCCAAAGCCGGCAACGACCTCATCCAGATCCGGCAACCCGCCGCAGCCCAGCTCGGACACAAAGACCTGTCCGCGGTAGGTGCGCCACTCGTGGCTCACCTCGTTCAGGATCGCCCGGGAGCCAAAGTCGTGCGCGGCCATATCGACCGACGGCTCGCCGGCACCGAGAGTGCGCATCCACTCGTAGACGGGCGTCGGGATCGGCGCGCCGACATAGATGTGCAGATCCTGGACGGGCTGACGCTCACTGCTCCATGCTGGCACCATGGTGGCACGGTCGGCCCAGCCAAAGTCCTGATCGATGGCCATCGAGCCGCCCGAGTTGTCCACTATCACCCGGGTTGGGTCGAGGGCGCGCACGAACCGGACGAGCGCCTCGCCCGTGAGGGCGTTCGCCGGCCGGTTCTCGTTGTAGACGCCCCAGAAGACAACCGAGGGATGGTTGCGGTCGCGCTGGATCATCGCGGCCAACTCGCGGCGGCCATGGTCCAGCAGGCGGGGGCTGTCCTTGATCCACGCCAGGCAGCTCTCGGCATAGACCAGCATCCCCATCTCGTCGGTCAGGTCCAGGTAGCCGGGCGGCGTCGGGCGGATGTGAGCGCGGATCAGGTTAAAGCCTGCCTCCTTCGCCAGGGCGATCTCGCGGACCATCATCTCCCGTGTGGGCGGCACCACGCTGGTGATGGGATAGTCGGGCTGGAGGAGGACCCCTTGCAGGAATACCGGCTCCCCGTTGAGGAGGAACCGTCCGTCCTCAACGGTGAACTCGCGCATGCCAAAGCGTGTGGAGAGGCGGTCGACAAGGCCCCCATCTGCTGCCAGCTCGGTGACCAGACGGTACAGGTTCGGGTTCCGCAGGTCCCAGGGCAGCGGCCGGGGCAAGGGCAGGCGATAGGTGAGGCAGGAGACCCCAGGCTGCAGAGTGATGGCGGACCGAACCTCTGCCGCGACCGCATCGCCGGGCGCGGTGACGTCCAGGCACACCTCCATGGGTCGACACTCGGGCGTGGTGTTCTCCACCCAGACCTCGGCCAGTGCGTACTCCCGCGCCAGGTCAGGTGTGACGGCCACGTCCCGCAAAAAGACAGGGGCCAGCGCCTCCAGGCGGACCTCGCCCCACAGCCCGCCGTGGGTATAGTACCAGCTCTGCTTGGAGGCCGGGCACTGGGGCAGAGCGAGGCCATCGACCTCCCGGCCTTTGGCGAGAGAGGCGACACGCACAACAAGCTCGTTCTCATCGCCGAGGCGGGCCGCAGAGCTCACATCCAGGTTAAAGGGCGTGTAGGCGCCCTCATGGCTGCCCAGGTAGCGACCGTTCAGCCAGACATCGGCGCGGTAGCTTACGCCGCCAAAGTGGAGGCGCAGGGCCTTGCCGGACCAGTCCGCGGGGATGGCAAAGGTCCGACGGTAGAAGGCCACGCCTTCATAGTCCGGGTGGGTCAGGTTCCACAGCGCGGGCACCTGAACCTGCTCCGCACCGGCGGGCCAGCTCGTCGGCCAACCCTGGCGGACCCCTTCGTTCCGGGGATCGAAGGCCAGCTGCCAGGAGCCGGCCAGGTCCAACTGCTCGCGGGAAGGCTGAGTACCTGTCATGGCGTCAGTTCACTCCGCAGTCACAGGCCCATCTGGCGATGGTGGGAGGACCCGGGCTATTGCCAGTCCTCTGTCGGAATATCAACCGGCGCGTCCAGCTCGGCAGAGCGTGCCGCGGCGAGGGCGAGGCGCAGAGAGCGGAAGCCCTCCTCAATGGGTGCAGCGGTCGAACGGCCCTCCCGGATGGCGGCGAGAAGGTCGAGAGTCTCGGCCAGGTAGACGTCCTGCTCCCCTTGCACGGGCACGGGGGTTGGGTTTGTGCTCGCCGTATCCCAAAAGGTGCCGCGGTTCGGGTCCACCAGGTCGGCGGTCAGCCCCGGAAGGCACACGCGCACGTCGCTGTCCCAGCGACCCGGGATGGCACCGTTGGTCGCTGCCAGGACGGCCAGGCTCCCCGAGGCGAAGCGGATCACGGTGCCGCTGGCATCCTCGACGGTGTATCCCTCGACGTTCCGATGGAACAGGTTCTCCTGGACCGAGTAGACCCGCACCGGCTCCCCGAGAAGGTAGCGGGTCAGGTCGACCAGGTGGATGATCTGCTCGACCAGCTGCCCGCCGCTCTTGCTGCGATCACGCCACCAGGGCCGGTGCAGGGCGTTGCAGGAGTATCGAGCGCTCACAAAGGCCAGGGCCCCCGCGCCGCACTCCGTCAGGTGATGCCGCACCCGACGCACAGCCTCGCCATGGCGCCACATGAAGCCAACCTGGCTCTTGACGCCGCTCTTGCGGACCGCTTCGACCATCCGCCACGCCAGGTCCAGGCTGAGGGCAATGGGCTTTTCGATCAAAAAGTGCACGCCGCGCTCGCAGGCGAGCGACACCTCGTCGCCATGGGCAAAGGGGGGCAGGCAGATGTATACGAGGTCCAGCTCGAGCTCGTCGAACATCCGCCGGTAGTCGGTGTAGACGCGCGCCTCGCCGCCGGCGAACTGCTGGTTAAAGGCCTCCGCGCTCTCCAGCGACTCGTCGCAAAAGCCGACCAGCTCGAAATCCGGCAGGGCGCTCAGATGCGGAGCGTGTCTGGCACGGGCAAAGTGTCCGCAGCCAAGGATGGCCGTTCGCAGTGGCCTGGTCATCAGATCTCCTTCCCATAGGTCAGAAGCGTCTTGACGCCGGCGGCGGTCCCCTGGTCGATCATGGCATAGGCTTCGGCGGCACGCTCAAAGGGGACGCGTGCGCCGATCAGCGGTCTGACCTCGAGCCGGCGCTTTGCCAGCAGGCTGATCGCCGCCGCCTCCAGGCGAGCGAGGTCCCACATGGGCTGGCTGCGGTGCGAGCACCCCCACACGGGCATGCTGGAGCGCAGAGTCACGCGGTTGTGGTGCCACTCGGCGGAGAGGTCCAGCCGGCCGGAGGGGTCCCCGTAAAAGCTCACCGTCACCACCAGCCCCTCGCGGTGTACGGAGCGTATGGCCTGCTGCAGGGCCGCATACACGCCCGATATCTCCAGAGCGACATCAACGCCCGCGCCTCCCGTAGCCTCCTTGATGGCGAGGCCCGCGTCACACTGTGTGGGGTCGATGACCATGTCCGCTCCCAGGCTACGGGCCAGCTCCAGGCGGCCCGGGACCGGATCGACGGCATAGACCTCCTCGGCACCTGAGAGGCGCGCCATCTGCATGGCCAGCATGCCGATGGCCCCCAGGCCGAAAACGGCCACCCGGTCCCCCAGCTTGATCTCGGCATCGTGGATGCCGGCGAGGGCAAAGCGGGCCGGGTCGGAAAAGACCATGGTCTCATCGTCAACGCCGCCGGGCACCGGGTACAGCGTGTCCTCGGTGCGGATGACCGTCTGGCGGTGCCGCCACTCGCCATGCACGCGGTCTCCCGGCTTGAACCGACGGACCTCGGGGCCGACGGCGACCACAACGCCGGCTGCCCACGAGCCCATGGTGTGCGGGAAGAAGGGCTGTGCCTGCTCGCCCTCGCGGAGGGGCCGGAACAGGCGCAGGCCTGGGTCCCATACCCGGTCCGCAAAGGGGACGACACCCCGGTAGGTATTCAACTCGGTGCCGTGCTTGATGCCACTCACCGTCGTCCGCACGAGGACCTCGTTGCCAACAGGCTCCCGCTCCTCGTACTCGCGGTAGGCGACGGCCTTGGGTGATACGACGATCAATTCGAGAGGCATGGGCGTCTCCAACTCTTGTTACAGATGAAAAGCCGCGTAGACTCTCTCCAGCTCGGGAACGCTATCCGGCAGGTTCTCGGGCGTCGGGAGTCGGTGCTCCGGCTGCTGCCCGATGACCGCCTCTATCAGAGCCACCGCATTGGGGAGGGGCACATCCGGCAGCAGCGGCTTGGCAGGGCTGATCACATAGCCGCCTCCCCTGCCCAGGTAGCGCAGGCAGGCCGCAACCTCACGCTGCACCTGCTCCGGGGTGCCCAGCGGCAGGGTGAGCTGCGTGCTCACCCCACCATTGAGGCACAGGTGGCGCCCGTAGCGGCGCTTGACCTCGAGGACGTTCATCGCCTCCGGCTGCAAGGGGTTCAGAATCTGCACGCCGATGTCAATCAGATCCGGGATCAGCTCCGAGACGTCGCCGCAGCTATGCACCATGACGACCAGGCCCTTCTCTCGGGCGCGGCCAAAGATCCGTTTGAGCCCCGGCTTGATGAACCGGCGCCAGCGCTCGGCGCCGATGATCACACCGCGTTGCGAGCCCCAGTCGTCGCCAAAGCGAAAGCCGTCAAAGGGGAACTCTGCAATGCGATCGACCAGCCGCAGGTGAAGCTCTGTCAGCGCCTCCAGCAGCTCCTCGACAAAGCGGGGGTGAAGGATGAGGTCGGTGAGAAACTCTTCCATCCCGCGCAGCGCCCAGCCCCGGTCGAAAAAGCCGTGGGTATCCCCGCAGAGCACAAAGCGATCCCGATGCCGCGCAAAGAAAGCCTCGACCCCTGCAAAGTAGCTCTCATCGGCGAGATCCGGGAACTCGTACCCGCGCAGCGAGGGCTCCTTCAGGGGATGCTCTTCGATGTGCGGGATATTGCCCACACGCCAGACGCAACCAAAGGCGTCGACGTACCTGTCCGGGTCGGTCCAGCGGCGCGCCGCATCGATTGGCCAGAAGGGCAGGTGGTTCACGATGCGGTCGGCAAAGGCGGGATCGCCGTAGTACCCGGCGAGCTGCGGCACGAGAGCCTCATCGATGCGGATGTCGTACGGGACGATGTCGGTTTCCTCAAAGGCCATCGCCTTGAGCACACGCTGCCTCGGAGTCAGTCCGCTCATCCCTTCAGCGCCCCCGCGGTTATTCCCTTGATCACATAGCGCTGCAGGAAGGCGAAGGCCAGCACCACGGGCACAATGGTGATTGCCATCCCCGCAGCCACGCCAGGCTCGTTCGAGGTAAAGTGGCCCTCGAGCAGGCTGATCCCGACCGGCAGGGTACGCGAAACGGTTGTGCCCGTCAGAACAAGGGCGAGGATATACTCGCTCCAGGCGGACAGGATGTGGAAGGTGGCCATCGTTGCCAGGGCAGGCTGCGACAGAGGCAGGATCACGCGCCAGAACACGGACCACATCCCCGCGCCATCCATGATCGCTGCTTCCTCCAGCTCCTTCGGTATCGTCTCCATGAAGGCGCGCAGGAAAAAGACGTTCCAGGGGATGCCGACCGCTGCATAGACCAGCGCCAGTCCGCCCAGGCGATTGTACAGGCCGATCTGCCGCGTGAAGATGGCCAGTGGCACCAGGAGGATGGAGTGCGGGATCAGGAACCCAAAGAGAATGTAGCCCCAGACCAGCCCCTTCAGCCGGAACTCGAAGCGGGCCAGGGCAAAGGCGGCGGTCGAGGCCAGGAACAACACCAGGATGAGGGATCCGACGGTCAACAGGACGCTGTTGAGGAAATAGGTCCCCATCTTGGCGTACACCCAGGCTTCCTGGTAGTTGGACCACTTCCAGTGCTTGGGCAGGCCAAAGGGGTCGGCATACAGCTCGCGCGTGTACTTGAGCGAGGTCAGCAGCACCCAGACCAGAGGGTACACCGCCAGGGCTCCCCAGGCCATGAGGCCCGCATGGAGCCCACACTGCACCAGGCGCTGTGCCCAGCGATCGCGCCTTGCCGCCCGGATGGAAGCGGCCTTGGAGCGGGTTACTGTCATCACCACTCACCCCTCAACGATACAGCGCCGATTCGCGCTGTCGGCCAAAGCGCCACACCAGCGCCACGGCGATGATGCCCAGGAGGAAGCTCAGGGTCGCGACCGCACTGCCATAGCCCCAGGTCTTTTTCTGCCACAGGAGATAGAGCGAGTAGGATATGAGCGTCTCGCTCAGGTGCATGGGGCCGCCTTTGGTCATCAGGAGAGGATAGATGAAGGCGCCCAGCGCACCCTGCAGTGTGAGTATCATGCAGGAGACGTACACCCCGCGGATATTGGGCAGCGTTACGTGCAGCAGCTGCTGCCAACCAGAGGCGCCATCTATGGATGCTGCCTCGTAGTACTCCTCTGGGATGCCCACGAGGGCCGCCAGGAAAATGACCATGTAAAAGCCCACGTGCTGCCAGGAGGCAGGAAAGCTCGTGCTCCACTGCACGTATCCGTCGCCACTCAGCCACGGGCGCACCCACTCCCCGCGCCCGACCATGCGCAGGAGGCTGTTGAGCACGCCATAGTCGTTGCCGGAGAGGATAAAGCGCCAGAGGAGCGCCATCGTGGTCGCCGGCAGGATCACCGGGATGTAGAACAGGAAGCGATACACGCTCGCCCCGCGACGCAACCTGCTGAGCACGAAGGCCAGGGTCAGCGCGACGGGAAGCATGAACGCCCAGTCCAGGAAGAGCCGCCGGCCGTTGTTCAGGAGCGCGAGGGGAACGATGGGATCCGAGAGCATCTGCCGAAAGTTGGCGAGGCCCACAAAAGGTGCCGCGCTGATGGGCCCACCTTCCCACTCGAGCACGCTGTAGTACAGGGAGAGCAGGCTGGGGTACAGCATCAAGGCGGTATAGACGCCAACCGCCGGGAACACAAACAGAAAGATCCCTACCGGGCTCCCGTACCACGAAGTGCCCCGCTTCCTCCCTCTCCGCATGCACACCCCCATGGGAAAAGTCGCTGTGCCGACTGGCCGGCGCAACCGATTGACCCTTCCCCGGGCGGGCAGCCGCCCTGCCCGCCCGGGAAGAGAGCCTCAGGGCAACACTAGCCGCTCACATACTTGGACATCTCGGACTGGAACGCCGCCATCGCGTCCTCGACGCTCTTGCCCGCCATGAGCGCCTGCAGACCGGTCCAGCAGTCGTCCCAGCCGCGCTCCTGCATGGCCTTGGTGCCGGGCAGGCTGTAGACGGTGTCCGCCTGGTCCTGCACTCCGAGGAAGGCCATGAGCAGCGGGTCGACGCCGGAGATGGACTTGAGGTCGACCCTCGCACCCATCGGCGACCTGGTCAGGAGGATCCACTGCCTGGCGCCTTCCTCGCTGAACCAGAACTTGAAGAACTTGAGGGCGGCCTCCAGCCGTGCCGGGTTCTGCTCCAGCTTCCTGGCCAGGCCGATGGCGGTCGTCTGCTTGAGCTCCACCGTCGTCCCGTTCTCGCCGACGGCCGGGTAGGGAGCGAACCTGACGTTGTCCTTCAGGTCGGGGGCCGCGCCCTGACCCGTGATCTCGTTGCCGATCGTCCAGGCGCCGTTCAGGTAGAAGGCGGTCTTTTCGGCCACAAAGAGGGCCACCGACTGCTGCCAGGTCAGCTCGATCTCGTTGTCGGGGATCCACTTGTTGTCCACAAAGACCTTCATGCGCCTGAAGGCCTCGACGATCTGCGGGGCGTCGAACTGGTTGGCCGCCAGGGCCTCACGGCCGCCCTTCTGGCTGACGATGATATTGTGCCACTGATGCGCACCGCCAACGCCCCAGGAGGTCGCCAACTTGCCCGCGGCCTTGATCTTCTCGCAGGCTGCCAAGAGCTCATCCCACGTCTTGGGGACGTCGCTGACCCCCGCCTCGTTGAGGATGCGCATATTCCAGATTGTGGGCATGGGCGACACCTCGGCCGAGATGCCCCACACGTGCCCATCGGTGCTAAAGGCGTCGAGCGTGTCCTGGCTGAAGAGCGCCTTCCACTCCGGGTCGGCGTCGAGGTGCGGCGTCAGGTCGAGCAGGTAGCCGCCCGCCCACATGTCGGCGCCGGCGCCATGGATGATATCGGGGCAGTCGCCGGCGGCGCAGTCCGCCAGGATCTTTTTGCGCGACTCCTGGCTGTCCGGGTTGAGGATGTTCTCGATCTTGATGTCGGGGTACTGGGCATGGAACTCTTTGTACAGCCAGTTCATGCCCTCATAGTGGGCATCGGTCTCCTTGCTCCAGTGGTTCTGGTAGCGGAGGGTGATCGGCTCGGCCGGGGCAGCGGTCGGCTGCACCTGGGCAGAGGTCGGCTGGGTCTGCGCGGCAGTAGGCTGTGGCGCCGAGGTCGGCGCGGCCTTTTCGCCGCAGGCTGAGAGCAGTGGCGCTGCCGCAGCAGCACCGGCAGCGATGCCGAGCATCCGCAAAAGCTCGCGCCGGCTGATCGCGCGTGTGTTCCGATCGCACTCTCGGGAAGCCATGACGAATCTCCTTTCAGTCAGAGGGACGGATAGCCCGATCATAGAGACCGATTCGACGCACAGACGAGCTTCTGCTCAGTAGACACCTCCTCTCCATCCGGCTCGCACACGCTGTGGCAACTCAGAGATCGCGACTCCTCGCCCAGAGCATCATCGCCCGGCAGTCGGCTTCGGCGGCGCAGTCGACTCCCGCACCACCAGCGAGAACTCGAGCACCGTGTGCCGGGGCTCGACTCGACCGCTCAGCCGCTCCATCAGCAACTCGGCGGCGACCGCCCCCAGATGCTGGGGCGGCTGCCGGATAGTCGTGAGGGGTGGGCGGGCGCGGGCCGCCTCGTCGATGTCATCAAAGCCGACAATCGAGAGGTCACGGGGAACCTGCCATCCGAGCTGCTGCGCGGCCTCCAGCGCGCCCAGCGCGATCAGGTCGTTAGCGCAAAAGACCGCGGTCGGTGGCTCAGGCATGGCCAGCAGACGCTCCGTCCCGGCCCGGCCTGCCTCCCGAGTGTAGCTCCCCGGAACGACCAGCTCCTCGAGCACCGGCAGGCCCGCCCGCTCGAGCGCCCGTCGAAAGCCGGTGAGGCGGCGCGTGCTCGAGGGCGTTCCCGCTGGCCCCTGGATGAAGGCGATCCGCCTGTGTCCAAGGCTGATGAGGTGCTCGACCGCGGCCTGCGCGCCGCCCTCGTTGTCGCCGCGCACGTGGTCCCAGGTACGTGGCTGGTCGTGGCCGGCCATAAAGTCTCCGATGATCACTACGGCCACACCTTCGCCCATGTACGGGTCGATATGCTCGTGGGTCACGTGATAGGCGTGCAGGATAAGGCCGCTGATCCAGCCGGAGAGGGATTGGAGGAACCGGACCTCTCGCTGCAACAGGCCATCGGTGCTGCAGACGATCACCGAGTAGCCGTTCCGGTCTACGACGTCCTGCACGGCGCGCGCCACACAGGACCAGTACGGGTTGCTGATATCCGGGACGACCAGCGCAAGGAGGGGCACCGCCTTACGGCTGAGGGCGCGAGCGAGGCGGTTCGGGCGGTAGTTGAGCGCCTCGATTGCCTCCAGGACTCTCTGCCGCAGCTCTGGGCTCACGTAGTGAGTGCCGTTGACGACGTGGGACACCGTCGCCACCGATACCCCGGCCAGGCGCGCGACATCTCGGATCGTAGCCACGCTGTTTCCCTGTCCTTGTTTAACCGCTTATAGAACCGGTTATTCAACCGGTTAAATCATATCACAATCTCCGCCCTTTGTCAATAGAGGGGAGAGGCGTGACTGTTCAGACTCGCTGGCGGCCCCAGCCGCCACTGGGAAAAGGGGAGCAGGCGGACGTGTCCGTTCTGTCCGCCGATAACCGGGGCGCTACGACGGCCAGACGCTCGGACCCAGCCTCTGAAGCGGGCTTTGCCCTTGCCCGCCCGGGGCTGAAGCCTCGGGCGGGGGCGGCTGCCACGTCCGCCGCACCGGGCGTAGTTCGCCCTAGGGGCAGGCTCATTTGTGCCCCTGCCAGAAACCCCCTCCCCCAAGTCGGCCCGCAGGCCGACTTGGGGCCTTCTTTGTATGGGCTCGACCTTGGCCTTTCGAAGCCGCAACCCGCGGCACCGTCCAGAGCTCGCCGAGATGACCTCCAGCCACGCTGCGTCCGAGATACCCCTCCCCCTCGCCCCCTCCCCCGGGCGGGCACGCCGTGCCCGCCTGGGGGAGGGGTTGGGGGTGGGGGCATTACAGCACGAGCCGCG
>DYEI01000368.1 GCA_020725765.1 Anaerolinea sp. | reverse complement strand
GTGTTCCCCTCCCCCTGGCGGACGCGACGCGTCCGCCAGGGGGAGGGGAAGGGGTGGGGGCACCTATGGAGTGCAGCAGGTCGGTGGCCCTTAACTTAGCGCCTATGCCCCCCACCGCCGAGGTCCCCATCGCCCCGGTCAGCCTGACCTTCGGAAGCGCAGGCCGGGCCGGCCCGCCCGGCAGGCCCCGGCAAGCAGTCTGCACCCCGCCCCGACCTGGCACAGAACTTGCTACTTCAGAGGCTGCGCGAGGATCAACCGGCCGTACCAAGAACGCCTCCACGATGCGGCCAGGGCGGCCGGAATCTTTGAGAAGCGAGATGATCTCAGACTTTGACGTAGTCGTGTTCTCACACCTGCGGTGGCGTTGGGTTTACCAGAGACCACAGCATCTGCTGACAAGGCTGGCCGCACACCACCGGGTGTGGTACATCGAAGAGCCGGTCGGGGTCGAGATAGATCATCAGTCACTGGAAGTCGAGAACGTCGCTCCGAATGTCACGGTGGTTCGCCCCCACATCAGAGCCCAGTATCCCTTCTATGTTGGTGAGCAGATTCCGCAACTGACAGAGATGACAGGCCGGCTGATGGCCGAGCAGAATGTGCAGCGCCTGGCGCTATGGTTCTACACGCCCATGGCCGTGCCGGTCGCGCGGGCGCTGACGCCGCTCGCCGTCGTCTACGACTGCATGGACGAGCTATCCGCATTCCGGTATGCACCGCCGGAGCTCATGGAGCGAGAAACCGAACTCCTCGCGTGGGCCGACGTGGTGTTCACCGGCGGCCCAAGCCTCTACCGCGCCAAGCTTGGCCGGCACCCGAACCTGCACTGCTTCCCAAGCAGCATCGACAAGGAGCACTTTGGCCTTGCCCGCGAGGGCCATCTGCAGGAGCCGCCAGACCAGGCCTCGCTGCCTCGCCCGCGCCTCGGTTACTTTGGCGTGATCGACGAGCGCCTGGACTACGCCCTGCTCGGCCACCTCGCCGAGGCCAGGCCGGAGTGGCAGTTCGTGATGGTTGGGCCATTCACCAAGGTCAATCCCGACGACCTGCCCCATCCTCCCAACCTCCATTATCTCGGGCAGCGACCCTACGAGGCGCTGCCCGCCTACATCAGCGGCTGGGATGTCGCTCTCATGCCCTTCGCGCTGAGCGAAGCCACCCGCTTCATCAGTCCGACGAAGACGCTGGAGTACATGGCCGCCGGGCGGCCCATCGTCTCGACACCCATCACCGACGTGCGCGAGCCATACGGCGACATCGTCCACATCGCCGATGGCCCCGAGGCCTTTCTCGCGGCCTGCGAGCAGGCGCTGGCCGAGGCGCCCTCCGAGCGCCAGCGCCGGCAGCAGGCGGCCGATGCAGTCCTCGCCCAGACCTCGTGGGACGACACCGCCACTCGCATGCACGCGCTGCTTGACCAGGCTGTCGAGGCACGTCTGCTCCAGCAACTCGCTGGGACCCGCTGACGACATGTGCAGGCCTCCAGGCCGATGTTTGCGCATCTGCAAGGTGACCCCAAGGGCGAGTGGGCGTCGCAGGGCTGCTGGAGGCCCACGCCCTCAGGGCGCGACCCTGCAGCATCCGCCCGCGCATTGGGCCGCGACGCGACGATCGTGGCCCGAGGGTGCTGGTCAACCCCGGGAAAGGCGGTGAGAGGAGGATGGTATGTGGACCGACACGTTGATCATCGGCGCAGGCCCGACGGGGCTGAGCGCCGCCTACCACTATCCGGGCGACTCGATCATCGTTGAGAAGGAGAGCCGCGTCGGGGGTCTGTGCCGTTCGATCTACGATCGGGGCTTCATCTTCGACCATGCCGGCCACATCTTCTTCACCAGCGACCCCTACGTGAGCGACGTTCTCGCGCCCGCGCTGCTCGGCGAGAACCTGCACTGGCAGTACCGGGAAGCGTGGGTGTACTCCAAGGGCACCTTTACGCGCTACCCTTTCCAGGCCGGGACGTATGGCCTCCCGCCAGAGGTCATCAAGGAGTGCATCCTCGGGGCGGTCGAGGCGGCCAGGCGCTACGATGCCGCCAGATGCCCTGCCAGCTTTATGGAGTTCATCGAATCCACGTGGGGCAGCGGCATTGCCAGACACTTCATGGTACCCTACAACCGCAAGCTATGGACAGTGCCTCTGGAAGAGATGGGATGGGACTGGCTGAACGGGCGCGTGCCGCAGCCCAATCTGGAAGAGATCATCGACGGCGCGCTGCGGCCCCAGCCCAAGCCGATGGGGCCGAACGCGCGCTTTGGATATCCCTTGCACGGAGGCTTCGAGGCCCTCATGCGCGGCTGGCTGAAGCATCTCGACTGTGGCCGCATCTGGCTGAACACGGCGGTTGTCGCCATCGACCTTGCCCGGCAGGAAGCAACGATGAGCGACGGGAGGGTGGTGCACTTTGAGCACCTCATCAACACTGCGCCGCTCCCCGAGTTCCTCAAGCTCCTGAGCCGGGTGCCGGCCGAGGTGCGGGCTGCCGCGGCAAGGCTTCGGCACGTCTCGATTCGCTGCGTGAACCTCGGCATCGCGCGCCCCGACCTGACCGACAAACACTGGATCTACTACCCAGAAGAGACCCCGCTCTTCCACAGGCTCTTCATCCAGTCCAACACCTCGCCGTTCGTGGTGCCAGCGGGCTGCAGCTCGCTGACGGCCGAGATCAGCTACTCCCCGACCAAACCCCTGCCCGTCGAGGGCGAGGCGCTGATCGAGCGGGTCATCGAGGACTGTCGGGCGGTCGGCATGCTGCGTCCGACCGACACGATTGTCGTCGCCAACCAGGTCGATGCGCCCTACGCCTATGTGATCCCTGACCTGAACAAAGTCGAGGCGGTCAGGTGCATCCAGGAGTGGCTCCGGCCGCAGGGAGTCATATCGGCAGGGCGCTTTGGTGAATGGGAGTATCTGAACACGGACCAGAGCTTTCTCGCCGGCCGCAGGGCGGCAGAGCAGATCAGGCCTGTCGCAAGCTGGCGCCCGGCAGTGGTGGCCAAGCCCGTCGTCCGCTCCGTCGGCAGGGAGATGGGCATGCTGGCCAGCCCGCGCGAGCGGGCCAAGGGCAAGAGCAAAGAGGCGCTGTGACGCCTCGAGGAATACTCTCGCTGGCCCGAGTCCGCTGAACACGCCAGCGAGAGGGTGATAAGAGGGATGTCTTCGGCCGAGACAACAGAACCGGCGCCACTACACGTCCTCCAGATCGTCGGCAACGGCATCGTGGGAGGGGTGGAGCGCCATGTGCAGACTCTCGTCAGAGGTCTGCAACGCCACGGAGTCAGGGCCACTATCCTCAGTCCATTCGAGGGCAGCCTCAGCTCAGCTCTGCGTGCCGCTGGCTGCCCGGTCTACATCGCCACACTCGAAGACGCCATGGAGTGGCGTGCGCTGCTCACAGCAACCGATCTCATCCGGCGACAGCAGGTGGATGTGGTTCACACCCATATGTTCAACGCTGCGTTCCTTGGCAGTGTGGCCGGCAGCCTGACCGGGGTGCCTGTCGTGATCACCGAGCACGGCATGCAGGTCACCGCCGAGGAGGTGGCTCTGGTCCGTCTGACCGGGTGCCACCTGGTCACCGTCTGCACTGCAGCCTACACCATGGGCCTGTCGCTCGGCCTGCCAGAGGATCAGATCAGCCTGATCCCCAATGGCGTGGATACCCAGGCATTCCATCCCCGGGCCAATGGTCAGTCCTTCCGCGAGCAGATCGGCGTCCCGGCGGGGGTTCCGCTGGTGGGGATGGTGGCGCGGCTCTCCCGGGAGAAGGGTCCTGACCTGTTCCTGCAGGCCGCCATGCTCGTGGCCGCTGCCCACTCCGAGGTGCACTTTGTGCTCGCAGGCGACGGTCCGATGCGCGATGGCCTGGCCCGCCAGGTCGAGGCCACGGGCCTTGCCGATCGCTTCCATCTGCCGGGCCTCATCGCCGACACGAGTGCCGTGTACGCCGCCCTCGATGTCGCCTGCCTGCCCTCTCGAATGGAGGGGCAGCCGCTCTGTCTGCTGGAGGCCATGGCGGCGGCTCGCCCGGTTGTCGCCACCAACGTTGGCGGCATCGCCGAGATCGTCCAGCTCGGCGAGACGGGCTGGCTGGTGGCTGCCGGCGACGTCAGCGCCCTGAGTGAGCGCATCCTCTGGCTGCTCGCTGACCCCGAGCGGGCCCGCGAGATGGGCCAGGCAGGCCGCCAACGCGTGCTGGAGGCTTTTGACATCCGAAAGCAGGCCGCGGCGGTCGCCGCCCTGTTCCGCCAGCTCGTACAGAGCCGGCGCCGGCAGATGCGGACTACCCTGCAGTTGGGGAGAATGTACGGTCAGGCGCGGGTCTCCTAGGGCCCAGACCTGCCGGGTTGCGGCACATCCCGCGCGCCTTCGCCTGGAAGCGTGACTTTCGGCACGCCTCTACCCTGCGGTGATGCCAGCGGATACCGCGCCATCCTCCAGGCGCTGCTCCGCGGTACCCCTCCCTGCAGGGCAGGCGACCGCCGCTCGCGCGCGTGCCTGCGAATCTCAAGCCACCGGAGGAAGTAGGTGCGGCAGGGACTCTTTCCGAGCTTTTGGATGGCCGGCTTTGAGTGCTCAACCCAGGTCCACTACTGCGGCCGTGGCCGCCTGGACTATACGGCCGAGCTCGAGCACGACCTGCGTGCGAGCGCAGACTATGCGCTGCTCTCGCAGTTCGGCATGCGCACCGCCCGAGACGGCATCCGCTGGCATCTGATCGAGCGATCGCCCGGTCGCTTCGACTTTGCCACCGTCGAGCCGCTTCTGAGGGCAGCGCAGCAGCACGGGGTACTCGTCATCTGGGACATCTGCCACTACGGCTGGCCCGACGACGTCGACCCCTTGCGCCCCGACTTTGTGGATCGCTTCGCTCGCTTCGCAGGGGCTTTTGCCCGCTACATCAAGGAGGAGAGCGACGGCGTGCCCTTCTACGCCCCGATGAACGAGACCTCGTTCCTCACCTGGGCCGCGGGCGATCAGGCCATCTTTGCGCCCTTTGCACGGGGTCAGGGCCTGATTCTGAAGGCGAACCTCGTGCGTGCGACCATCGCCGGGATCGAGGCGATCTGGGCGGTAGAGCCGCGCGCACGCATCGTGCACACAGACCCGATCATCCACGTCCTGGCTCCCGTGCATCGGCCGGACCTGATCGCGATCGCCCGGGCCAAGCACGAGTCCCAGTTCCATGCCTGGGATATGATCGCGGGGCTGGCCGAGCCACAGCTCGGCGGCCATCCGCGCTATCTCGACATCCTGGGCTTCAACTACTACCAGCACAACCAGTGGGAGATCGAGGGGGTGACCATCACCCGCAAGGACCCGCGCTGGCTCGACCTGCACGAGCTGCTCGCGCGGGCCCATGCGCGGTATCAGCGCCCCTTCTTCATCGCCGAGACCAGCGGCCGCAAGGACTCGCGCGTTCCCTGGCTGCGCTACATCGCCGACCAGTGCGCCCTCGCCATCGAGCGCGGGTTACCGCTGGAGGGGCTGTGCCTCTACCCGATCATCGAGGCGCCGGAGTGGACGACCGGCATCTACCAGCGCAACGGTATCTGGGACGTCATCCCGCAGCCAGGCGACCGGCTCGCCCGCGTCCTCAACGAGCCCGTAGCCGCCGCGCTGCGCGAGGCCCAGCTCCGGGTGCAGCCCTATCTCGGAGACATCCTGCCTCCAGGCGAGCCTGCCGCCGTTCAGGGCTCGGAAAGTGCGAGGGAGTATGACAAGCTGGTACCTGCTTGACGAAACGCCTCCCGGCGTGCATGTGTGCTACTTTACCGACAGCCTCCAGCCGAGCGGAGTAGGCGTGCACCTGCTCAATCTCCTCCGCTGGCTGGACCTCACCCGGTTCCAGGTGTCGCTCGTTTGCCCCGGCACTGAGGATGGGTGGCGGCTGATGACCCGGGCAGCACGGCTGGGCGTGTCGATCTACCCCATGACCGTGCGCGAGCGCTCCGATGAGCCGGCGGTCCGACAGCTCATCGAGCTCTTGCGCCACGAGGGCGTGACCATCTTCCATAGCCAGGTTGGCATCTCCTGGGAAGGAATGACCGGGCTGAGGGCGGCACACCGCGCGGGCGTGCCGGTACGGGTCGTAACCGAGCATCTGCCCTACCTGCTCACCCATCCGGGCCAGATCGCCGAACACTGGGAGACGACTCCGCTGGCACACCGCGTCATCACCGTGTCTGAGGCGGCACGCCAGAGCTTTTTGCTGCGCGGATATCCTCAGGATCAGTTCATCTGCATCCACAACGGCATCGAGCCGCTCCGACCACAGAGCCCACAGGAGTGCGCTCGGCTGCGGCAGGACCTGGGCATCCCGCCGGAGGCGCCACTGCTGCTGACCGTCGCCCGGATGACGCCGCAGAAGGGGTACGATGTCCTCCTCGCAGCGATTCCTGAGGTGTTGCAGCGGCACCCGAGCGCCCACTTTGCGTGGGTCGGGGAGGGTCCCGAGCGAGAGACCCTCTCGGTCCAGGCGAAGGAGCGGGGGGTCGACTCCGCAGTGCGCTTCCTCGGTCACCGGGACGACGTCCCCTCGCTGATGAGCGCGGCCGACTTGCTGGTGCTCCCCTCCCGCTTCGAAGGCCACCCTCTGGTAGCTCTCGAGGCCCTGTCCCTCGGCCTGCCGGTCGTCGGCACTCGCGTCTGCGGCATGGAGGAGGCGGTTGCAGATGGGGAGACGGGCCTGCTCGTGGAGCCCGAACAGCCCGCTGCCCTGGCCGCCGCCATACTGGAGCTCTTGAGCGACCCCGAACGCCGTCGGCGCATGGGGCGGGCAGGGCGCGAGCGAATCCAGGAGCGCTTTACCGCCCGCCTGATGGCCAGGGCCACGATGGCACTCTACGATCAGCTCCTCGCCGAGCACCTGCCGCAGCACCAACTGCTGCGCACACGGAGCCCCTTCGCTACACCGGCGGGGATCAGGCGCCCGGCCTGAGCACGCCGCCTGGCCTTCGGCACGCTCCTTGCTCAGAGCAGCCCCCTCTGGAGGTTGAGACCTGCACAACGGGGGAGAACCTGCGGTGGTCACACGTGTGGCCTGTATCGGTGCGGGCTTTATCGCTGCGCGTCACCTGGGCAACCTGTCCACCATGGAGGATGTGCGCCTCGTCGGGATAGCCGATCCTGCCAACGGCCGCGCGGTTGAGTACGCCAGCCGCTTCGGAGGCCGGCCATATGAGGACTGGCGGGCCATGCTGGAAGCCGAGCGGCCCGATGCGGTCTACCTCTGTGTGCCTCCCTACGTCCACGGGGAGCTAGAGGACACCCTCATCGACGCCCGGATTCCCTTCTTCGTAGAGAAGCCCCTGGCAACCGAGGCAGACCTCCCCGAGCGCCTTGCCGGGCGTATCGAAGCGGCCGGCCTGCTAACCTCCGTCGGCTACCACTGGCGCTACCTGGACACCGTCGACCGCGCCAGGGCCCTGGCGGCCGCTCACCAGCCCCGGCTGGCGCTGGGATACTGGCTCGACTTTGTGCCTTCCCCGCCCTGGTGGATCCGGCGCTGCTACTCCGGAGGCCAGGTCGTAGACCAGACCACCCACATCTACGATCTGGCCCGGCATCTCCTTGGCGAGCCGACCTCCGTCTTTAGCGCTGCCTGTGGCGATGGGCTGACCAGGTATCCGGGTTGCGACATCGACACCGTCTGCGCCACCACCCTGCAGTTCGAGACGGGCGCCCTCGCCGTCATCACCTCCACCTGCCTGGTCCACTACCCGCACCGCATCGGCCTGTGGCTCTACGCTCAGGACCTGATTGTAGCATGCCGCGAGCACTCACTGCGGGTCGAGACGCCTGCCGGCGAGCAGGTTCATGAGCCACAGGCGGACCCCTTCCTGCTGGAGGACCGGGCCTTTATCCATGCGGTCCAGACGGGGGACGCCGGGGGCATTCGCGTGCCCTACGCAGAGGCGCTGCGCACCCACCGCCTCATCATGCGCGTGCTGGAATCGACCCGTCAGGGCCGACCACTGGCTCTCACCCCCGGGGTCTGGACCTCCTGATGTGGGTGGCGAAGCGACTGGAGGCAGGAACCATGATGATGGTCTGTGCACTGGCCTGGCTGATCCTCCTTGCCGTCGGTGCGGGCCTCGGCTGGCAGTTCCTCCGCGAGGAGCGGCGCCGGGCCATGTCCGCCGAGGCGCGAGCAGAGGCGCTGCGTGTGCTGGAGGAGCGGTTCGCCCGCGGCGAGATCGGGCGGGAAGAGTTCGAAGAGCAGCGGCGCATCCTGCTCCGCCAGCCAGAGTGAGGGGCTTGCCCTACCACGGCATCCGCTACTGCCGCGGTCCGCGCCCACCGAGCGAACGCATCTGCCGCAGGAGCACAAAGCCTGCAAGAACAGGCAGCCACACGTTCAGACCCCGGAAGATGATGGCGATGGCCAGGGCACGCTCGGCCGGCACACCGAGGGTGACCAACACGAGCGCGATGGCACCCTCCGCTATACCCAGCCCATGCGGGACGAGGTTGACTACCGAGAAGGCGGTATCCATCGCCAGCGCGGCAGTGAGAGGGCCGGCGCCGAGCGGCCAGCCAACAGCCCGCGTGACCGGATAGAGGCTCGCGATCTCCACCACGTGCGTCAGGGCTGCGAGCTCGAGAGCGGCGACAACAAAGCGGCGGCGCCCGCCGCTGAGGCCTTGCGCCGCCTCGATGTACTGCTTGGCATTATCCTCTGCCCAGCGGAGGGGCAAGGGGCGCGGTTGCCGGATTCGTACGGCAAAGCCGTTGACCAGTCGCTGCACCGAGCGGAAAAGCTGGCGCAGCAGCGACGGCCGCCGCCGGCCCAGGTATATCAGGCCGCCAAAAGCCAGTGACACCATCGCAAACAGAGCGGTGATAGCTACCTGGTAGGATTCCAGCACGCCCCGGGAGGAGAGATACAGGAGTGCCAGGGCCAGCATCGGAAGCGCCGTCAGGAGATCGGCGGCCAGTACCAAGAGGACCCCCTCTGCCACCAGCGCCACCGACTGCCCCGGCCGCGAGAGCTCTCCCGCAAAAAGGGGCACCGCCGCTGCGCCCGAAGGCACAATCATTTTGGCGAACATAGAGGCGAACAGCGGTGGAAGGATCTGGCGTACACTGCTGGACACACCAACAGCCGCAAAGCCCTGCTGGTACAGCAGCGCGTAGAGCCAGAAGTAGGCCATCTGCCCCACTGCCGCTATCAGCACCCACTGCCAGAGGCTGTTCTCAAGGACGCGGAAAAGCGCCGCGAGCTCGTCGGACTGGAGCAGAACGAGCGCCAGAAGGAGTGCGAACGCCAGTAGCAGTGCCCAGCGCCGCCTCAGCCAGCGCAGCAGGCGCGCGAGCAGGGGCATCATCCGCCCTCTGTACCTGTGTCATGGTCCGTGACCCCGCCTCCATCGGCCTTGCACCTCGGGGTGCAGAGACGCCGTTCCCCGCCCCACGGCAGCAATCGTGAGGGCGGGGAACGAGTCGCGGCGCAGCATGGGCCTCAGACCCAACGAGTCGCGTGCCCCGCCCCGGGACGGGCAGCCGCCGCGCTGACGGTAGGCGGGCGGCAAGGCCCCAAGCCAGCCGCCCAGTCCCCGGATGTCGCTCCCTCGCCGGGGCAGTCAGGGCTGCGTCAGCTTGCAGCACCCTTGACGCAGTAGTAGCTGGTATCGAGGCTGTGACTCCGCCAGACCGGGCAGGTCGGGCAGAGGCAGGCCTTGCTCACGTCCAGGTCTGTACAGCTCGACTTGCCCTTCTGGAAAGAGCAGTAGATGCCCTCCACATCATCCGGATCCGGCGTTGACGAGCAGGTCGTAAACTTCATGCCGCCGGTCTTTTCCATGACGCATGCGCTGGTATCATGCACGGGGCACGCGCCACACTGGCAGTCCTGGAGTCGCTCAAAGTTGTACTCGACTCGCATGGCGGCTCACACCTCCGGTCAGCGCCAGTTGTGGTTGAGATATGCGGCGCTGCTGACCGCTGTGAGCAGCAATCGTGCCAGGAAAGCCCTCATTCCATGCGTTGGCCCCGAACGGGAACACGTACCATCTGTGCTGCGTGTTCAGACTCGCGTTCAGCGCACGGGAGGGAGGCATGCTCTCACGAGCCCCGCCCATCGGCATGGCCATCACGCCGGGTCTCGGGAGCCCCGAACCCCTGCACCCCTCCCTTCCCCGCCGCCTCGGCGGCGGGGAAGGGAGCGTCTTATACTATGGAGGGGCTCGACTTTGGCCTTTTGGAGCGCAACCCGCGGTACCG
>DYEI01000367.1 GCA_020725765.1 Anaerolinea sp. | reverse complement strand
GTGGCCGTTGGCGGTGGTGGTGTTGGCGTGGGTATCGTGGCGGCGGGGGAGCTGGCGGGACTTGCTGCGGTGTGGGGCGGTGATGCTGGCCGTGGCCGTCGCGATTGCCGGCTGGTGGTACTATCGGAACTGGCGGCTGTATGGGGATCCGCTGGGCTGGGTCAACTTCTTAGTCCTCATGGGGCGGCGGAGTGGCCCGCTGACTCCTCGGGTGTTGTTGAGCGAGCTGCCGGGGCTCTTTCGCTCGTACTGGGGCGTGTTTGGCTGGATGAATGTTGGAGGCCCCGGTTGGTACTATGCCCTGTTCCACGCCCTGATGGTGACGGCGTTGGGCGGCCTGCTGGTCGGCACCGGCCGATGGATTCTGCGTGCTACCCGGCTCGGCCCGGGCGTCCTGCGCGTGGGGCTTGTTGCCGTGTGGGCCGTCATGGTTGTGGTGGGCCTTGTGCGCTGGACGGCGCTGACCATGGCGAGCCAGGGGCGGCTGCTCTTCCCGGCGGCTGGTGCCATTGCGCTGCTTCTGGCGCTGGGGCTGGGCTTGTGGCTGAGGGGACGCTGGCGGGAGGTGCCGGTGCTCGTGGTCGGCGCTGTGATGGCCGCAGTGGCCGTATGGGTGCCATTCGGCATCATACGCCCCGCCTACGCCCCGCCGCGGCTCCTCACAGAGGCAGAGCTGGCTGCGATCCCCGAGCGGCTGGACCTGAGGGTGGGCGAAGGAATGGAGCTCCTCGGCTACTGGCTGGATGCGCCAGAGGTACAGCCCGGTGACGACATCGCGGTGACGCTCTACTGGAGGGCGCGGGCGCGGATGGACCGGGACTATTCGGTCTTTGTGCACCTCCTCGATCAGAACGGAATCAAGATTGCCCAGCGCGACCGCTACCCCGGCCGGGGCGTCTTTCCGACGACGCTGTGGCGGCCGGGTGACGCCATCGCCGATACCTGTTTCGTGCATGTGCCGGAGAACACCTTCAATCCCAACCGTCTGACCCTCGAGGTCGGGCTGTATGTGCTCGGGGGCGAGCGCCTGCCCGTGCGGGATCGGGAGGGTCATGCCGTTGGCGATGCGGTGCGCCTTCCGGAGATCCGCCTGCACGCCGAGGCACGGGACGGCATCGCCAACCCGGTCTCTGTCAACCTTGGCCGGGTGAGGCTTGTGGGCTATGACCTGGACCGCACCGCCCTTCCTGCCGGTGAGACCCTTGACCTGACTCTCTTCTGGAAGCCCCTCGAGCCGCTCGTCCCGGGGCACCGGACCTTTGCCGTGCTCCGGGCCTGGGATGGTGCCGTGTGGGTCGGCGCAGCGGGAACGTCAGGCTCTCAGGAAGGCCGCGTCTGGCAGCCCGGGCAGGCGATCACAGACACGCTGAGCCTGGTCCTGCCTCCGGACATGCCGCCCGGCGAGTACTATGTGGATGCAGGGATGTATGCCGGCGCTGCGAGCCAGCGTCTGAGCGTGCTGGGGACCTACGGGCGCGCTGAGGGCGACCGTTACACCCTTACGCGCATCCGGGTGCTGCCTGCGACCCAGCCCGGGGAGTCGGGTTCGCCCTCACCGCAGCATCCGCTCGATGTCACGTTTCCCGGGGTAGCGCGCCTTGTGGGCTATAGCCTCGATCAGCAAGTGGTGAACCCGTACGAGCGGCTGCGCCTGACGCTCTGCTGGGAGGCGGTGAACGAGAAGGTCCTCGCGACGGACTATACCGTCTTCACCCATCTCCTCGACGCTGGCGGCCGCGTGGTTGCCCAGCACGACGGCCCGCCCGCCTCGGGCCGGCGGCCGACTTCGAGCTGGATGCGGGGAGAGGTGATTGCCGATCCGCACCATCTCGCCTTCACCGACCCGGGCTTTGCCGGCGAGGGGGTCGTGGAGGTCGGGCTGTACGACCCCGCGACGATGCAGAGGCTGTTCACGGCCACTGGCGAGGACAGGGTCCTTCTGCCGGTGCGGGTCGTGGTGAGGCCGTAGGCTGCCCCGGTGTGGCCCGGTGGAGGGCCGGGAGGTCAGTGCCAGCTTCCCGTGGATTGCCTGCCGGAGCTTGTGGCGCGCCGCGATGCGTGATGGGTTGCTGTGACCTGGCCCAACTGCCCCCACTCGCACAGGGTGCATCCAAGATGCGTCGGTGCCCGGGCCGCAGCCGGGTGTTTTGCTGGGCCACAGTCCGGCCCTACCCCGG
>DYEI01000366.1 GCA_020725765.1 Anaerolinea sp. | reverse complement strand
GAAGGCCCCGTAGCCCCGAATTCATTCGGTGGATTGCATGCGCCCTCTGCGCCGCATTACGCAGAATATCCATGCGTCACATTAGTCGATCGGAGCGTCTGTGAGGTCGGAGGGGCGCAGGCGTCACCCGCCTCCGGCCTGCTCGAAGAACCGGCGCGGGTTCTCGACCAGGAAGGTGTGAATGTCTTTCTCCGTGAAACCGGCCTTGAGGAGCGCGGGCACGGCTTCGGTGAGCATGTAGGCGAAGGTGCGGCGGCGGGTCTCCGGATGTTCCCGCTCTGCCTCGAATTCGGGCTTGCCCTCCTCGTTCCAGGTCCAGTTACAGTCGACGCTGATGAGCACCTTCTCCGCGTAGCCGCGGTCGCAGAGGTAATGCAAGAGGTAGACGAGATCGGGCCAGGGAGTGTCGAACTCGAAGCCAAAGTTGTTGAAGAGCAGCGAGCCGCCTTGACGGGCGATCTCCTCCAGGTAGCGGGCTTCTTCCTGCACCGTCCGACCTTCCCAGCCGAACTCGGCCTCCACATGGGAGAAAAAGACCCGGTTCAGGTCGCCCCCTGCGCGCAGGAGCACCGCTGCCTGTTCGCGCGCACCGGCGCAGGCGTGGGTAGCAATGCAGGCACCGGTCCGCTGCTGCGCTCTGGCCGCCGCTGTAAAGACCTGCACCTCCCAGGGGGTGAGCTCCGGGCGATTGCCGGCGACTTTGATGATACCAGCGCGGACAGGCGTGGTGTCGATGCCCACCGTGAGCTCGTGGACCATGCGCTCCACCATCTGCTCTTCGCTCAGGTCGGCCAGCAGGCGCGGGGTCAGACGGTCCACATAGTAGCCCGTGCAGGCGACGATATGCACATCCACTTCGCGTGCGATGTCGGCGAACCAATCGATGCGCCGTACCGGAGTCAGATCGACCACCGTCTGGATGCCCGCCTGCTTGGCATCCCGCAGCAACTGGGCAGCGAACTCGATCGACTGCTTCCGGCGTGAGTCATCGAACTGGAAAAGGACATGCTCGTGGATAAGAGTCATCCCCATCTGGGCCGTGTCGATGGGCCCGCGGACCGTCTGCAGTTGAGCCATCGTCTCCCCCCTGGTTCCACAGAGATGGCAGCTTCAAACCCTGCCAACTCTCCACGCCCCTCATTCTTCAACGTCTGCAACTGGCCGGGCGTCCAGGACGGCCCAGGCACGCGAGTACTCGTATTTCCCTCGCTCAAAGATGTGGCGGATCCCCTGCACCGTGATGGGCACATCGCTGCGGACCCGGACGGCGTAGGGGTGGTTGGGCTGCACCAGCGGCCAATCGGCCAGGTCGGTCGGCTTGATGCGCTCGGCGGGCACAGTGAGCTTGTATTCCACCGGTTCCTCCTGCACGCGCCTGGCCTGTCCCTCTCCGATAGCCACGTCGCCACCTGGGATAAAGGTGACGGTGCAATGGGCATCTACCGGATTGGGGTTGAGGATGGTGAGCCACTCGCGCTCTTCCAGGGCCATACCTTCGCGGGTCAGATATACGCAGTCAACATAATACCACTGCTTCTCCAACTCGCCCAAGGGCCCAGGGTGGTAGTAGAAGGTGGACATGCTGTTGGTGACATGCTCGTGGGGAAGCCGGTCGCCCACGGTGGCCTGGACCAGGATGGGCACCGTGCTCCGCACTCGCACGCCGAAACGTTTCCTGGGGTTACAGCCGGGCGGCAGGTTATTGGTCCCCAGGTTATCCGCCTCGCCCTGCATGTGCAGACGGCCCTGCTGGCCGGCAGGCAGGGTGAAGGTATAGTCCCTGGGTGGCTCGTCCTCGTAGAAAAAGGTGACCGTGACTCGCGCATCGCGCCGGGGGCTGAGGTTGAGGAGCAGCATCCAGGCATCATAGACGTTTGTGCTCTGGACCAGATTGCCGGTAACCCAGTCCTTGAAGGGCGCATACTGGGAAAAGTATTCGGTTGCGTACCATTCGGTATACATCGGTTCCTCCTCGTGAACAGGTCGTGTCACGCGCTATGTCAGTCCCCCGTCATCAGACGCACGGTGGCCAGGCCGCGCCTGCGCACGGGCACTGTCACCCGGGAATCCTGCACAGCCAGGGCGTGGCTATCCCTCTCTAGAAGGTCGGTCTGGCAGGCCCCCTGTACGGCGCCGAGGCCCGAGACGGTGAGCGTGGCTTCCCTGGCAGTCCCGGCGCACTCCCAGACCCGTGCGATAAGCCCTTCCTCTTCGGCCACCTTGAAGGTGGTGAGTATGGCACTATCCGGAGCGACCTGCAGGAAGCTGTGGGCTGCCGCCGGCAGCTCGCCAGCCTGCCCGGCAGGCAGCTGGATCGCTTCCAGGGGATTGTTGTCTTCCCAGCCAAAGCGCACGGCGGCTACCGGGTCAAAGCCCGGGCCGTGTCCGCGCAAGCTGTACCGGAAGACAAAGTGGCTCTGACCCCCTTGGTTTCGGTTCGCCTCGTTCCAGTCCATGATATTGTCCAGGGCCATAGCCAGGACAGTGCTATTCGTCGGGTCTGGCCCGAGCGGGTCCTCGGCCGTGGTCCGATGGCCCAGCTCAACGATGCCCGAGTCCGCCTGTGAGAGGGTAACACCGAACTCGGCGTTGAACACGTCCACAAAGTGCCGCACCGGGTAGGCAGCATGGCCGGCGCCCGGCAAGAGGTCCCGCTCCGGGTCGATGATGCTGCCCGGCGCCTCGAGGCGGTATTGTCGCTGGGGAACCTGGAAGGGGAAGACAAAGTCCAGTTCTTGTTTCTCGGCGGTCGGGACTTTGTCCAGTTCGTTGGTGATGTCTACTCGGTCCAGGTTCGCATACAGGGTGATGGTGGTTGTCAGCCGTGTGTTCTTGAGCGCTGCGCGCACGGCAAGTCGGGCAAACAGGGGGCCGCATGGGCCTGCCGTCACGTCTGCCGTGCGAGGGGTGTGCTCCACGCCCTCCGACAGGTAGAGGCATTGGTTCAGATGATAGGGGCTGCGGGGATCTACCAGCTCCCTGCCACGCACTTTGTCGTACAGGCTCACGATGCCGCCGGTAACCGGGCTGACCTCAAGGGCATAGAAGGGGCCTTCCAGCCTGTTTGGTCCCACCAGGAAGGGAGAAGCGGGGATTGCTGGCTCGCTCGCGGGCTCTATAGAAAAAGTGCGGTAGCCGATGGAAGGTACGTCGCGGGCCTCGAACCAGAGCACTGGCTGCCCCTGCTCCTCCGCAGCCTGTGTGGGCATGGCCTGACCGGTCGCCACGTCAACGATCCGCGCGCCAGGCTGGATCCCGGGGGCCCGCACCAGCCCCGTCCGCGGCCAGCCGAGGCCATTAAAGACCAGCACCTCCTGTCCTGACCCCGTTGGCACCCGCTTTCCCAGTGCCGCAAGGCCGTCGGCAATGACGTGGTCAAAGGCCTCGTTGGCGGCAAGCTGCCAGCGGCGGCGGAGCCGGGCGTTGAGCTCGATGTTGGGGCCGTTGGCGCCATTCCAGGCATGGTCGGCGAGGTAGATGAGGTTCATCCAGCCCTCGCGCAACCTCTCACGATGACTCTCGTACCAGCAGGGATCCAGACGAGAAAGGATCGCGGCCAGCCTGTCGGCGGTTCCCGCACGCTCCTGCGCGCGGCGCCAGCCGGCAAAGTCACGGGCCAGACTGGCCGGCCAGGCTTCCCAGCCGATGCCATAGTCCCCACGGTAGACAGGCACCGTGATGTCGCGGGCATCGATCTGGGCCTGGATATCCTCCCAGAACTGTCTGTGAGAGGCGTTGACCAGCCTGGGGTACTCCCAGCCCTGCATATTGTAGGCGACAATACCGGCCACCTTCTTGGCCACAAGCTCGCGAGTGTGTGCTGAGAGGTCCCCATAGCAGCCTACCAGGCCGATGGCGCTAAAGGGATACCTCTCGCCCAACTCCTCGTAGGCTGGAATGGTCTGGGTGTGCAGTGCTGTGTTGGTCGCCCGCAGGTCCCGCAGCAGGAAGCTGGCCTCCACGTAATCGGTATTGCGGCGGCGATAGAGGACGCGGGAGCCATCGGGCCCCTCCCAGAGAAAGATCGGGGGCTCCTGATACCGCGCGGCCCACGGGCACTCGTAGGGCAGGTTCCCTTTGACCAGGTAGGGGATGCCGCTCTGGGCCAGGATGGTGGCCATGGCCCAGGTGATCGCAGGGGTCTCCTGGTGATTGGCGCAACGGATATCCAGACCCTCCTCCAGCGCCCAGGCCCGCACCGGGTAGAACTGTCGGATCAGCTCCTCCAGGCTCATGTCGCCGGTGAGGGACATGTTGAAGAAGGGGTTGAGGGTCACGTTGCCACGGCGGATGTGATCGAAGAGCCGCTCCCGGTGCTGGGGAAAGCGCTCCAGGTAGAACTCGACCTGGCGTCCTACGGCCATGTTGTAGCGGTTGCGGTTCTCGTCCGAGTAGTCGCGGGTCTCCTCGGCGGCGCGCAGCTCAGCCTCGGTGAGCTCGGCGTCGTCGGCGCGCATTTCCTGCTCGCTGCCGTAGACCCAGGTATAGTCGGTACAATCGTCCGAGAGCACGTATACCGTCCATGGTCGGTGGTGGCCGACGGAGGTTGTGGCAGTGACGGTGTGCCCCGCCGCGACGAGGCGGACCGGCGCCTGGCTGGCAGGTGCCCGTTCCGGCCACAGGGCCGGTGCGTAGCAGCGGTACTCGGACACCCCGGGCATGACCTCGAGGGCCGTCGTGACCTCTTCGCCGCCTGCCGTGATGGTCACACTTCCCGGCGTAGACTGCTCCAGCCGGCTCTCGATGGTGACCATGATCCACTGGCAGAGTCTGCCAGCCTCGTGACTGAAGAACAAGGTCTCTCTCGTTTCGACGATGGCGATCGGTTCGGACATGCACCTTTCCCCGTTCACCTGGTTTTCCATACCAACCGCGCGGCTCCCAAGAGGCCTGCCTCTTCGCCCAACGCTGAGAGCAGGATACGGCGGCTTTCCAGGTCCACCCACGAGCCGCATCTTCGCGCCACGGCGCGCCGGATCGGCTCCAGCAACAGATCGCCGGCACCGTGCATCACGCCCCCGCCAAGGGCGATCACCTGCGGACTGAGGAGGGTCATGATATTCGCAAGAGCGATCCCCAGGTACTCGGCCGCCTGAGCGAGGATCTCCTGCGCCACCAGATCGCCCTCGCGCGCGGCGCGCACGACCGTCTCGGCGGTGATCTCACCTCCAGCCGCCAGCTCGGAGATGGCCGTGCGCCGGCCCTGCAGGATTGCCCCCCTGGCGCGCAGGGCGATGGCTGGCCCGGAGGCAAGCGCCTCCAGACAGCCATAGTTGCCGCAGTTGCAGAGCGGCCCGTTGGGGTCGATGGTGGTATGGCCGATCTCACCGGCTGTGCCCCGCCATCCGCGATAGACCTCGCCTCGCACCAGGATGCCCGCGCCGATTCCGGTCCCGACGACGACGTAGACAAAATAGTCGGCGCCCACACCGACCCCTTGCCACGCTTCGCCCAAGGCCGCCGCGTTGGCGTCCATTTCGATCCAGGACGGGACGCCCAGGGCCTGCCCGAGCAGGCTCTTGAAGGGCGCATCGCGCCATGAGCCCTGATTGGGCGAGGCAAAGATGACGCCACTTTCCACATCCATCATGCCCGCGGTCGAGTAGCCCATGCCGACGATCCGCTCCCAGGCGATGTCGGCACGGCTGGCCAGCCCGTGCAGACGGTCTGCCAGCTCGGCGACCATCTCGCGGGGCTCGCGGGCGCTCCCTAAGAGGTAGCGGTCGCGAGCCAGGATGCGGCCTTGGGGATCGACAAAGCCGATGAGCGCTTTGGTGCCGCCAATGTCGCAACAGGCAGCGAGAGGACCCACATTTACTGACAAGAACGCTTCTTCCTTTGTGTTGAGAAGCTTTGGCCCTTGCCAGGGCGTGTTGCAGCAATGGCAGGAGCCGTCACTACAAGACTCGTCTGGCCGTGGCGATGGCCTGAACCCAGTACCTCTCAAACAGCCCGGCGTCGCTCGCGTGCCCTGGGTCCGCCCGAGGCTGGAGGCCCTGCCCTGCACACACATCCGTGCACAGGCCCGCGGGGAGGCTCTCACACTCCCCCGCCCCGTCTTTCCCTTCCATCCCTCAGGAGGGAAAGAGGGGCATCGCGCGGGCGAGGCCCCCTTCTCCTCCTCTGCAGCGGGGGAAGAAGGGGGCGGGGGATGATGCAGGGACCCGGCCGGCGGCGGGCAGGGCCACCATAGACTCTGTGTACAGGATAAGGCTGGAAGCCTCGGACCTGCTTTGCGGTTCCCGGCACAGCCGCCTCAGCCCTGCGCTGCGGCCTGGCTCTTGGCCCTTCGCCATTCCCATCCTGCCACAGGGGCCCCCAGCCCTTGCCGCGAAACGAGGGCCCGAGGGCGGCGTCAGCCGATCACTTCCTGCAGCATGGCCCTGGTTTCCTCCTTGACGCGAGCCATGGCAGCCTGAGGCGTCTCGGTCAGGTGCAGGACGTTGTCAAAGGCCTCGCCAAGCAGGTTGGAGTACTCGCCGGCCACCGGGTTCATGGGCATGACCGTGGTGAGCTTGCGGCTGCCCTTGACGATGTCACGCGCCACCTTGACCGCGGGCCACCAGAGCCGCGGGTCTTCCAGCATGCTCTTGCGGACTACCAGTTCTTTGAACTTGGCGTGCACATTGCACTGGTACTCGGGCGAGAGGTAGAAACGCAAGAGCTCCCAGGACCACTCAGGGTACCTGGTGCCGGCCGGGACGACCCAGGGCCAGGACCAGAAGGCGATGGCGCTGTCGCCATGCAGCTTGGCCTGGGGTGGCGGCGGCGGAGCTGCGGCGCCATAGTCTGTGCCGAACTTCCACTCGGGATAGAAGTCAAAGATCATCTGGCCGGTCCAGTCTCCCTCAACCTGCATGGTCAGGTTGCCGGCGAGGAACGGGTTCTGCTCCCCGCCCTGGGAGCCGATGCTGGAGCTCCAGCGGTCGAGAGCCTCTACGCCATAGTAGTTGACCTGCGCCAGCATGTCGTTGAGTGCCTCGATGACACCCGGGTGGTCCGAGGTGGGTTCGTTGGTGTTCGGATCCCAGAGGATGCCGCCAAAGTTGACGATCCAGGTGAAGCGGGTCCAACTCCAGCTTGGAATCGTCATGCCCAGGCGTTGGATATTGCCGTTGGCGTCTCTCGTGGTCAGGTCCCTTGCCCACTGCCACAGCTCGTCAGTATCAGCAGGCAGGTCTGAAGCGGACTTGCCAATATCCGCGAACTGCTGCGGGCGCGTCCAGAGCAGGAACACTCCGGCCGAATCGACCATGCCCCAGATCTTGCCTTCCATCTTGCAGGTGTCCATGATGCCCTCGACATAGTCGTCGAGGGGGAAGGCGTCTTTGGCGATGTACTCGTCGAGCGGCAGGATCATGCGACGCTGGGCCCAGTTGCCCATGCGCTCCACACAGTCCCAGGTGTGGAAGAGGTCGGGTGGTGTGCCGGCCGCAGCGGCGGTTACGAAGGCGTCGCAGTTCTGGCCGCCTACCGGTTCCACGGTCACATTGGGATAGGCCAGCGAGAAGCGTTTCACCAGCTGATGGGTGAACTCCATGGCTGGCTCATAGTTGTTGCCCCACCAGTAGAGCAGGTTGATCTTCTCACTGGGGTTGGCCAACCTGGGTTGGAACCCCTCGAGGGTGTCGCCCGTAGGCAACTGGACCTCCGGAATGCCGGCCTCCGTCGTGGGCGGTAGAGTGACGGTTGCCTCGGAAGCCGTGGGCGTTGGCGCGCTCGTGCCTACCGGCGCGCTGGTGCGCTGCTCGGGAGTCGCAGGCGAACTGGGAGCGCAGGCGGCCAAGACGGTTGCCGCGGCGCCAAGGCCCAGTCCTCTAAGCATCTCGCGACGGGTCATGATACGCATCTCTTTTCCCCTTCCCTAGGTCTCATGATTGGCGAACGCACAGGCTCCAGGCTTCCCAAGAACGCAGCCGAGCTTCGGACCGAATACTGTTCCCTTGGGGCCGCCCTGGCGGGTCTCGATCCTCGCCGGGCCTCTGCCCGGGTGTTGGCCTCGGCCCCTGCCCTGTTGTGGCACCTCCTTTCTTCTCTTCCAGTTGCGAGACGCTCCATGTCATTTGAAGCCGGTCGTCACGATGCCCTGGATGAACGTCTTCTGCGCGACGAAAAAGATGACGATCATGGGCAGTGTGTAGAGGGTCGCTGCCGCCATCATCGCTCCCATCGCCGTGCCGCCGCCCGCGCCGTACCGTTGCAGATAGCCGCGCATGCCCAGCGCCAGCGTCCAGAGGTCTTTGTTCTTCAGATAGATGAGCGGCCCCTGAAAGTCGGTGAAGGTCCAGATGAAGCTGAAGGCGATCACAGTCGCCAGGGCCGGCCGCGCCAGCGGCATGACCACCCGCCAGTAGATGCCATAGTGCGAGCATCCATCCAGGCGCGCGGCGTCGCACAGCTCCTTCGGAATGGTCATGAAGAACTGGCGCACCAGGAAGATGAAGAAGGCATCGCCAAAGAAAGCCGGCACGGTGAGTGGCAGGAAGGTGTTCACCCAGCGCAGCCTGCTGAAGATGATAAAGATGGGGATCATTGTCACCTGGCCGGGCAGCATCATGGTCGCCAGCACGATGGCGAAGAGAATGCCCCGCCCTACCCACTCGATGCGGGCGAGCGAATACGCAACCACCGTACAGGAAAAGACCCGCCCGATCACTACCAGGGCGCAGATGATCAGCGTGTTCGCCAGGTAGCGGAAAAAGTTGATGTACGTAACGCCATAGTAATAGTTGATCCACATGACCGGGTTGGGGATCAGGCGCGGCGGGATCTCGATGATCTGGGATGGTGGCTTGAGCGAAGTCGAGATCAGCCAGACCCAAGGGAAGAAGAAGAGCAGGCCCACAAAGGAAATCAGCACATAATAGAGCACCTGCAGGCCGGCACGCCGCAAGACCACCGAGAGTGGCTTGCGCCGTCGACCCGGCTGAAGAGCAAGAGTGTGTCCCATGGGTCCCCCTTTCGGGCTAATGTGACCCACACATTGATTGCGGGTTGCGGGCCGCGCGGT
>DYEI01000365.1 GCA_020725765.1 Anaerolinea sp. | reverse complement strand
TTCGCGGGATTGCTTCGGCGGCTGACGCCGCCTCGCAATGACAGGCCGGCGTGACTGGTAGCCAGCTCGCAGGGCTGGCGAATCGATTTAGCCTCCCGTAGTCGCGAAATGGTTGCAGTCTGCACCGACGATTCTGGGACACACCCACAATGGTGCGGGCCCCCGGTATGCCTCAGCAGGCGGGCAGGCTCGTCCGGGCTGCTGAAGCAAAGACCCCCGCCTTCAGACGTCTCCCCTGCCGCGAGGAGGCGCCGACTCAGGAGCCCCTTCGGGGTGCGGACCTGCGTGCTGCGGATGTCATTCCGCCTTGCGCACGGGCGGAGCGCAGGGTAAGATGGCGCCCGGAGGTCCCATGGGCAGATGGCAGGGGCTGCGCGCCCTGATCTTTGACCTTGACGGCACCCTGTACGATAGCCCGGAGCTGCTCGCCGAGTACCCGCGACAGGCAGTGGCCTTCGTGGCGGAGCGCATCCGTGTGCCGCCGGAGGAAGCGAGGGAGCGCTACGGGCAGGAGGCCCTGCGCCTCAAGGAGACGATGGGCAGGAGCCCCTCCACCACACAGGTTCTCGTCGCGCTTACCGGTGCGAGGCTCGATGAGTGGGCGGCGTTTCTCGCTGCCCGCGTCGACCCCGGCCGCTTTCTGAACCCGGCGGACTATGGCTGGCTGCGGTCGCTTCTGAGCGAGCTGCACAAGCACTACCGGTTGGCCATCATCACGAACAACAACCGCGCCCTCGCTGAGCGCATCCTGCGCCTCCTCGGTGTCCGGCACCTCTTCGAGGTCGTTCTCACGACAACGGAGAGCGGCCGCCTGAAGCCAGACCCCACCCTCTACCATCAGGTCGCGCGAATGCTCGGCGTGAGCCCTCAGGCATGCCTGGCTATCGGTGATCGCCTGGCCGTGGACATAATCCCCGCGCGACGGGCGGGCCTGAGGGCAGTCCTGGTTCGCACGCCTGAGGATCTGCGTCGCCTTGGTGCCGAGCTCCTCGCGGCGGCGCGGCAGAAGCAGGCGGAGCCAGGCCCAGGCTGACGGCGTCGCGCCAGAGCTTGGTCGCTGGTCCGGCTGGCGTTCGGCGTCAAGCAAGGAGGCGGCCTGGTGGGAGCCCTGTGCATCCGTATGGGCAGCGCGCTGGCCTGCGGAGGCCCCCCACCCCCGCGCCGCCGCGGGGGCAGGGTTGGGGGTGGGGGTCCCTCGATGGGCCATGCCCTCGCCCTCCGACCGAAGAAGGCTGTCCGCCCTCGAAC
>DYEI01000364.1 GCA_020725765.1 Anaerolinea sp. | reverse complement strand
GGGCTGCACAGCATCACGGGGCATGAGATAGCGCCCTGGCGCCGATCCCAGCGGACCACCCGCCGCACACACCGCTGCTCGGGACACACGCCGAGCGGCAGCCGCGGTATGCTGCAGCTGAGTGCCCCCACCCCTGCCCCCTTCGGGACCGGACAGGTGGCTCTGTACGAGGCGGAAGCCCCCACCGAGGGAGCTCGCGGATGGTCGCGCGGGATGCGATGTGCCGGTGCGTGGCTGTCAGATCCGCGGCCGTGTCGCCAGACAGCACCTGTCCGTCCCCGAACCCGGGCCACTTGTGGGTATTGAATGGCCGTGCGCGGGGGTCCAGGCATCGATGGGTGCAGCGCCGGCGCACCTACGAGAGGCACCCCGAGGTGACGTTGCGCTCGAACTTGCGCCGGGCATGCTATCAGCGCTATGATTCTTGTACAGGTGATTGCCGCGGCAGACAGGGTGTTTCCTTCCCCGGTCACGGCCGGTGCTCTCCAGCAACCTCTTGCGCCTGCCTCGTCTGGAGCGAGCTGTGCTGGTGGACCCGGACTTGCTCGCGGAGCGACGCAGGATTCGACACCTCGAACTCGACTCAAGCTTAGCCGGGGGGTTTGGGGACCTCACAAGGAGAGCATCGGTTGATCCCAAGGTTTCTGACCCAGGAATCTGGCCCCGCCGGAGCAGCGGGGGGACCGCCAAGCGCCGCAGGGGACCTGCTGCGGCGTGGCCAACTGGCCGCCCAGAAAGGGGAAAGAGTCCGCGCCAGACGGCTGCTGCGGGCGACGCTGATCGCCGACCCCTCGAACACAGAGGCGCGCCTCTGGCTGGCCGCAATTGCCGATGATCCTGAAGAGTCGGTGCGCCTGCTGACGGAGGTTGTGAACGAGCACCCTGGCCATCGGAGGGCGCTGGCGGGCCTGGCCTGGGCCTGTGAGCGTCTGGAAGCTTCCAGGGTGGCGAGGGCGGCTGGAGCCCCGCCGGCGGGACCGCGGCTGCGGGCTCTGGAGCCCCCGAAGAGGCATGGGTCGCTGCTGCGCTTCCTGGTGGCGGTGGCCTGTCTGGCGGCGATTCTGACGGGGGCCTTTGCTGCCGTGAGCTATGGCTGGGCTGCTGCGGAGCCGCTCGAAGCGGCGCCGCCCCTCGAGGTGGCGCCGGTCAGCCCCGAGAACAGCCAGATGATAGAGCTGCCACCCCTCTATCGGCCGCCCTCTCAGAGCTCGGAGGGAGGTCTGGGGGCGGCGGAGGGTGAGGATCCTCCGCTCACCGAGGCCCCGGTTGCTGCATCACCCACGCTTCCGAGACCTACTCCAACCCCGATGGCTACCCCCCAGCCTCCACCGACGCCAACCGAGGCTCCGACGGAGGTTCCGACCGTGGAGCCGACGGAGTTGCAGCCTCCCTCCAGTGGCGCGGCGCAAGGGGAGGATGTGGCGCCTCGCCGGGGCAAGTGGATTGAGGTGATCATTGGCGAGCAGGTGCTGATCGCCTGGGAGGGTGATCAGGTGGTGCGACGCATGATCGTCTCCACTGGCGTCGCTCAATACCCGACTGTCACCGGCACCTTCCGTATCTACCATAAGGTCCGCAGCCAGACGATGTCCGGCCCCGGGTACTATCTCCCGAACGTGCCGCACGTCATGTTCTTCTACCGCGGCTATGCGCTGCATGGAACCTACTGGCACGACGGCTTTGGACAGCGCATGAGCCATGGCTGCGTGAACCTGAGTCAGGACGATGCAGCCTGGCTCTTCTCCTGGACGGAGCCGACCCTTCCGGATGGCAAGTGGGACGTCTGGGCGTCGAAGGAGAATCCGGGGACGCTGGTGGTGATCCATTAACCGTCCAGAACTCGTCGAGATGGCCTCGGGCCATGCTGCGTCTGGGATGCCCCGCCCCCTTGCCCCCTCGCCTTTCAGGGCGGACAGGCTGCTCTGGCCGCCGTCCCTCGGCCTTTGCCGGAGGGTACCCCATCCCCCCTTCCCCGCGGTCGCGGGGAAGCTATGCATTACCCACAAATAGGGCTGGACAGTGTCACGGCGCATGAGACAGCCTTGTGGTGCTCATACGAGGGGACCGTCCGCCGCTCACACTGGTGGTCGGAACACGCCGGGCGGCAGCCGCGATGTGCTGCAACGGAGTGCCCCCACCCCTGCCTCTCTCCCAGGCGGGCGCCTGCCGCCTGCCAGGGGGAGGGGTCAGGGGTGGGGGCGGCTCCGCGAGATGCTGTG
>DYEI01000363.1 GCA_020725765.1 Anaerolinea sp. | reverse complement strand
CTGGGGGAGGGGTCGGGGTTGGGGGCATTGCAGCACGAGCCGCGCCACACGACTGCTGACGAGCGATGGAGGCAATAGTGAGGGGCGAGGACCTTAAAAGGCCAAACTCCACCCCCTCCATGAATAGGACACCCCCTTCCCCGCCGCGCAAGCGGCGGGGAAGGGGGACCCTCCGGCAAGGGCCGATGGACGGCGGCTGAAGCAGCCTGTCCGCCCCTGAAGGGGGTGGGTTCAGCGGCGGACAGCCACGCGACGGTAGACCGCAACCTGCCCGGCCATTCGCGCGCTGCCCGGCGGAGGCTTCCGCTTCGCACAGAACCACGTGTGCGCCCCTGAAAGTGCCCATCCGAGGGGAACACGCGCCGCCGGCACCGGTGCTCGGAACACGCCAGGTGCGAGCCGCAGCGTGTTGCAGCTCCAGAATACCCTCTCCGAGTAACGCCCCTCGCCCCGCTAGAACAGATGCACGTCCCCCAGGACGGGCGGCCCTCCTGGCGCGCAGACCAGGGTGCGCTGCATTCCCGGGATGGCACAGAGCGAGGCCGCGACCCGTGGCGCATCCTCCACGGTCGTCAGCACGTGGACGTTGGGCCCCGCGTCGAGGGTAAAGTACGCCGGCCAACCCTCCTCGCGCCAGGCCAGCACCTGCTGCATCACCGCCACCGTCCCTGGCAGCCAGTACAGGGCGCGCGGCGTGCCGGTCATGGCCACGGCGTGCAGGAGCAGTGCCTGCTCTTCGGCTACCTGTCCGAGGAGGGCGAGGTCGCGGTTGCGGATGGCCGTGCGGGCCATGGCCAGGTGTTCGGTGGTGCGGGCGAGGCGCCCTTGATGGCACGGGCTGCTCACCGCCGCCGCATGCCCAACGGTCGAGGGGACGGCTTTGGGCTCGTCAGAGACGATGGCGATCACATCCCGGATCGCCCACCAGTCGCGCGGAGCCAGCACCTGTGCATACGACTCCTCATGGCTCGCCCCGGCCACCCACTCCACCCATCCGCCGTACACCGAGCGCGCGGCCGAGCCCGATCCGAGGCGGGCCACGGTGCTGACGGTGCGCGGGTCCACGGCGAGCCCAAGGGCGGCAAGGCCGGCGACCGTCAGCGCGGCGTAGAAGGAGGCCGAGAAAGCCAGACCGGTTGCCGGCGGGAAGGTGCTGCGGCTCGCGACCCTCGCCGGAGCGTCGGTGCCCCCCATCTGCCGGAGGTGGTTCAGGTGGCCGATCACCCGCTCACGGGCATAGCCCGCGGCTGGCCGACCTTCGATCTCGACCCGGTCCTCACCCACGTTGGGCGAGAACTCGACGGTGACAATCGTGTTCGCCTGGTCGAGCGTGAGCGAGATCGAGCTGTTCAGGGGCAGGTTGAGCGAGGCGTCGAGGTTGCCCCAGTACTTGACGATGGCGATGTTGGCGCCGGCCTGCGCAGTGGCCTTCATGGCTCCTCACCCCGCGGATTTGGTGGGGAGTATAGGGCCCGCGGCGCCGGCGGGCAAGTCCATTGGCCCGCCGGGTGTAGTTCGGGTTGCCGATAGGCTCCTCTGCGCTGCCGGCAGGGCCCCTGCCCCCGGCGCCCCTCCCCGGGACGGACAGCGCGGCGTCCGTCCCCTATCCATTACCCACAACTCGGTCTGCAGATCATCATGGGAGCTGCGATAGCGTATCGGAACAGGTCGAGCAGCGGCTGCGATGCACTGCAACTACAGAGTGCCCCCACCCCTGCCCCTCCCCCAGGCAGGCGCCTGGCGCCTGCCTGGGGGAGGGGTGATAACAGAGGGGCGGTTTCGGGCGGTCGAGCGCGCCGCGGCGCGCTCGACCGCCCGAAACCGCCCCAAAAGAATGTTCCCCTCCCCCACGCGGACGCGATGCGTCCGCGTGGGGGAGGGGCCAGGGGGGTGGCTCCCTGCGCATGATGCGGCGCAGGCCGTCGGCGCCGGCGGTCCCCCCCCAGGCCACTGATGGGTAAAGGAGAGCGCGGCGCGGGGGCGGGGGTCCCCTCAAGGTCATAGTCCCGCAGAAAACGGGCTCCCTTCGGGTCTTCGAAGCAGTAGCGTTGCATAGGAGGGTGATAGGGGCATAGTTTTG
>DYEI01000362.1 GCA_020725765.1 Anaerolinea sp. | reverse complement strand
GGGGGGGGGGGGGGGGGGGGGGGGGGGGGGGGGGTCCTGCCTACGGCGCAGAAGAGCCTGCGCCCAGGATGGACTACGCCCAACACCCCAAAGCTGGCTTCCCCGCCGCTTGTACGGCGGGGAAGCCAGCGCGGGGAGAGGCCTAGCTCGGGATCTTGTCCGGATCGTAAAGCTGGATGGCCTTGGGGTCGCGCGGGCAGGCCTTGACGCACTCGCCGCAGCCGATGCACTGGGCGATGTCGACCTGCGGCCACTTGGTCTCCTCGGCGTCCTCGACCTCTACGATGGCATCCTGCGGGCAGGTCTTGACGCAGATCATGCAGCGGATGCACTGCTTGCGGTCGACCCAGGCGCGCTGGTCGCTGGGCACGGGGCCCGCGGCCGTGGGCGTAGGCTCGGGCGCCGGTGCCGTCTCGCCCGGGGCGGGCGTCGGCGCAGGGGTTGGAGTCGGCGCGGGCTCGGCTGGCGGTGTCGGCGGGACGTGCCCGAGGGCATAGACCCGGATCGCCGCCTCGCCTGGCACCGGGCAGGTGAACTCGCAGGTGCCGCAGCCGATGCAGCGGTCGCTGACGACCTGCGGGTACTCGGTGTCGCCGACCATCACCTTTTCGATGGCAGCGGTCGGGCAGGCGGGCACGCAGAGCATGCAGCGGATGCACGTCTCACGGTTCACCCAGGCGTTGCCGATGACCGTCCTGCGCTTGACCTCCAGCGGCAGCGGCGGGATGGCCTGCGACGGGCAGATCTGGCCGCAGGCGTTGCAGTTATAGCTGCAGTAGCCCTTGCGCGGCACGAGGCGCGGGGTAAAGGCCGCATCCCACCCGGCCTCGAACAGGGTCATCTGCAGGGCCGAGTCGGGGCAGGCCTGGATGCACTGGCCGCAGCGCACGCACTTGGCGTAAAAGTCCAGCCCAAATGCTCCGGGCGGGCGCAGCAGGAAGGGATCGTCCCGCTGACCGGCGCTGACGCGAGTCAGGCCGAATCCCACAACACCCGCCGCTGCGGAGATCAGGAGCTGCCGGCGCGAGGGATCGAACTCGGCCACCGGGCTCGGCGCCCAGCCGCCGCGGAACTCGGAAGCCCCGCCCGGGCAGAAGGCGACACAGTCCATGCACACCGTGCACTCGCTGGGGTGGCTCGTAAAGTCGCGCGGATCGATGGCCCCCATCGGGCAGATCTGGGCGCAGAGGGTGCACTCGCCGCAGTTCCAGTTGATGCAGCGGCGCGCCTCGCTCACCGCCTGCGCCGGCGTCAGGCTCTGCCGGACCTCGGCAAAGCCTTTCACCCGCTCGGCGGCAGCGAGGAGCGCCGGAGCCGTCCGCTCCTTGCTGGCCGGCCGACGCGAGGCCGGAAGCTCGCTGAACGGGATGCGCCGCTTCTCGGGCTCTTCGGCAACCGTGGCCTCGCCGCGCAGGTAGCGCTCGATGGCGGCGGCCGCCTTGCGCGCCGCGCCGACCGCTTCGGTGACGGTGGCCGGGCCGCTCGCCGCGTCGCCGGCGGCAAAGATGCCGGGAACGGTCGTCATGCCGGCGGCGTCCGTCTTGATGGTGCCGTTGCTCAGGACCTCGACGCCGCTACCCTCCAGCCAGGCCGTGTCGGTGTACTGACCGATGGCGGGGATGACGGTATCGACCGGTACCGTGAACTCGGACCCCGGGACCGGCACCGGCCGCCGGCGGCCGGTGCTATCGGGCTCGCCCAGCTCGAGGCGGATGCACTCCATCCCGACGACCCGGCCGTTCTCGCCGATGATGCGCGTGGGGGTGGCCAGGTACTGGATCCTGACCCCTTCCTCCTCGGCCTCCTCGATCTCCTCGGCGCGGGCAGGCATCTCCTGCCGCGACCGCCGATAGAAGATGGTGACCTCGGAGCCGAGGCGCAGGGCGCAGCGGGCAGCGTCGATGGCCACATCGCCGCCACCGATGACGGCGACCCTGGAGCCGATGGTGGCCTTGCCGGTGAGGTTCACCTCCCGCAAAAAGTCCACGCCATGCACCACGCCGGCGAGGTCCTCGCCGGGCACGTCCAGCTTGCGGCTCCTGTGGGCGCCGACGGCGATGAGCACCGCATCGTAGGTCTGGCGCAGCTCGGCGAGCTTGGCACCGTCAACGGCGACGCCCGTCTGGATCTCGACGCCCTGGCGGCGGATCTCGTTGATGTCCGCCTCGAGCACCTCACGCGGCAGACGGTATCGCGGGATGCCCGCCGCCAGCATGCCGCCGGGCACGGGGAGCCTGTCAAAGACCTGCACGGCATAGCCCGCACGGCGCAGGTGGAAGGCGGCCGTCAGGCCGGCCGGCCCCGCGCCGATGATGGCGACCTTCTTGTCCTTCGTGACCGGCACCGGGCGCAGCTTGCTGCCGCCGTGCTGGCGGACCCAGTCGCCGACAAAGCGCTCGACGGCGTTGATGCTCACCGCCTGGTCGCACTCGGCCCGGTTGCACCCGGATTCACAAGGGTGTGGGCAGACGTGCCCACAGACAGTGGTCAGCGGGTTCGTCTGACGGATCAAATCCGACGCCTGCCCGTAGCGGCGACGGGAGGCGAGGGCCAGAAAGCCGGTGACGTTCGTGCCCGCGGGGCAATCCAGCCGGCAGGGCTGCACCCCCTCCTTTCGGACGGCGCGCTTGAGCCAGGCCCAGCGGGAGAGAAGCCCGATCGTCGCGCCGAGCGGGCACAGGTACCGACACCAGAAACGCCGCTCGATCAGGTTGAGCACGAGCATCACGATAAACACCGCGGCGATGGCCCAGGAGATGGCGGCCGCCTTGGGGGCGGGCGCCGTCCCCGTGATCGGCGGGATGAGATACAGGCCCTTGAGGGCGGGGCCGATGACGGGCACCTTCGCCAGGGCCGGGTAGACCACGCCGGCGATGCCGCGGATGATGGCCGTGATCGGATCGAGGTACATGAAGGCCAGGCTGCCCAGGAGAGCCATGGCCAGGATGGTGAACAGGATGTAGTACTTGGCCTGCCGCAGCTTGAGGGGCACGCCTCTGCGGCCGCGAGGGCCGTACAGGTCCAGGATGGTGCCGGCGGGGCAGATCCAGCCGCACCAGACCCTGCCCACCACCAGTGTCACCGCCACCGTCAGCAGAATGGGCAGAAGGGTGAGGATCAGGCTGCGCGACGCGAGCATCGCGCCTGCCCCCAACAGGGGGTTAAGGCGGGAGAGAATGTTCAGCGGTATGCCAAACCCATTCCCGCCCCGAGCCCGGGCCAACAGGTACCCAAAGAGGACCAGGGCCACGAGCTGCACGAGCTGGCGGACTCGCCGCCACACCATGCCACTCACGAGAACCAACCTCCTCCGATGTGATTAGCTACGTAACTACTTGAGCCAATCCCGCTGCACATGTTGCGCCCACGGACATGCCGCCACACAGTTGGCGCAGTCGATGCCGTTGGCACGCCAGAACAGGTAGCACTGCTCCACATTCACGATCCACCGGGTGATGCCGGTGCGGTTAGAGATCGAAGTCGGCTCAGCGGTGCGCTCGCCCCGGAGGATGGCCTGAGCGGGGCAGGCGTGCGCACACATCTGGCAGCGCTCGCAGTACTGCTGCAGGCCAAAGTCGATCGGCCTGTCGGGCACGAGCGGCAGGTTGGTCAGCACCTTGCAGAGGCGCTGCCGGGGCCCGAACTGCGGCGTGATGAGCAGGCCGTTCCGGCCCAGCTCTCCAAGCCCGGCATCGATGGCCAGGGGGATATTCTGGGTCGTGTCGTTGCCCGAGGGCACCGCCGGATAGCCGAGCATCCGGATGTACTTGGCGAGCGATGCCGCTACTTCGGCCATGCGCGAGTAGCCGAGCGTCGTCGCCGCGCTCCCCATGAACCCGGGGGAGCCGTTCATGTGCTTCCAGTCCATCTCCACGGCGATCACGATGGCGTACTTGTAGGGTATCTCCAGCCTGCCGTACGCCCCGGTCTCGCGCTCAAAGTAGTGCGAGTACACCCATCGTGGATCGATCTCGCAGATGCCGACGAGGGAGGCACCGAAGAAGAATGCGGCCTCCTTGACCTGCGCCGTCATCTGGACGGGGTCCTCTATGGGGACGGGGTTCGGGTTGACCGGGTCGTCCCAGCTGTACAGGCCATCGACGCCCACAAGATGCCCCGTGAACCCGGTGTATTTGGGGTGCAGGCTGCCGACGGCGTCGTCGACAAAGATGGCGCCCGCCCGCAGCGCCGCGGCATCGAACGGCTCGGGCTCTTTGCGACGCAGGGGTGGTGTGACGGCTGCCAGTTTGGCCTTGTACCCTTCGTCCCATACCGTGCGGGAAAAGACGATGTTCTTCTGGTCAAAGCGCTCGACCGGCCCGACGATGAAGCGGGCATAGGTCGGCTCGTCAACCGTGCGGATCGTCGGCATCCTGCGGGCGTGGTACTCGAGGGCGTGGCTGCGCAGGTCCTCCGCACGGGCAAAGGTCTGGCCGCAGGCTTCGCAGAACCAGCCGCTGCTCCGCCAGGCGGGCAGCGGCTCGGGCGTGGCCGTCGGCTGTGGCCGCGGCGTCGGCTCGCGCGTGGGCACGGTGGATTCGGGGTGAAGCGCGCGGGCATGAGCTTCCAGGTCATCCCGGGTGCGGAACCGGAGCCCGCAGTAGGGGCACTCGAAGTTATAGTCGGGATCCCACGGAAGCGTCGCGGTAGGCGTGGGTGCGGCGAGTACAGCCTGCTCGAGGGTGGCCGCCGTCGTCGGAGCTGTTGACGCCTGTCGGGCGCAGGCGGCTGCCGCCGACGCGGTACCCAGCGAGAGGCCGAGCGCGGCCGCGCGGCGGACAAAGGCGCGCCGCGTGAGCCTGCCGCCCAGGAGCTGTGCCTGCAGGTCCTTCATCAGCCTGATCATGTACACTATCCTCCGTTTGCCGCTGTCGCCCGTGGCGGACGCAGGTCCGCGCGATGGCGGCTGGAGCGAGATCGCGTCGCCAGACAGCCTGTCAGCTACCAGAGGGCGTTTCGGCCTGGCCTTGGCCTGCCCGGGACCGCGGGGCCGGGATGCGCACCCAGGGGTGTAGCAGGCTGGCGAGCAGGGCCACGATGCCTCCCGCGCCGAGCAGGTAGATGCCGCGGCCAAAGCTGGTGATCATCTCGACGACCGCAATGTCGATCTGCCCAAACGTGTGGCCCTCGAGGGGGACGCCATAGCCGCGGGCGATGATCCGGATGCGCCGCAGGAAGGCGTAGAGCACCCCGGCCACCACCAGGCCCACCACTGCCAGCGTGATGCGCCCTGCCTTGCCCCGCAGGAGTCCAGCTAGGAGGCAAAGCACCACACAGGCGATCAGCACGGGCACCATGATCGCCATCTGCGAGGTGCGGCGGTAGCCCAGGAGCTCGCCGAGCTCTCCGGCGATGATATACGGGTAAATGTCGGCGCGCGCGGTGCCGGACCCGCCCGTGAAGGCGAGGCTCCACCACGGGTACCTGAAGGATGCGGCAATCAGAGCGCCGGCAATGATAGCGAGGAGATTGACCCGCGATATTGCGTTGCGCATTTCGCCCCCTTCTAGCTGAGGAGCCGGGTGAACAGCCTGAGCAGCCTGCGGTGTCGGGACAGGGCGGGGAAGTGGCGGCGGATACGCTCTCTGGCTGCGAGGCGGGATATCAGGCGCCGGGCCAAGCTGAACTTTTTGATGCGGGCCCCGGTCGGGCAGACGTACCAGTACCGCGGTGCCACTACCGGCGGCCACCTTCCGCTCACGATCTTGATGACCTCGAGGGCGGCCAGCACCGATACCAGCCAGACGGTAACGCAGAGCTGCGCATGGGGGCGCCGGCCTTCACACCACTCCTCGAACCACTCCTCCTGCCATTCGCCTTCCGTCAGGTAGTAGAGGGCCACGCGACGCACTTCGGGGCTCTCCGTGAAGGCCTTCAGCTCCTCGTAGCCCAACCCCAGGGGCATCGACATGCACTCGGCGGCCGAAGGGCTCGTTGGCAGGAAGGTCGTCGTGCGGCCAAAGGCGCCGATCGGGTACGCCATCACCGCAGGCGTGCCGACGGACCGGGCCACGTCGATCGTCAGCATGCTCAGTGGCCAGTCATCGGCCGCGCACACAACGACGTCGAACCCACGCACCGTCTCGGCTGCCTCGCTCATCGCGAGTGCCCGCTCGAGGGCCGTGACGTTGGCAGCCGGGTTGATGCGCAGGATACACTCTTTTGTGCACTCGGCCTTGCTTCGGCCCAGCGTGTCGCAGAAGCAGCTGATCTGGCGGTTGATGTTGGAGGGCTCATAGGCCTCGGGGTCCATGAGCGTCAGGTGCTCGACCCCGCTCCGTGCGAGGACCTGCGCCACGACCCCGCCGACGCCCCCGCACCCGATGATGAGCACGCGGGCAGCACGGATGCGTGCCTGCTCGGAAGGCGTAAAGATGCCCAGGTTGCGCCAGAATGCCTCCTCATAGTGCATGGGGCGTCCATCCTAACTAGCCTGGCCCATGGTAGACGCGAGGCCCCGGGCGGGTCTCCCCGCCGGGGCCTCGCCCACAGGTAGATCGGTCCGTCTGCGGTTAGCGGAGCTGAGCGGCAATCGCCTCGGCGACATCGTCGATGCCGAGCTCTTTGAGCTTCTCGGCGGTCGGGATGCCCTTGTCTTCCGTCCAGCCACGCTTCTTCCAGTACTCGGGCAGGAGCTGGTTGAAGACCTTGTCCATGTCGCCGTCGTAGGCCATCTTGCCCTTGTGCGGGCCGGCCGGCAGCGGCTCGGAGAACCAGCGCTTGGCCGGCACCATCTCGGGGCAGTCCCACTCCTTCTTGGGGTCCTTGATGCCCTGGCAGTACAGGTTGAAGAGCCGGCCAAGGGCGTAGGCCCGCTCACCGACCTTGCCGATCTCGGCCTCCTGGAAATCCTCCCAGCCGGTTGCAGCCTTCACCAGGTCGACTGTCTTGCCGGTCCAGTGGCCGGCCGCGAAGCTGCAGATGACCAGCGAGTTGTTGAAGGCCTGGACGTTCTCGGCGGCGATCGCCGCGTCCACATCGCCCCTGTTGAAGGGTATCCGGCTGCCACTGGTGTGCTCGGTCGGCCGGATGGCCACGAGGTAGGACATGGCGTTGCCGCACGCATTGGCGCGCACGCCGTGGGCGGGCTGGGCGTAGCGGTGGCACGTCATGGAGTAGTCCATGATCTCGGGCTTGCCCTTCTTCTCGGCAAAGTACTTGGCCGTCTCATAGGTGCCCCGGGCCAGCACATCGCCGATACCCTGGCGGGCGACGATCTTTTTGACGATGGCGTCGACGGCGTGGACATCGCCCCACTGGAGGTCGATGCCGTCGAGGTCGGCGGGCGTGATCAGGTCACGCTGCCGGAGCTCCATGAGGAGCGCGAGCAGGGCGCCGCCCTCGATAAAGTCGATGCCATAGTTGTCATGGATAAAGGTCGTGTACTGCGTCTTGGCCAGCGCCTCGGCCCGGTCAAAGTGCGTGCCGGTGAAGGGGTCATCCGGCGTGGCACCGGGCATCTCGAGGTAACCGAGGTTGCCGCCGACCATGCCCATGGCTTCCCAGTCCGGCATGTCGCTGATCGTGCGATCCATGAGAGGATCCGCGCTCGTCGTCTCGACCGGGTAGAGGCAGTGCATGGCGCAGCCCGGGCAGGACTGCTTCCTGACAAAGCTCGCCACGTCCATGAATGGACCGGAGAGGGCCATGACCGTGTGCGGATCGGCCCAGGCCTCCCACTGCCAGTTGCGGATGGGGAAGTCGCTGGACGCGTTGGAGTGGGCATAGCCGATGCGGGCGGTGCCGTAGGAGCGCCAGCCATAGTCGCCCTTCTCCGAGCTCTGGATGGCCCGTGTCAGCTCCAGGAAGCGAGCCTTGTCGGCCAGGGGCTGCCCCTTCGTGCCCCGGACCACGATGCCCTTGAGGTTCTTGGAGCCAAAGATGGCGCCTGCGCCGTAGCGGCCATGGGCGCGTGCCCCCTCGGTCATGACGCTGGCGTACCAGACCTGCTTCTCGCCACCCGGGCCGATCAGCCACACGGCGGCGAGCCGCTTGGCACCGATGCCCTTCTTGGCGGCGGGGTGCAGCGCCGCCCACTTCTCGGGCATGTCGGCGCTGCGCAGGATGCTTTCCCGCTGCTCGAGCGGCGAGAGGACCTCCTTCTGGAGGATCATCTCCGCCTCTTCGGTGCCTTTGCCCCAGACGTGGCTGGCATCGCGGATCTCGATCTTGTCATCGATGATCGCGATATAGACCGGCTTCGGGGCTTTGCCCACGATCTGGATGCCATCCCAGCCGGCGAACTTGAGCTCGGCGGCGCCACGCCCGCCGCTGGTCGTGACACACAAAAAGTTGTAGGCGCTCTTGGTGACGATGACCGAGCGCGCGTTGGCCCCAACGCCGTTCGTGGGTCCGACGAGGAGCTGGATCATGTTCTGGGGGCCGAGGGGGTCGACGCTGGGGTCGACGATGCCCTCTTTGAAGAGGTAGTAGAGGCCGAGCGCCTCGCCCCCGAGGTACTTGCGGTACACCTCTTCTGGCGGCTCGACGACTGTGACATTGCCCGTGGAGAGGTCGACGCGGGCAATCTTACCCCAAACGCCTTTGAGCGCAGCCATCAGAGATCCCTCCTCACGTTGAACATCTTCATGTACAAGAGCTCCGCATAGGCCTCCGGCTGGAAGGCGAAGGAGCGGCCATTCACGACCACGGGCACGAACTGCAGGGCCTCGGGCTCGGGGCAGACCTTGACGCACGCGGGGTCGCCGCCGCACATGGTGCAGACCTGGGCCTTGTGCTCGATGGGATCGAAGGAGATGCCCGATCCGAACTGCTGCTCGCAGGCCTCGAGGCAGCGGCCGCAGGCATCGAGGCCGAGGCAGAGGTCACGGTCGACCGTCTTGTAGCCGTAGCCGGTGTACCCCGGCTTGCCCTCGCCCTTGGGCACGAACTTGATCGCCTTCTGCGGGCAGACCGACATGCACGGGGCTTCCTTGGTGCCCTCGGCCCACTCCTCGAGCTTGCAGTAGTTGCAGACGTTGACGACGTCGACGTACTGGAACCTCATCGGTCGGATGCGGGAGAACTCGAGGTTGACGACGTCCTTGGTCTGCTCGGGGAAGAGTTCGGCCTGCCACTTTTCGGCGCAGGTCACCGCGCAGAGCAGGCAGCCGGTGCAGCGGTAGCCGTCAAAGCGCAGCATGTACCCCTCTTTGGGCTCCGCCGCAGCTGGGGGGGCCTGCGTGGGGGCCGCCGTTGGGGCCGGCTGAGCGCTCGTCGGCTGCGGCGCCGTGGTGGCGACCGCCTGCGCCTGGGTTGGCGCGGTGGTGGGTGCGGGAGTTGCCTTCTGGCAGCCAGCGAGCGCCTCAGCGGCTGTCAGCGAGACGCCGAGGGCTGTCGCCATGCGGATGAACTGGCGGCGGGACAGGCGCCCCCGCTCGAGCTCGTGGTGCAGCTCCCACAGCTTTTCCGCACGTGCCTGATCCATCGTTTTCCTCCTTGAGACTACCGATACGCTACACTACCGCAGGAGACGCCAACAGGGCCACGGGGCTGCGCCGGGCGACCCTGAAAGCGCCCCTGCAGGAGGAGGGGCCGCGTGCCGTGCCCCTGCCTACCTGCCGTCGTTGGTCCGTACACCGACGATGAGAGGCCGCCCCAGAGGCGATGGGAGCGGACCCAACTGCTCTGGCTATGCCGGATTGCACCGAAACCCGCAGCCGCACGGGGACGTCCGCGGGTCCTCTGCTCGCGACTCGGGGAGAACTGTCTCCGTGCGGACCCCGGTCTGGCTAGCCTGGCCCCGGCCTGGTCCATGGCCTGAGTGGCGGCTGCCACGGAGAAGGCACGGCCGATCCATGCCCATGTTCGTACGAGATGGGGCCAGCGATAGTAGCTGCCATGTTGATGTGATCCGGGGGCGCAGGCTGACTCAGGGGCAACGGATGAGCCTGCGCTCGGCGCCTCGCCTCCGAATGAGTCCCCGAAATCTGTGCCGTCCGCGCCACAGCGTTAGGGAGGCGCTGAGGGGAGGCAGATTCCAGGGGTCGGGCGCACCACAACGTGAGCAGGCAGCATGGCCCATGAACGCGCTACACCCGATCCCGACCTGCAACTGGAGCGTTCCAGGACGTATGGCTGTGCCGTAAGAGCTTACAATGCCCCGACGGAGTCTGGCGAGTGTAAGCACTCGCGTCATCTTTCACAACCTCGCTCATTATAACACTTGTTGCGGAGGGTGTCAAGACTGCGGCAGGCGAAGTGTGCATTCGTCTCGCCCTCAACAGCCCGCGAAGCTCTGGCGGGAGCCTCGTCCGGGGCGCGGCCCGCCCGGCTTGACACATGTGCGCGCCCGCCTATATTCACCGCCAGGTATGGAGGTGTGACCGTGCCTTACCGCCTGCTGGCCATGGACGTCGGTGCCGGAACCCAGGATATCCTGCTCTTTGAGGAGGGGCAGCCGCTGGAGAACGATGTCCAGCTCGTCCTCCCCTCGCAGACGGCCATCCTCGCCCGGCGCATCTCCAGAGCAACCGCTGCCGGAAGGCCGGTGTTCCTGTGGGGGCGGGTGATGGGGGGCGGCCCCTGCGTGGAGGCCATCGTCGACCATCTGCAGGCCGGGCTTCCGGTCTATGCCACCCCTGCCGCCGCCAAGACCATCCGGGATGACCTCGATGAGGTCCGCGCCATGGGAGTGCAGATCGTCGAGAAGCCGCCTGCCGGTGATCTCGAGGTCCTCGAGCTCAAGGACGTGGATATCGAGGCCCTCTCCGCGGCCCTGGCCGAGTTCGAGGTGGACCTTCCCGAAGATTTCGCCGTGGCCGTGCAGGACCATGGCGAGTGCCGCGAGGTGAGCCAGCGTCGCTTTCGGTTCCAGCACTGGGAGCGCTTTATCCAGGAGGGCGGTTATCTCGAGGCGCTCGCCTATGGGCCCGGGGAGGTGCCCGCCTATCTGACCCGCCTGGCGGCCGTGCAGGAGTTGCTCCCGGGGGCGCTGGTGATGGATACGGCCGCGGCCGCCATCCGTGGGGCGCTCCTCGACCCGCATGTCGATGTGCGCCTGCCGGAGGGGCTCATCATCGTCAATGTGGGAAACCAGCACGTCGTCGGTGCCCTCGTGCAGGACGACCGTGTGCTTGGCATGTTTGAGCACCACACGCATCTGGTCGACCTGGGCAGGCTGGTCGAGCTGGTCGCGGGCCTGCGAGAGGGCACTCTGAGCAACGACGCGGTCTATGCGGACAACGGGCACGGCGCCTACATCTCGCCGGACTACCGGGGGCCATTCCGCTTCCTGGCCGTCACCGGTCCACAACGGGCGCTGGCCGCGCCCATGGAGCCGTACTTTGCCGTTCCCTACGGCGATATGATGCTGACGGGGGCCTTTGGCCTGCTGGGCGCAGCCCTGGAGCGAAAGGGGTTGCCGTTGCCGGAATGAGGCGGGCGCGGGCATCTGCTCACGGCGCGCGCCCGGCCCTGCCAGGCATTGGCCGTGTAGCGTAGCAGGGTTTCCGGCTGCTGGAGTGAAGACCTCCACCCAGTTTCTGCCTCCGCCAGGCGGAGAAGAGCGGGGCATGGGCGCTAACTTGAGCGCCAGCGTGCTTGTTTATGCAGATGCCCCTCTCCCCGCCCCCGCCGCAGCGGCGGCGGGGAATCCAAAATGGGAGGGGGTGTTCGCAGGCGGCGAAGCCGCCTGCGAACACCCCCTCCATAACATAAGACGCCCCCTTCCCCGCCGCGCAAGCGG
>DYEI01000361.1 GCA_020725765.1 Anaerolinea sp. | reverse complement strand
CTCCCCCAGGCTACTTGTGGGTAATGGACAGCCCGGTGCGGGGGCGGGGCTAGGGGCTTAACCCCCCTTTGCCCGCTGGGCAAAGCGGGGAATGCCCTAGGGGTGGGGGTCCCTCGATGGGCAAGGCCCTCGCCCTGCGAGCGAAGAAGGCTGTGCGCCCCTGAAGCTTGCCCGGGGAAGGGGGTCACGGGGGTGGGGGGCCTTACAGCAGCACGGATGAGCCTGCCTCCAGAGTCAACTACACGCGCCTCGGAGCGTCTCTTTGACACACGCCCGAAGCAGAGTATACTACGCCGGAAGTGCTCAACGTACGAGTTGGGCGAAGCAGTATGAAGAACAGGTGCGTTTGTATGGATTCGGACGGTAGTAACGGACAACTACCAGACCAACGTTCCAAAACCGCTCCACATAGCCAGGTTTGTGGCCCCCCGTAGGCGATGAGCCACGCCCCGGAGGAAGCACCTCCCCCGTGAATCCTCTCGGCACGCGGCTCCTCGCCGCGTGCTGCTTTTTTGTGGGTCTCAGCCGGGTGCTGCGACAAGGAGCGGCTTCAGGACGAGGGGAGGTGCGAAATGCCCATCCACTTCAGCCAGCTTCTTGGCAAACCCGTGTGGGATGCCCAGGGCCGCAGGCTTGGTCGCTGCCAGGACTTGCTGTTTGCGGAAGGGCGCAGGGGTTTCCCGATCCTGCGGGCCCTCGCTCTCAAGGGGCGCGTCCACCCGCTCCTCATCCCCGCGGAGGACATCGCCCACCTTCAGCCTTCCATTATCCTCCGCACCTCGGAGGTGCGCGAGTACTCGCCGGATGGCGACGAGCTGTGGCTCAGGGAACAGGTGCTGGACCGGCAGATCGTCGACATCGAGGGACGACGCCTCGTCCGCGCCAACGACTTGCAGATCATACGCAACGGCAGTGAGGGCCGTTTCTATCTGGTCGGCGTCGAGACCGGAACCCGGAGTCTGCTCCGCCGTATCGGCCTCGAGGGAGTCAGCGCTGGCCTCCTTGCGCTGGCAGGCCGCCGCCCCGCGACCAAGGTCATCCCCTGGCAGGATGTCGCCTCGGTCCCGGCGGACGCGCCGATCCGCCTTCGGGTAGCGCGCGAAAAGCTGCGGGAGATCGACCCCGTCGACATCGCCGACATCATCAGCGATATGGACCGCTCCTCGGGGCAATCTCTCCTGGAGACTCTGGACACGGAGACGGCGGCCGACACCATCCAGGAGGTCCATCCCGAGATGCAGGCGGCGCTCATCTCGGCCATGGAGCCGGAAAAGGCCGCCGACCTCCTCGAGGAGATGGACCCCGACGCCGCCGCCGATGTGCTCGCCGATCTCCCTGCCGAGGACCGGGCGAACCTCCTCGCCCTGATGGATCGCCCGGAGGCGACGGACGTCCAAAAGCTCCTCGAGTATCCGGAGGATACCGCGGGCGGCATCATGACCACCGAGTACTCGGTCATCCCGGCAGGGCTCTCGGCCGGCGAGGCGCTGGAGTACCTGCGGCAGTCTCCGAGGGCTCAGGAGGATGAGGCGCTCTACTACGTACACGTTGTCGATGAGGCAGGGCGGCTCCAGGGGATCGTGTCTCTGAGGGACCTGGTGATGGCGGAGCCGCGGGTCCCGGTGCGCGAAATCATGGTGGAGCGGCCCATCACGGTCGATCCGCTCACTCCGCAGAGGGAGGTTGCCCGGCTGGTCGCCCGGTACAATCTGCTGGCCGTGCCGGTCGTAGATGAGGACCGTGTCCTCCAGGGGATCGTCACCGTCGACGACGCCATAGACGCCTTTATCCCCACCGCATGGAAGAAGCGGCTGCCGCGCTTCTACTAGCGGTCTACTCGAGGAGGTAACATGCGGCTGGCAATGAAAAGAGCCGGAGGCGTCCTGCGTCGGGCGTTCCTCTTCCTCGCCATCCTGGGGCCGGGCCTGATCACCGCCAGCGCGGACAACGACGCCCCCGGGATCGCGACCTACTCGATGGCGGGCTCGACCTTTGGCTACAAGTTCCTCTGGATACTGGTGTGGATCACGGTGGGCGAGGCGGTCGTGCAGGAGATGGCCGCCCGCATGGGAGCGGTGACCGGCAAGGGTCTGACCGACCTGATCCGCGAGCGCTTTGGGGTCCGGCTGACGCTGCTCGTGTGTCTTGGCCTGCTGGTGGCCAACTCGGGGACGACGACGGCCCAGTTCGCCGGAATAGCCTCGGGAGGGGAGCTGTTTGGCGTGCCGCGGTACGTCGCCGTGCCGATAGCAGCGTTGGGGGTCTGGTTGCTCGTGACGCGTGGCTCCTATCAGCGAGTGGAGAAGGTGCTGCTCGGTCTCTCGCTGTATGCGGTGGCGTATGTGGCATCGGCGATTCTGGCGCGGCCACCCTGGGGGCAAGTGCTGGAGAGGGCGGTGGTACCAACCTTCCAGCTGGAGACTAGCTATGTGCTGGCCGTGCTGGCGACGGTCGGCACCACAATCACGCCGTGGGCAGCGGTCTATATGCAGGCCTCGGTGGCCGACAAGGGCGTTACCATCGACAGCTATTCCAACACTCGCCTGGACGTGGTGGTCGGCTCTGTGGTCGGCAACCTGGTATCGGGCTTTATCATCATCGCCACTGCTGCCACGCTCTTTGTACACGGCATCCGGGTAGAGACGGCCGAGCAGGCGGCAATGGCTCTCGAGCCCGTCGCCGGGCCCTGGGCCAAGACGCTGTTTGGCGTCGGCCTGCTGGGCGCGTCGCTCCTCGCGGCGGCGGTGCTGCCCCTTGCCACGACCTATGCGCTCTGTGAGGTCTTTGGCTGGGAGAGGGGCATTGACCGGTCCCCTCAGGAGGCGCCGGCGTTCTACGGCCTCTACACGGCCCAGATCGTGATCGGCGCGCTGATCGTGATGGTGCCCGGGCTGCCCCTCTTTCCGCTGATGTGGCTCTCGCAGGTGGCGAACGCGGTGCTGCTGCCGCTCATCCTCATCCTCATGCTCCGCCTCGCCAACAACCGCAGGATCATGAGGGGTTGGCGCAACGGCCGCGCCAGCAATGCCCTTGTTGCGGTCCTGACGGTGCTCGTGACCATCGCTACCGGGGCCTTGTTTGTGGCAAGCTGACATTGGCTCAGAGGCGGACAGGCTGCCCCTGCCCGCCTCTGAGCCAATGGGGGCGAGGGCCCTTGCGCAAGCTCCGACCCTCCGGAGGGTTGCGCGGCCTCGCAAGTGCAGGCCTATCCCTCCGCCGGAGCTGTTCCGAGCGAAGCGTCGCCCCTCCTCGTCCATGCCGGCGACGTTGATACCCCGGGTGCGCCTGGCGCTTCGGCCAGGGAGCCCTTGGGGCTGCGGGCGAACTGGGTCATGTAGAGCTGATAGTAGAAGCCGCGCTGCGCGAGGAGGGAGTCGTGCGTGCCGCGCTCGATGATCTCCCCGTTGTGGACGACGAGGACCTGATCGGCGTTGCGGATGGTGCTCAGCCGGTGGGCGATGACAAAGCTCGTTCGCCCCTGCATCAGCCGCTGGAGCGCGGCCTGAACCTGCCGCTCCGTCCGCGTGTCGACGTTGCTGGTGGCCTCGTCCAGGATGAGGATGCTCGGGTCGGCCAGGATGGCGCGGGCGATGGCCAGGAGCTGACGCTGCCCCTGGCTCAGGTTGCTGCCCCGCTCGCTGAGCACCGTCTGGTACCCGCGGGGCAGGCGGCGGATGAAGGAGTCGGCGTTGCCCAGTCTGGCGGCGGCGATGACCTCCTCGTCGGTCGCGTCCAGCCGGCCATAGCGGATGTTCTCCATGACCGTATCGGCGAAGAGAAAGTTGTCCTGTAGCACCAGGCCCACCTTCCGCCGCAGGTCGTCCTGAGCCAGCCTGCGTATGTCCTGCCCGTCAATGAGGATAGCGCCGCTGTCGACGTCGTAGAAGCGGGTGAGGAGGTTGGCGATGGTGGTCTTGCCAGCGCCGGTTGGGCCAACGAGCGCCACCACCTGCCCGGGCCGGGCGTGCAGGCTCACGTGCTTGAGCACGGGCACGCCGGGCTCGTAGCTAAAGCTGACGTCGTCGAACACCACGTCGCCTTCGAGGTGCGTCACCGGCCGGGCGTCGGGCGCGTCCACGAGATCGGGCACCTCGTCCATGATCTGAAAGACCCGCTCCGCTCCGGCCAGCGCCCCCTGGATGGCATTGAAGAGGTGCGCGATCTCGTTCAGCGGGCGCGTGAACCGCCTCGCATAGCTGATAAAGGCAGCGATCGTCCCCACGGAGGCGAGCCCATTCAGCGCCAGGAGGCCACCCGCTCCCGCTACCACTGCCAGCCCCAGGTTGTTGACCATGTTCATCAGAGGGCCCATCAGGCCGCCGAGGATCTGGGCCCGCGTCGCGGCGCGCTGCAGGCGGCGGTTCACCACGTCAAAGTCCTTGATCGCCACCTCCTCGCGCACGTAGGCCTTGACGACCCGCTGCCCGGTGACGTTCTCCTCGATAAGGCCGTTGAGGGCGCCAAGCGCTTCCTGCTGCGCCCGGAACTCGCGCAGGGTCCGTGCAGCGACGGTGCGCGTCAGCGCATAGGTCAGCGGCACAACAACCATCGTCACCATGGCCAGCGGCATGTTGACCGCCAGCATCACCCCGACCACCCCCACGAGACCAAGGCCGCTGGCAAGCAACTGCGTGGCGCCGGAACTCAGCACATTGCTGATGTTGTCGATATCATTGGTCAGGCGGCTCATCAGCTCGCCATGGGGATGCCGGTCGAAGAAACGCAGCGAGAGGGTCTGCAGCTTGGCGAAGAGGTCGCGCCGCAGATTGCGTACGGCCCGCTGGGCCACCCCCACCATGATATAGGTCTGCAGCCAGACGCCCGCTGCGCCGGCCGCATAGGCGGCGATCATCAGCCCGATCAGACGCGCGAGCCCTGGCAGGTCGCCCCGGCTGATATAGAGGTCGATAGCCCTGCCCATCAGGTACGGGCCCGCCAGCTCGACGCACAGGGTGAGCATGACCAGCAGCGCCGTCGCGGCCAGTGCCCAGGATTCCCGGCTCAGGTAGCCCCACAGGCGGCGGAGCGTCTCCCCTGGCCTCTTCGCTCGCTCGCCGGGAGGCCGCATGTGCGGCGGTCCCCCACCCGGCCCAAAGAGCATCGGGCGCCCGCCCTGCTGCGGCCGGTCCGTGTGGGCCTGTGGCCCGTGCCTTCCACTTCCCTGCTGCTCGGCCATGTGATTCTACCCGTTCCCAAGCTGCGACTCGAATATCTCGCGGTAGACAGGGCTGGAAGCGAGGAGCTCATGGTGCGTTCCCTCGGCGACGATCTGCCCTGCATCCAACACCAGGATCTTGTCCGCGTCGATCACCGAGCTGATCCGCTGAGCGACGACAAAGACCGTCCGGCCCCTCATCAGCTCCTGTAGTGCCGCCTGGATGCGGGCTTCGGTCTCCAGGTCTACAGAGCTCGTGCTGTCATCGAGGATCAGCACCGCCGGCTGCACGAGGAGAGCCCGCGCAATGGCGATGCGCTGCTTCTGCCCGCCCGAGAGGTTTACACCTCGCTGGCCGACGACGGTGTCGTAGCCATCGGGGAAGGACATGATAAAGTCGTGGGCCTGCGCGGCGCGGGCAGCGGCGATCACCGCCTCGTCCGGCGCATCGGGGCGCCCGTAGCGGATGTTGTCCCGGATGGTGCCGCTGAAGAGCACCGTCTCCTGCAGCACGACGGCCACACTGCGACGCAGGACAGCCTGGTCGAGGTCGCGAACGTCGACACCATCGATGGTGACCCGGCCGGAGGTGACGTCGTAGAAGCGGGGGATGAGCTGTACCAGGCTCGACTTGCCGGATCCGGTCCGGCCGAGAAGGGCGACCCTCTGGCCGGGCTCGGCGACAAAGCTGATGTCCTTCAGGACCGGCTCAGCGCCGTTGCCATAGCTGAAAGTGACTCCTTCGAAGGCGACCCGGCCTCGCGGCCGGAAGCTGCGCAGAGCATCGGGGCGATTCCTCACGACGGGCTCGGTCTCGAGGACCTCCGCGATGCGCTTTGCCGAGGCCTGGGCCCTCGTCACCTGCATCACGAGCATACTGACCATCGTCAGCGAGAAGAGGGTAGTCGTCAGATAGTTGACGAAGGCGATGATCTGTCCGCTCTGCATGTTGCCCCGGGTCACCTGGACGCCCCCGAACCAGATGGCGCCGACCACGCCGAGGTTCATCGTCATCATCATGAGCGGCATCGTCGCAGCAATGGTGCGCCCCACGCGGACGATCTGCGCCATGAGGCCATCGTTGGCCGCGCCGAACCGGGCCTCCTCGTGCCGGGCGCGCACAAAGGCTTTGACGACGCGGACGCCGGCCAGGTTCTCCTGCATCACAGTGTTCACTGCGTCGAGCCGCCTCTGCACCTCGGCAAACATCGGCGAGGCCCTGCGAATGACCCAGGCGATGATCACCAGGACGAGCGGCATCAGGACCAGGGGGAGAAAGGTCAGCCGCGGGCTGGTGAGGATGGCCATGAACAGGCTGCCTACCATCAGGAGCGGGGCCCGCACCAGGACGCGCAGCAGGATCATGATGGCTTCCTGGACCTGCGTCACATCGTTGGTCAGGCGTGTGATCAGCGAGCCTGTGCCGAAGGCATCGAGGTTGCCGAAGGAGAGTTCTTGCACCCTGCGAAAGATCGCCTCTCGCAGGTCCGCCCCGAAAGCCTGCACGGCTCTGGCAGCAAAGATGCCGTTGCTCATCCCGCCGACCGCGCCAACTGCGGCCAGCGCGAGCATCAGGAGCCCGGTGTGCAGGATCAGAGTCATGTCCAGGCGAGCGATCCCTTCGTCGACGATCCGCTCGACCAGACGCGGCTGCATCAGGTCCATGGTGACCTCGAGCAGCATCAGCATCGGAGCCACGAGGACCCATCGCCAGTAGGGCTTCAGGTACCTGGCCAGTGCGGTTACCGTTCTCAACGTGTCACCTCTGTAGGGGTGGCGCCATGGGATCGTGGTAGGCGCGCCGGCGCCGGACGAATTCGCTACGAGCAGCCGGGGTGGTGCTCCCTGTCGACGGCGCGGAGGAGGTTATCGCGGATGCCCTCGAGAAGGCGCCGCAGCAGCGCTTGCTCCTCCTGCGAGAACCCCGCGAACGTCTCCGCCTCCATGGTACGCACCACCTCACGTAAGGCGCTCTGGACGCCGCGCCCGGCCTCCGTCAGATATACACGGGAGATACGCTGGTCCTCTGGATCGGGCCGGCGCTCCACAAAGCCCGCCTTCTCCATCCGTTGGAGCATGCGCGTGATGGTGGCCGGCGTGACACGCAGGCGCTCGGCCAGCTCCGTATGCTTGAGACCCTCCTGCTCCGACAGGGCGCGGAGCACCGGCGGCTGGCCACGGTACAGCCCGATCTTTTCCAAAAGCTCGTGTGCCCGCAGGTAATGGAGCCGACACACCTGGACCAGCAACATATCCAGCATCCCTGGCTCGGCAGGCTGCGCCATCGGGCCCCTCCTCTCTCGCCTTGCAGAGTCCACCTGAGCAGAGATTGCCCGTCATGGCCCTTAGCCAGCTAACAGTTAGCTAGCCAATTATAGGACGGTTCTGAGAGGAATGCAAATGGGGGAGAGAGGGCATGGCCTATCGAGGGACCCCCACCCCTAACCCCGCCCCCGCGCCGCGCTATGCATTACCAAGTCGGGCTGCACAGCATCACGGGGCGTGACATAACGCCCTGGCGCCCATCCCGGCGGACCACCCGCTGCACACACCGCTGCTCGGGAGGACGCCGGGCGGTAGCCGCGATGTGCTGCAACTGAGTGCCCCCCCCCCTGCCCCTCCCCCCGGCAGACGCCCGGCGCCCGCCTGGGGGGGGGGTGATGAGAGAGAGTTCCCCTCCCCCTCGCGGACGCGGCGCGTCCGCCAGGGGGGGGGGTCAGGGG
>DYEI01000360.1 GCA_020725765.1 Anaerolinea sp. | reverse complement strand
TGCCTCACCCTTTAGCCTACCAGATTGCCTTCGCGGGTGGATTAAAAGATACTAGACTGCAAGGGACAGGTAGATGACAAATGTCTCCAGGACAGAGGTCAGAATCATCGAATGCCCGGAAGGGCATTAAGCCACCGTCTTTTTTGTCAAGGGTTACGTGATCACGGCGTAACCCTCGTTTTTTGCCCCTGGGCGCACATCGCCCCCATCCCCACGGGCCGGAGTGCTTGCCCGTGGGGAGTTGCCTGAGCCTCACTTGTCCGTGCCCCCTACCGGCCTAACCGCGCCAAGGTTGGCGGTCACGCAAGATCGCGTTCAGCCACACCAGCAACTTGCGCATCGCCGCCACCAGCGCCACCTTCTTCGGCTTCCCCGCCTCCACCAGCCGCCGATAGAAGCGGCGCAGGCGCGGGTTGAACTGCACCGCCGCCAGTGTGGCCATGTACAGCACCTCCCGCACCGGTTGCCGTCCGCCGCGGATGTGCCGCGGCCCGCTCTTCGTCCCACTGTCATCCGCCAGCGGCGCCACCCCCACCAGCGTGGCAATCCGCTTCCCGTTCAGATGCCCCAGTTCGGGTAGTTCCGCCAGCAGGGTCGCCGCGGTCACCACCCCGACCCCCGGCACCTGGGTCAGCAGGGCATACTCCGCGCCAAACGCGGCCTCCAGCAGGGCGGTGATGCTCGCCTCCAGCCGCTGTACTTCTTCTTCCAACCGCGCCAGCACCCATTCCACGCTGGCGCGCGCCTCCGCCGGGGCGCGGCGCAGGCGGTTGCGCTCCACCAGCAGCAGGTCAATCACCTGTCGCCGCCGCACCACCAGCGCCTTCAGCGTCTGCTGCTCGGGGCGGGGCAGCACCAGCAGGGGGAGTTTGGCGCTCTCCCCATAGCGCACCAGCACTTGCGCATCCAGGCGGTCGGTCTTGGCCCACTGCCCCAAGGAACGCGCAAACAGGCGCACGCGGTAGGGGTTGACCAGCGTCACCGGCAGGCCGGCGGCGCACAGCGCCTGCAGCAGCGGGCGCTCCAGCCCACCCGTGGCTTCGACCACGATGCGCCCTGGGGCGTAGGCGCGCAGGCGCGCCACCAGCGCCGGCAGGTCGCGCAGGCGGTAGGGGTAGGTGAAGACGGTGTCGTGCACGCAGATCTCCAAGTGGGCTTGCGAAACGTCAATCCCGATCACGGGAGAAGAGGAAAGTTGTGGGGTCATGTCTGCCTCCAGAAGTGCTATAATCAAAACTGGAGTGCGGCCCAGTCTAGTGATGCGGTCTTAGGCGACCAATCCACCGTACGGGCCAGCACGAAGACCCGGCGACCCAGGCTTAATGACGGTCGTGAGCGACCGAGACGAACGCGGTCTGCCGGGTCTGCCTTGGATGAACCAAGGCGTTGTGCCTCACCCTTTAGCCTACCAGATTGCCTTCGCGGGTGGATTAAAAGATACTAGAC
>DYEI01000359.1 GCA_020725765.1 Anaerolinea sp. | reverse complement strand
GGAGCCATTTTGCCTAGTTCCTTAACGAGGGTTCTCCCGATCGCCTTGGTATACTCTACCCGCCCACCGGTGTCGGTAATGAGGTACGGACACGCGGGTCTCGCTAGAGGCTTTTCTTGGCAGCATGGGCTCAGCCACTTTGGCCTTGGGCACCGCCATCACCCCTCAGGATCGGGCAGCGGATTTGCCTACTGCCGTCATCTCCCTACAGGCTTGGCACCGGAATCCGATAACCGGCTGGCCTACCCTCCTGCGTCACCCCATCGCTCAAACGACCCGGCGTGGTACGGGACTATTAACCCGTTGTCCATCGCCTACGGCTTTCGCCCTCAGCTTAGGCCCGACTGACCCGACGCCGAGTACCGTTGCGTCGGAAACCTCAGGCATTTCGGCGGGCGCGTTTTTCACGCGCCTTACGCTACTCGTCCCAGCATTCGCGCTTCTGCGCGCTCCAGCGTCCCTTACGGGATCACCTTCACTGCGCGCAGAACGCTCCCCTACCCTCGTGCCTGGCACGAGCCGCAGCTTCGGTGCGGGGCTTAGACCCGCCTATCTTCGGCGCAGGGCCGCTCGACCAGTGAGCTATTACGCACTCTTTGAAGGATGGCTGCCTCTAAGCCAACCTCCTGGCTGTCGGAGCGGCCCCACATCCTTTCTGCCACTTAGCCCCGACTTGAGGACCTTAGCTGGCGGTCTGGGTTGTTTCCCTCTCGACGATGGAGGATAACCCCACCGTCCCACTGCCGGGGTGTGGAGCGGCGGCATTCGGAGTTCGGTTCGGCTTGGCAGGCCCGAAGGCCCCCTTGCCGATCCGGTGCTCTACCTCCGCCGCTGAACCCCCGACGCTAGCCCCAGAGCTATTTCGGGGAGAACCAGCTATATCCAGGTTCGTTAGGCATTTCACCGCTACCCACAGCTCATCCCACCGTTTTGCAACACGGACGGGTTCGGGCCTCCGCGGGGTGTTACCCCCGCTTCACCCTGGCCATGGGTAGCTCACCTGGTTTCGGGTCCACTCCCTGCGACTGTTGGGCGGTCTGGCCATGGGAACGGTCCCACGTGGCCCCGACGGAAGGCCGACCCGGCAGCGGCGGTCTGTGGACCGCCGCTGCATCGGATCCGCGCAACGCGGAAGCCACCTGCCTCGCCGCCCGGGCGCCCTGTTCAGACTCGCTTTCGCTACGGCTCCGGGTGTTACCCCCTTAACCTCGCCACAGAGAGTGACTCGCTGGGTCATTCTCCAAAAGGCACGCGGTCAGGCGCCCCGCGCGGGGCACCCTCCCACTGGTTGTAGGCGCACGGTTTCAGGTTCTATTTCACTCCGGTCACCCCGGTTCTTTTCACCTTTCCCTCGCGGTACTGGTGCGCTATCGGTCGCCAAGGGTGTTTAGCCTTGGAGGGTGGTCCCCCCTGCTTCCCACAGGGCATTCGTTCCCCGTGGTACTCAAGGTCACCGGCAGAAGCCTACCCGCTTTCGCCTACGGGGCTCTCACCTCCTATGGCCGGCCGTTCCGGGCCGTTCGGCTAACGGGCAGGTTTTTCACTCCTTTGGGTCCCTGCAGAGACCCGGCCGGGCCTTACAACCCCCGCCTCGCAACGACTGCAGTCTTGAGCACGAGGCGAGTTTGGGCTGTTCCCCTTTCGCTCGCCACTACTCAGGGAATGTTCTCTCTTCCTGGGGGTACTAAGATGTTTCAGTTCCCCCCGTTCCCCCGGCGCTTGTGTGCGCCGTGCCCGGGCATTCCCCCGGGCGGGTTTCCCCATTCGGAGATCTCCGGATCACAGCCTGCTCACGGCTCCCCGAAGCTTATCGCAGTGAACCACGTCCTTCATCGGCCCTTGGCGCCAAGGCATCCGCCGTGCGCCCTTAGTAGCTTGATCCGCGTGATGCGGCGAACTGAAGCTAACGCATTCTATTCAGCTCTTAAGGTACCACCTGCTGCCGATGAGAGCGTCGCGCATGGTAACTGCAGCACGGTCTGTGCCGCGGCCACCGCCCCGGTGCCCGTTTGGGCGCTACGGCGCCGGATTTAAGGCGCCGCCTCCGGCTTTTAAGGCTGCAGGGGCCCCCGACCGGCCAGCAGCCTTGACAGGCCCCGGTGCGCGCCATACAATCGGGGCTGCGAGCGCCGAGAGGCGCGGCGCAAACATCCGATAGCTGGTCGAGAGGCCTCGATCCCGCCGCCAAAGCCACGGCCCAGGCGGCGTTGCCATATCTGGGATGGTGCCTTAACAACCGCAGAGTGGTGGGAAGGTCCCAGCCTTGTCGGGCAAGCCTCAGCGCAGGGGCGCGGAGCGATCCGCGCCCAGCCGTGCGGAGAGTATGATCCCAGCTCAGGATTAACGCTGGCGGCGTGCATAATACATGCAAGTCGAACGGACCGGCCCGACAGAAACCGGCACCGGCGGGGAACGGGAGCAATCCTGCCAGCCGCCGAGGGCCGAGTCGGATCCCGGTCAGTGGCAGACGGGTGAGTAACACGTGGGTGACCCGCCCCGATGTGGGGGATAGCCGCCCGAAAGGGCGGGTAATCCCGCATGTGGTCCGCCCTCGTGTGGGCGGATGAAAGGCCCGGTTGCACCGGGTCGCTTCGGGAAGGGCCCGCGGCCTATCAGCTAGTTGGTGGGGTAACGGCCCACCAAGGCGATGACGGGTAGCTGGTCTGAGAGGGCGGCCAGCCACGCTGGCACTGAGACACGGGCCAGACCCCTACGGGGGGCAGCAGTAGGGAATCTTGCACAACGGGGGCAACCCTGGTGCAGCGACGCCGCGTGAGGGACGAAGGCCTTCGGGTCGTAAACCTCTTTTCTGGGGGATGAGAAGGGACAGTACCCCAGGAATAAGCCTCGGCTAACTCCGTGCCAGCAGCCGCGGCAAAACGGAGGAGGCGAGCGTTATCCGGATTTACTGGGCGTAAAGCGCGTGCAGGCGGCCGTGCAAGTTGGGCGCGAAATCTCCCGGCTCAACCGGGAGGGGCCGTCCAATACTGCGCGGCTTGAGGGCAGGAGAGGGAAGTGGAATTCCCGGTGTAGCGGTAGAATGTGCTGATATCGGGAGGAACACCAGTGGCGAAGGCGGCTTCCTGGCCTGTCCCTGACGCTCAGACGCGAAAGCTAGGGGAGAGATCAGGATTAGATACCCTGGTATTCCTAGCTGTAAACGATGGATACTGGGCCTCGGCGGGTCGACCCGTCGGGGCCTAAGCTGACGCGCCAAGTATCCCGCCTGAGGAGTACGGCCGCAAGGCTGAAACTCAAGGGAATTGACGGGGGCCCGCACAAGCAGCGGAGCGTGTGGTTTAATCCGATGCAACACGCAGAACCTTACCAGGGCTTGACATGCGCGTGGTAGCGGAGCGAAAGCCGAGCGACCCCCGTGTGAGCACGGGGGAGCGCGCACAGGTGCTGCATGGCTGTCGTCAGCTCGTGCCGTGAGGTGTCGGGTCAAGTCCCGTAACGAGCGAAACCCTCGCTGCCAGTTAGATCTCTCTGGCGGGACTGCCGGCGTAAGCCGGAGGAAGGAGGGGATGACGTCAAGTCGGTACGGCCCTCAAGCCCTGGGCGACACACACGCTACAATGGCCGGTACAACGGGCTGCCACGCCGCGAGGCGGAGCAAATCCCTAAAAGCCGGCCTCAGTTCGGATTGCAGGCTGCAACCCGCCTGCATGAAGCCGGAGTTGCTAGTAACCGCCGGTCAGCCATACGGCGGTGAATACGTTCCCGGGCCTTG
>DYEI01000358.1 GCA_020725765.1 Anaerolinea sp. | reverse complement strand
GGGCACGACGTGCCCGCCTGGGGGAGGGGTCGGTGGTGGGGGCATCATAGCACGAGCCGCGCCACACGACTGCTGACGGGGCGATGGACGCAATAGTGAGGGGCGAGGATCTCAAAAGGCCAACCTCCACGTCAGCTTTGAATACGAGGGGCTGCGCGCGCCGTGGGCGTCTACACTCCCCCAGGCCATCTGTGGGTGATGGATAGGCCGCGGCAGGGGCGGGGCGCGGGGTGGGGGCAACGACAAGGTGATCGTCACGGTGCCCCGGGATACGAGTGGCAGCGCCCAGGAGGCTGGCGCGCTTCTCGGCTATCTCTTCTACACAAAAAAACGGCGCGGTCCCGAGCCATCGGGACCGCGCCGTCTGTTGATGGGCTAGGCGTCGCCAAAGTACACCTTGATGCCTTCGAAGTAGCCGCGCGCCAGCGCCTCGATGCCCTCGGGGCGCTTGAGCTGAGCGGCGTCCTGGTCGTTGGTGATGTAGAGCGCCTCGCCAATGATGCTGGGCATCTCGCTCGGGCGGGCGAGGTTAGGACCGGTGATGGCAAAGTGGCCCGCCTTGCTGTCGTCCTTGACGCCGAGGTCGACGGTGTCGTAGCCGGCCTCGCGCAGGTTACGGACAAGCGCCTCGTTCACGGCCTTGGCCAGGCGCTCGTTCTCGGCACCGAACGGGCGGTCGCTGCAGTACCAGACCTCGGTACCGCGCGCCGACTTGTTGGCTGCTGCGTTGTGGTGCACCGAGATCAGCACGTCGGCGCCGGCCTCGTTAGCGATATCGACACGCTTCTGGAGGTCAGCCGCCTTCGAGCCAGGCACGACCTCGGTGTCGGTCGAGCGGGTCAGCTGGACCTCGTAGCCATCCGCCCGCAGCATGTCGGCGAGCCTGAGCGCGACGGCGAGGTTGGCGTCCTCTTCGGTGACGTCCGCCTGGCCGTTGCCGCTCTGGTGCAGCGCGCCGGGGTCGCTACCGCCGTGGCCCGGGTCGATGACGATCAGCTTACCCTTGGCCTGTGGCGCCGGGTTGGCGACCGGCTCGGGCGTGACCATGGCAACAACAGCAGGCTTGGGCGCAGGCGCAGCGTCCTTCCGTGGCGTAGCCACTGGCATCAGGATCGACTGGGCCAGCATCAGGGCGCCGACCACAGCCGCTGTCAGATGATGCGTCACTTTAAACATAAGGCAATTCTGTATTCCTCACAGGATTTGCACCCTCTTGGGTAGTCCTTGCGAATCAAAAGGCTGCCGCTCGCCAGCGTGATCGCCGCTCGAGCAGGCAGCCCCGCGTCAGTTGACGGCCATTATATGCGTCCGGGTCGTTACTGTCAAGTGGGGTAGAGGTGTACGTGTTCAGACTCGTACAGCGCATGGCATGGAGCCGGGCTGCTGGTAGCCCTGCCCATCGCGATCGGCTCTGCGCTGGCTCGAGGATGGCGCCCATCCCGGCCGGCCACCGGGGGGCACACACCGCTGGTCGGAACACGCCGACCGGCAGCCGCAATGGGCTGCAACTCCAGAGTGTCCCCACCCCTGACCCCTGCGTTTGGCCTTTTCGTGCAGCCCCCTGACAGACGTGGTTCTGAAGGGACCGGCGTCGGGAGACACGTGGAATGAGGGGCGGCGCGTGACGGGCCTTTCCTGGCTGCGAGGCCGGCGCTGTCACCGCCGCGGGACCACGGTTGGCGACACCTGTGGTCAGCGACGATCACAGCTTTGCCTGTACCTGCGGGCAGTGCGCATCGTGCGGACTGGGCGTGGCGAGGGCAATGCACGCGAGCCGAGGTCTGTAGGGCGGTCAGCAGCCGACAGAGGCCTGCCGGCCCCCTCAGGGCCGGGTGTCGTTGGGGCCCGAGCCGCCGGAGAGCTGCTTGACATAACGAGGCCGCCATGGTATCATGCCGCCTTCGTGGCTCGGGCCGGGAGGTGCCCTGTGTGGCCGATCCCGCCCGCGGTCGCGGCCCGCGCCTGACCCAGCCAGGGGGCAGGCGGTGGCGTAAGGTGGGCGAGTGCCCACACCTGGCCAGAAAAAGAACTGGGAGGTAGAGCGATGAAGGCAGGACGCTTTCACGCATTCATCCTCGCAGCTCTCATTACTCTTGCGCCGTTCGGGCGAGCCGTTGGGGTGCCTGCTGCGGCCGTGGCCATTGATCCGGCCAGGGTAACCCAGCGGATCGTCGAGCAGACACAGGAGAGGGACGGCCTCCGCGACCGCCTGCAGATGGTTCCTAACGCGGGCGCGGCCCGGGAGGGCAACCAGGTCGATGTGAACCAGCCGTCGGTGGCGATGGCAACATCGCAGGGCGGCCTCAAGGTCACGCCCGAGACTCGCGGCGGCATCGCGTACGTCTCGCCGTACGTCGAGCCCAATGACTATGCACACCGCAACTACTGTGGTGCTGGCGCGGCCACGGTGCTGATCTCGCACTGGGACCCCGAGTTCCCACAGAAGGTCGACATCGACCAGCTGGGCGAGGAGATGAACCTGGATCCCGGCTCGGGCGTCTGGATTCGCGATATTGTGAAGCCGGTCAACGACCGGGTTAACGCTGCGGCGGGCCAGGAGCTCAACTGGTACCGCTACGGCAAGGCTGCGACGAAGGACGACTTCCGCTTCATGCTGGACTATGACATCCGCCAGCATGGGGTGCCTCTGATCACGGGCGTCATGACCCGTGGCCTGCCGGGCTGGGGCCAGACCAACGTCGGTCACATCGTTGCCGTGTACGGCTACACCGAGGATGCCGACGGCAAGGAATGGGTGACCTACGCCGACACGGCTCCGGAGGTCTCGGGTTACCGCGGCCAGGTCATGCAGACCGTGGATCTGGACACCTTCTGGAACGCCGTCTCTGAGAACAGCGCGCAGGTCTGGTAAAGCCAGGCCACAGAGCTGCGAGCAAGCGCCCAGCCCCGGGAGGGGCTGGGCGCTTTTTTTCTGTCGAAGAGCTCTTCCAGGCCGGCGGCGCACGGCGCCTCTGGATGGGTGGGGCAGGAGCCGCAGCATTTGCGCCTGACAGGGCGCAGTGATAGACTCGGCCGCGTGTCAGCAGCGGACCCGGCGTTACCAGCGCCCCAGCGCAGACGGAAAGACTGGACAGAGCCATGCAAGATACCCTATCGCAACCCGGCAATCCCTTCGCAGTCCCCGGACACTGGTACAAAGCTGCCCTGCACACCCACACCAGCCTCTCCGACGGCCTGCGCTCTCCAGAGGAGGTGGCTGCCTGGTATCGGGACCACGGCTTTCAGGTCCTTGCTCTCACCGACCACAACCTCTGTGCCGAAGTTGATGGCCTGACCGGCCCAGGCTTCCTGGCGATCCCGGGAGCCGAGCTACATCCCGGCAGGACAGAGCTCGGAGAGCCCTATCACCTCGTCGCCGTTGGCATCGGCCGGCCGCACGCCTACACGGCACAGGATTCTGTTCAGGATGCGATCGATGCGCTGAGGGCGGATGGAGCGGTCGTGTGGCTGGCGCATCCCTACTGGCTGGGGGTGACGCTCCCCGAGATCGTCGCCTTGCGAGGCATCATCGGCGTCGAGGTCTACAATGCAACCTGTGAGGAGTATGCCAAGGGGCTTTCGATCGTGCACTGGGATGATGTCCTTGCCCGCCGGCGACTGTGCTGGGGGCTGGCTGTCGACGACGCGCACTGGTATCGGTCCGACCATGGTCGGGGATGGGTGATGGTCCGTGCTCCCGAGTTGACTGTGGACGCCATCCTGCGGGCTCTGGCGGCGGGGCATTTCTACGCCAGCCAGGGGCCCGAGATTCACGCCGTCGAGGTGACCTCTGAGGCGATCTATGTGCGCTGCTCGCCCGCCTGCCGCATCAGTTGCGTGAGCCTCTGCGGCTACGGTGGCCCTGCTGCCGTGCCTGGGCCGGGTGAGCCGCTGACCGAGGCCGTCTTCCCGCGGCGGCAGATGCGGGTGTATGTCCGTGTGGAGTGCACCGACGCGGCCGGCCGCGCGGCCTGGTCTCAGCCGATCATGATCGACTGAGCGGGCCCGGCGTGCGAGCGTGGGCCCGGGGAGGAGGCAGGTGCCTGTGGATAGGGTGCTGATGTGCGTGCCCAACGTGAGCGAGGGGCGGGATCTCGGGGTTGTCGAGCAGGTCGTCGCGCCGGTGCGCGAGGCGCCGGGGATCAGAGTGCTGGAGTGCAGCCCCGACCCGCACCACAACCGCACCGTGCTCTGCTACATGGGCGAGCCGGAGCGTGTGCTCGCCGTGACGCAGGAGCTGGCCACGAGGGCCTTTGCCCTGATCGACATGGCCCGACACAAGGGTGCGCATCCCCGGCTCGGGGCCGTGGACGTGGTGCCTTTCGTCCCGGTCCGTGGCATGGAGATGGCCGAGGCGGTTGACATCGCGCGACGGTTCGGGCGGTTTGTGGGGAACCTGGGGGTGCCGGTCTACTACTATGAGGAGGCGGCCACCCGTCCAGAGCGCCGCAACCTGGCGGACATCCGCAAGGGGGAGTATGAGGGGCTGCCTGCAAGGCTGCAGGACCCCGCCTGGCAGCCGGACGATGGCCCGGCCGCCTTCAACCCCAGGACGGGGGCCCTGGTTACAGGCGCGCGTTTTCCGCTAATCGCCCTGAACGTGAACCTCCGCACTACAGATCTCTCGGTAGCCGAGCGGATCGCCCAGGCGGTGCGACACTCGAGTGGGGGCTACCGGTTCGTGAGGGCGATTGCCCTGCCACTGGAGGATCGGGGCCTGGTGCAGGTCTCCATGAATCTGACGGACTATCGTCGGACTCCGATCCCTCGCGTGCTGGAGACGGTCCGTTCAGAGGCGGCGCGCTACGGCGTGGCTGTTGCAGGGAGCGAGATTGTGGGGCCGGTGCCCATGGCAGCACTGGAGGAAGTGGTGCGGCACTATCTGCAGGCCCACGACTTTACGATGGAGCAGGTGATCGAGTGTGCGCTGCTTGGCGCGGACCCGGCCCATGCCGCCGGGTCGGATGGTGCCGCGCAAGGCGGGTGAGCCCTCACCTACACTCCTCTGGCTGTTGCGAGCTCTCGATCATTCCTCGAACCCTGCCCGAAGCAGGGGAGACTTGCGCACGACTATGCCGGGTTGGCAGCGGGGCACTCTGCTCCGCTGCCTCCCCGCCCCCAAGGCGGTTCTGTGCGGGGCACCTATCTGTCTGTATCTCTTCCCCTCCCCGGGCGGACGCCGCGGCGTCCGCCCGGGGAGGGGAAAGAGGTTCAGGGGCGGACAGGCTGCTTTGGCCGCCGTCCCTCGGCCCT
>DYEI01000357.1 GCA_020725765.1 Anaerolinea sp. | reverse complement strand
GCGGGCAAAGCGGGGAATGCCCCAGGGGTGGGGGTCCCCCTCGACGGGCCAGGCTCTCGCCCCACGACCGAAGAGGGCTATCCGCCCTTGAACCTCGTAACGTAAGGGAGGCCCTCAGCCTCCATTGTCGCCGCTGAACCCCGTCGTGGAATCCCCACTACTGGCACATACCTTGCTCTACCGGGCAATAGCTCCGGCAGCAGGTGCTGCCGCGGGAGGGGTTGCCCTGCGCGCGAGGGATGTGCTTCCGGTCGTCGCCAGGACGCTGGCCGTCGCAGGCACGCTGGCGGCGCTCTACCTGCTATTCCTGCTGCGGCGGCTAGTCCTCACGCTGTTTGCGGCGATCATCTTTGCCTCGGCCGTGCGACCGGTGGTGCTCCTGATGCGGCAGCGGCTGAGGATGTCGCAGACGGCGGCGGTTCTCAGCCTCTACGCCGCCCTCGGCGTTGGGCTCGTGGCGGGGCTGGCTGCAGCCGTTCCTTCGATGGTCTCCGAGACGGCGGCTCTCCTCAGCCGCTCAGCGGATGCCTACGGCCGCTGGTATGAGGCGGCGACCGCCCTTCGTGCCGATGCTTCCTCCCATCTGGGCCTGGCGCTGCCGATGCTCCCGCCGGAGGCAGAGGTCCGGGCGTGGATCGCGGCCGCAGCCGAGAGCCTGCAGCAGGCACTGCCCCGCCTTGCCCTCAAGGCGACGGAGGTTGTGGCCGACATTGTTCTTGGCCTGGTGATGGCCTACTACTGGCTGGAGGCGCGCGACGGGCTGATCCGGTACGGTCAGCTTGCGTTGCCTGGCGCACAGCGGGGCAGGCTGCTCGCCATCTGCGACGACATGGAGCGTACGCTCGGCGGCTATCTGGGCGGACAGCTCGCGCTCAGCCTGCTTATCGGCGTCGCCAGCCTGGTCGCGTTCCTCGCCATCGGCCTGCCCGATCCGGTTCCGCTCGCCCTGATCGGCGCGGTGCTCCACGTTGTGCCGGTGGTCGGAGCGACAGTGGGCGTCGTCCCGCCGATCCTGGTGGCTGTCTCGATCTCTCCTGCCAAGGGGCTGATCACCGCGGCGACGCTTGTCCTCATCCACCAGGTCGAGAACCACTTTGTTGCTCCAAGGGTTCTGCAGCGGCAGGTCGGGATCAGCCCGCTGCTCGTGATCATCGCCCTGGCGGCAGGAGCGATGCTGAATGGGGTGGTCGGCGCGCTGCTGGCCGTGCCGGCAGCAGGGGCGGCCTGGGTCCTCGTGCGGAACCTGCTTATCCAGCCGATGCTTGCCCGCCGTGTGCCGAGTGAGGGAGAGAGTGAGCGGCTGGCTGCGCGGATCGCCGGTGCCGGTGACCGGGAGCAGAGGGTGTAGCGTGCGCGACGCCCACCATCGGACACCCCAGCCCCGCTCCCGTCGTATCGAGCCGGGCGAGCCATGGATGGCGGGCTCTCACGGTGCCTTGCGCAGGGTGCGCGAGTTGGGCATCGTGCAGACGCTCCAATGGCACATATCTTGCTCGCCGACAGGCAGCATCGCGGAGGCGGGAGATGATCAGGAGAGTGCCACCCCCACGCTACCAGTCCGCCGAAGGTCGGCTGGTGGACTATCGCGTCGAGTTTGGATCGACCGATTTCTTGCCTACGGACATCTGGACGTTCATTCTCTACAAGACCTACATCCCCTGGCAGACCTGGGTTGCTTACTGCTCGGGAGGTGCTCCGCGCCTGCCGAGCACGCCACCCGAGTTCGTGCGGGGACCCTTCGCCCTGAAGACGCTCTCAAAGGAGCACGAGCGCACCCTGGAGGATGTGACCGTCCGCCTGAGGCGCGAGACGAGGGTAGTCGAGGAGCAGGGCTGGAGCTTTCCCGCGTATCAGCGCTACTTCCGGTACATGTCGCCGGCACTCGTGAACGCCGTCGAAGACCTGCTTCCATGGCTGCAGGACCCCGGCGCCTACCACTGGGAGACGATCAAGAACACGCTGATCGGCTACATCCGGTCTGCGGACCTGGACTACCCGCGCCTGAGCGACCCCGTCTACTTTGAGGCGCACCGTCAGGATGCGATCAACCTGTGGGAAGTGCTCGAGTGCGTGGCACAGACCCTGGCTGCCAAGTGGGAGCTCGGGTTTGGGGAGTGCCAGGATAACCCAAACCCCAACGACCTCCGCCTCCCCGAGCTCGATCCGGCCCTGGAGGTTGGTGGGTGGATGCTGAACCACTTCCCGTCGCTTCGGGAGGGCGAGCCGCCGACGCCTCTGGAGCGGTTCGTGGAATCGTATCGCCTCGCCCTGCAGCCGCAGCAGACGGCGGAGAACCTGCAGCAGATGGCAGATCGCTTCGGTTCGGAGGCGGTCCCCGATCTGTTCGGGGAAGCCTGGGCGCAGCGCTACGGGTACGAGGCGCTCTTGAGTGATCTGGAAAGGCAACTGGCGACAACGGAGCAGCTCATCGGTCTCGGGTGGCTGTTCAACCAGCGGCTCATGCGCTGATGGAGGCGGTGCCTGCCGCCTGGGAGGGACGATGAAGGTTAGGGCCTCGGTCAAGCGGATGTGCAACTTTTGCCGCATCATTCGCCGCAAAGGATCGGTACGGGTCATCTGCAGCCGTAACCCCCGGCACAAGCAGCGTCAGGGCTAGGCCAGAGTGCTGGCCGGACCCGCGGCGTCGCGAGGGCGATCGCTGCCGTGCAGTGGCGCCTCCGGGTCCGGCAGGGGAAGGTGATGGCAGTCGATATCGACATCGGGGCGGAAGTGTGGTCCTCCGACGGTGAGCACGTGGGAACGGTCGGAGGCGTGGTGCTCGACCCCTATGAGGACGAGGCGACCGACATCGTAGTGGTGCGTGGAGCGGTTGCGCCCGAGCGCAAGGTGGTGCCGATCCGCTACGTGCGTGAGGTGCGCGACCATCGCGTAACGCTCACGCTGAGAGGCGCCGACCTGGAGCGGCAGCCCGACCTGGACGAGCGGGTCTTTATGCCGCTGGATGTTCCCTCAACGGAGGCTGCCGGCGAGCCGGTCCCGCTCCACACCTGGACGCCCTACCCGGAGGTGGCGCTGCCGCCGCTCGTCACCTGGGGCGCAGCGCGACGGCCTCACGTAGAGATTGCATGGCGCAACCTGCCCGATGTCGCAGAGGTGTTGCGCGAGGGGCTGCCGGTGCGAGCTCGCGATGGGCAGATGGTCGGCCGGGTGGACGAGGTGGTGGCCGACCCGGCAACAGGTGTCGTCACGCGTTTGGTGATCCGCACCGGGCCTGAGCGCGCGGGCGACAAAGCTGTGCCCATCGAGTGGGTTGAGAGGAGCGATGAGGAGAGCGGTGTCACCCTGGCCGTCGACAGCCGAGCCGTGGACGAACTACCCGACTACCACTGAGGAGCCCGCCCTCGCGTGGTGCCGGACCGGTGCAGGCGCTGCCGATGCAGAGGGTGCGCGACGCGCGGGCTCCGGCCCGCCAAGGGGTATGGAAGACCTCTCTCGGATCTCGGGCCTGCCGCTCTGGCTGGACGTGGCCCGGGGCACCATGGTTCTGGCTCAGCCGGGCGGGGTGCTGAGGGGCGAGCCGCAGTCGCTGGAGGCGGCACGCGAGGTCCTTCTGGAGCCGGCGGCTGCCGCGCCGGAGGTGCTCTACTGGACCTTCCGCGATGTGGTCCTCCCGGCCGATGTCGACGTCTTTCGGGAGCAAGGCCTGCGGCACAGCCTGCTCCTCTTGCGCCCTGGGAGGATCGGGAGGGAGTATGTCAAGACCCATGGCCATCGGGAGGCGCTGGCCGATGGCGTCGGCAGCCCTGAGGCCTATGGGGTTCTGTACGGCAGGGCGGTCTTTCTGCTGCAGCAGGCGATCGAGCAGGGCGGAGAGTGGCAGGAGGCGATCGGATTGACAGATGTTCGCTGGATCGAGGCGGCAGCTGGCGACAAAGTTGTCGTCCCGGCGGGGTACGGCGTGGTCGTGGCCAATACGGGCCAGGAGCCCCTCCTGCTCTCCAATCTGGTCGCTGCCGATTCCTGGCCTGCCTATCGGGCCTATGATCGGATGCAGGGGGCTGCTTACTATATTGTGGCGTGGGGGCGCAGGCCGCGGGCAGTGCCGAACCCGCGCTATGAGCAGCCGCTCGTGCCGCCCCTGAGGGATGTGCCTGTCGAAGCTTCGGAGCTTGGCGTCGAGCCGCAGCGGCCCCTGTACAGTGCCGTCGTGCACGATCCAGAGCGGTTTGGCTGGCTGCGCGGGAGAAGGGGGAGTTGACGTGTGTTGACGGGCGAGGAGCGCCAATCCCGGCTCGAGGAGATTGCCGCAGAGGTTCGGGTCTGTGAGCAGTGTCGGCTGAGCGGATCCCGGCGCATCGCGGTCCCCGGCGAGGGGCCGCTGGTACCCGAGTTGCTCTGGCTGGGTGAGGCCCCCGGTGAGCGGGAGGACGCGACGGGGAGGCCCTTCGTGGGGCCGGCGGGGTCCTTTCTTAGGCGTGAGATGAGCGCCGCGGGGCTCGAGCCCGATGCGGCCTTTCTCACAAACGTTGTGAAGTGCCGGCCGCCGGGGAACCGGGCTCCCCGCGCGGACGAGGTGGCGATCTGCACGACGCTGTATCTGGCGCGACAGATCGAGTTGCTTCAGCCTCTTGGCATTGTGGTGCTCGGGTCCACTGCAGCAGAGGCGCTGCTGGCGGACAGAGTCAAGATGACGGAGGACCACGGGGTCTGGCGGCGAGACTATAACCTGACGGCCCAAGAGATCCCGGTTTTCGTGACCTACCATCCTGCGGCGGCGCTGCGGAATGAGCGGTGGCGCGCTGAGCTGCGAGCGGACCTGCTGGCCCTGGCGGCATCGATGGCACGTGCGCTTCAGCCGTCGGGTTAGCCGTCGCAGCCCAGGGGGTACGGCAGCGCAGCTACTCGGGCGAGCCGCCTGCAGGGAAATCGAGGTGAGGAGTCGATGACAGCTCTCGAGTTCTACCGAAAGGTGCGCGATCGCCTCGGCCTGGCGGACATTGAGGAGGCTGAGACGGCGACACGCTCCGTTCTGGCGGCGCTGGCCGATCGGATCACCGACGATGAGGCCAACGACATGGCCAGCCAGCTGCCAACAGAGCTGGGGGACTTTATCCGTCGGCGGACGGGACCTCCGCAGGAGATGGACATGGATACGTTCATCTCCCGCATTCAGAGCGACCTGGACCTCGAGGAGTGGCAGCACGCGGCGAATGTGACGCGTGGCGTCTTCTCGGTGCTCAAAGAGGCCGTGTCCGAGGGTGAATGGCGGGACGTGGTGAGCCAGCTCCCGGCAGAGCTGCAGGATATGTTCGTGAGGGCGTAGGGGCACGGGGTCGGAGCGCTCAGGCAAGGCGGCCTGAGGCGCAGAGGTTGCGGGCCTGACCTGCGCCTTCCACGGCACAGGCAGGAGGGCATACCAGAAGGCCGGGTCTGGGGGCCTCCGGGCATCGCCCGACCGTACCCGCCGTTTGACATCGTTATCGCCGCCCGCTATAGTAGTCGGCGATGCTTGGACAACGCAAGATCGATCACATCAACATCTGTCTGAACGAGGACGTCGCCTTTCGAGGCGTGACGGCGGGATTCGAGCGCTACCGGCTCGTCCACCGGGCCCTGCCAGAGCTGGCTCCCGAGGACGTTGACCTCAGCACGACCTTCCTCGGACGCCGGCTGTGTGCTCCTCTGCTCATCTCGCCGATGACCGGGGGGACGCCCCTGGCCGGCGAGATCAACCGCCGCCTTGCCGGCGCTGCCCAGTCCCTCGGGTTGGCCATGGGCGTCGGGTCGCAGCGTGCTGCCATCGAAGAGCCGACCCTCGCGCCCACCTACCATGTGCGAGATGTTGCGCCGGATATCGTCCTCCTCGCCAACCTTGGCGCCGTGCAACTCAACTATGGGTACGGGCTCGATGAGTGTCGCCGCGCCGTCGAGATGATCGGGGCCGACGGTCTCGTGCTGCACCTCAACCCTCTTCAGGAGTACCTCCAGAGCGAGGGGAATGCCAACTTTCGCACGCTTCTCCCCAAGATCGCCGACATCTGTCATCGGCTTGGCGTGCCCGTGATCGCCAAAGAGGTCGGGTGGGGACTCTCGCCGGAGGTGGTCCGCGCCCTCTTTGAGGCAGGTGTTGCGGCTGTGGACGTAGCCGGAGCCGGCGGGACCTGTTGGAGCCGGGTGGAGGCCTATCGGCGGCCCGGTGAGGCCCCTGTGCGGCTCGCGGCGGCCTTTGAGCAGTGGGGTATCCCAACGGCCGAGGCAATCCGCGGGGCACGGCTCGCCGCAGGCCCCGAGCGTACGATCATCGGTTCGGGTGGGGTGCGGGACGGCCTGCAGGTAGCCAAGGCCCTGGCACTCGGGGCTGATCTGGCCGGCCTCGCGCTTCCGCTGCTCAGACCTGCCACCGTGTCGACAGAGGCCGTGGTCGAGCGGCTCGAGCAGCTCCTCGCAGAGCTGCGGCTCGCCGCCTTTCTGACTGGATCGAGGACAGTCGCGGACCTGCGGCGCGCTCCGCTGGCGCCTGCAGGCCCTCCTGAGCTGGCGGGGGGAGAGAGCCATGGCCCATGACCTTCGCCCGTACCTCGAGGCTTTGGACGCCACCCTCCGGGACGTCTTCGCCACCCCCTCACCCGAGCTGGCCGACTTTTACGGTATGATGTGCTACCACCTCGGGTGGGTGGACGAGAGCTTTCAACCTGTTGCTGCACCGGGAGGAAAGCGGGTCCGCCCCCTGATCTGCCTGCTCTCCTGTGAGGCTGCGGGTGGAGACTGGCGCTCGGCTCTGCCCCTCGCGGCCGGCCTCGAGCTCATCCACAACTTTTCGCTGCTGCACGACGACATCGAGGATGCCAGCCGCACCCGCCGTCACCGTCCGACTGTCTGGGCCCTGTGGGGCGTGCCCAAGGCCATCAACGCCGGCGATGCCATGTTCTCGCTGGCCCGCCGTGCCGTCCTCGGCCTTGCGGATGTCGGCGTTCCCCTGCCGACGGTGTTCCGGGTGGTGCGCTGCATCGAGGAGACGAGCCTGGCCCTATGCCAGGGGCAACACCTCGATATCGCCTTTGAGAGCCGGGCGCAGGTGTCGCTCGAGAGCTACCTGCGGATGATCGAGGGCAAGACAGCTGCGCTTCTGGCCTGCGCCGCCGAGACCGGCGCGCTCGTCGGGGGGGCTGGCAGTGCGAGCAGCGGCTTCCGGTCGTTTGGCCACGAGCTTGGGCTTGCCTTTCAGATCATCGATGACATACTGGGAATCTGGGGCGACCCCGCTGTCACTGGCAAGCCGGTAGCGGATGATATTCGCAGCCGGAAGAAGACGTTGCCGATCCTCTATGCTCAGGAGTACCTGGAAAGCCGGGGAGACTCGCGGCTTGCCGAGCTCTTCTCGCGCCCAATCCGGCGCAAGGCGGAGGTCGAGGCCGTGCTGCGCTATCTTGAGGAGGCCGGAGCGCGAAAGCACGCCGAGGAACTGGCCTCGCTGCACACACAGCGGGCACTCGCCGCGCTTGAGAGCGCTGCCTCGCCGAGTCCCGCGCGGGAGGCGCTCCGCGACCTTGCGCTGAGGCTGGTGTCTCGGGAGGGATAGGGGCACGCTCTGGCGACGCGCGTGGTGCCTGCGGCGGCGTTACCGTTACCCGCAGACGACGCGCAGGCGCTGTGGCAGGACCTCCATCTCGAGGCGATGCGCGTCGAGGGTGTAGATTTCCCCGTCGACATGTGAGGGAAGCGCCCCATCCGAGGTCACCACTATCTTGCGTGCACGCACCATGGTGACCGGAGGCTTGTTCACGTGGGTCCCGCGGATCACGTGGGGTATGAGCCGCAGGATCTCTAACCGGCTCACCTCCCGCGCCAGGCACAGATCAAACACCCCGTCGTCGACCTCTGCCGAAGGGGTGAGCATGAAGCCTCCGCCGATGCGCCGCCCGTTGCCTACTGAGACGAGCAGCATCTTCCCCCGAACCTCGGTGCCGTCATAGTTGACGCACACAGTCGGTGCCTTGTAGTAGACGAATATGGTCTCCAGCGCCGAGAGCAGATACAGGAGCAGCCCCCGCAGCCGCCGGTACTTGCGGGACACGATATTGACGGCCGCATCGAAGCCGATGCCGACCGCGTTGGCGAAGTAGCGATCATCGATGCGGCCGACGTCTATCAGGCGCGTCTTGCCTTCGGCGAGGCGGCGGCAGGCGCCTGCGAGCCCATCTTTGGCTCTGAACATGTAGTCAAAGTCATTCCCCGAGCCGGCCGGTATCACTCCGAGCGTGCCTATCGGGCCCCCATTATCGTGGGCGCGGACCAGCCCGTTGAGGACTTCGTGGACCGTCCCATCGCCCCCGACGGCCACGACCGGGCTGCAGCCCTCCCGGGCGGCCTCCTCCGCCAGGCGGATTCCGTCGCCCGGCGCCTCGGTCTGCACCAGGTCAAAGGCGGCGCCCAGGCCCTCAAGGAGCCGACGGGCGTGCTCGGCCGTCCGGATGGCATAGCCGCGTCCTGCCGCAGGGTTTACGATCAATCGCATCCGCGTCATGGGCACCACACCTGTCCTGAATCCCTCCACCAGTACCTACTCCGTGTAACCCCGGGCATCCCTGAAGGTTGCTCCGTGGGGCGCTCCGACCACGCTCACGTATGCAAGCCGACGATGGCATGGGCGACTCAGACAAGGGCTGTGGCGGGTCACTTCTGCCCGCCACAGCCCGGACGAAGGCGCCGCGCCCTCCGGTCAGTCGGGGGCGCTGCTCTCTCAGTCTAGCCCGAGAAGGAACGGCTGAAGGCGATCAGCTCCTCAAGCTTGCGACGCGCCCGGCCGTCGTCGATCGCCTGTGCTGCCAGTGCAAGGGCCTCTCCGAGGTCGCTCGTCAGGCCGGCCACCAGCAGGGTCACAGCGGCGTTGAGCAAGACAATGTCCCGTCGCGGGCCCTTCTCCCCCTCAAGAATCGCCCAGGTGATTGCCGCGTTGGTCTGTGGCGTGCCGCCTGCCAGGTCGGCGACGTGGGCGCGCGGCAGCCCGAGCTCGAGGGCGTCAAGAGCAAAGGTCGAGAGGCCGCTCGAGTCCAGGCGGCTCACCTTGTTCACACCCGTGGTCGAGAACTCGTCCATGCCGTCGGCGCCGGCCACGACGAGCGCTGCCCGGCTGCCCAGCGCGCCCAGGGCCTCTGCCACCGGCTCGGTCAGGGCGGCCGAGTACACGCCCACGACCTGCGCGGGGGCCGAAGCGGGGTTGGTCAGCGGGCCGAGCACATCGAACACGGTATGCAGACCGATCTCGGCACGGGCGCGGCTCGCGTGCGCCAGCGAGGGATGCAGCAGAGGAGCGAAAAGGAAGCCGATCCCCACGGTGTCGATGCAGGCTGCGACCTGCTCAGGCGACAGACTCAGATTGACGCCCAGCGCCTCGAGGAGGTCGGCGCTGCCACAGCGCTGGGACATGGAGCGGGCGCCATGCTTGGCTACCGCCACGCCTACACCCGCCACAGCAAAGGCTGCCACCGAGGAGATGTTAAAGGTTCCGGGCTGATCGCCGCCCGTGCCGGAAATGTCCACGAGGTCCCTGCGGTTGGGCAGCACGGGTCGGGCGAGGCGCCGCATCGCCCGCGCACAGCCGGTGATCTCCGCGGCCGTCTCGCCCTTCATGTGCAGCGCGGTCAGAAACGCACCGGTCTGTGCTGGAGTAGCGCCCCCTTCAAGGACCAGCGACATGGCTGCGAATGCCTCTTCTTCGGTCAGGTCGCGGCCTGCAGCCAGCCTCGCAATCGCATCCCGGATGCTGCCCACGGATATCGCTCCTCGGCTTCCCAGCCCCGCCTCAGGCGATTGTAGAGTAAAGCCCGGGGGCTGTCAATCGGCGCCTTTGGCCGCGGCTGGGTGCAGTTCACTGCTGGGGCGCTATTGGGGCAGTTCGCGCTCTGCCAGCCGTCACCAGCCCCTCCCCCGTCCTCGAGTCTGGCCTTTTCGAGGTTATGGTAAACTTGCGCCCTATGGTGCGCCCAGGAAGGCCCCCAGACCCAGCAGGCGCTGTGCGTTCTCCCTGCTACATGTAGGGGGCTATTCGAAAAGGCCCAATGCAAGGGCGCCGGGGGTGGAGGGCCTGCCTACAGCGTAGATGAGCCTGCCCCAGGGTGAACTACACCCCCTGCGGCTCGCGCGATTGACAGCCCCAGGCGCCCATGGTATAGTCCGCATGATCCGCCGCGCGAAACGAGCGGCGGATATGTTTCTGAATCCAGCGCGCGCCGGCGTCACCCGAGGAGAGGCTCGTACATGGATGGGCGCATCGACCTGCACACGCACACCCTGTTCAGCGACGGGGCACTGCTCCCCAGCGAGCTGCTGCGCCGGGCGGTGAGCCGCGGCTTCACTGGCCTTGCCCTCACCGATCACGCCGATGCGAGCAACCTCGAGGGCGTCATTGCCTCCTTGCTGCGCTTTGCCGCCGATCAGAAGGACGATTTCGAGCTTGCCCTTCTCGTCGGCGTCGAGCTGACCCACGTTGCGCCTCGGAGCATCGCCGCGCTCGCACGCCGTGCCAAGGCAGCCGGCGCACACCTCGTCGTCGTTCACGGCGAGACGCTGGTTGAGCCGGTAGCACCCGGGACGAACCGGGCCGCCCTCGAGTGCGCCGATGTCGACATCCTCGCCCATCCCGGTCTGCTTACCTCTGAGGAGGCCGGACTGGCCGCCGCCAACGGCATCTACCTGGAGCTGAGCACGCGCCGAGGGCACTGCCTGGCCAACGGCCGTGTTGCTGCGCTGGCCCGAGAGGTCGGAGCTGCCCTCGTCGTCAACAGCGATGCCCACGACCCCTCGGATCTCGCCGATCTGGAAATGGCCCGGAGGGTCGCGCTCGGCGCGGGGCTGACTCCGGCCGAGGCCGAGGAGGCCCTCCATGCCGCGCCAGCGGCTCTCTTGAGACAGGCTCTCGAACGGAGGTTGAGATGAGTCAGATACTGCGCCCAGGCGCCGCAGGCGCCCGGAGCCACATGGATTCAGCGGTGCCTGGAGTGCAGATCCGCTGTCCGCGCTGCCAGACGCCCTACATCGCCGAGGTCATCAACGTGATCGATGCCCGGCTGGCCCCCCAGCTCAAGACCGCGCTCCTCGCTGGCTACCTCAACCGTGCGGTCTGCCCAAGCTGCGGCGCCGTCACTGCCATCAGCATGCCCCTGGTGTACCATGATCCGGAGAAGGAGCTGCTCCTCGTCCTCGTGCCCACCGAGCTCGGACTCTCGGCCCAGCAGCAGGAGCGTCTGGTCGGAGGCCTGGTGCAGGCGATCATGAGCCAGACCCCGCCGGAGCAGCGCAAGGGCTACTTCCTGCGTCCGCAGACGGTACTCACTCTGCAGCGGCTGATCGAGCTGATACTTGAGGCCGACGGAGTGACCAGCGAAATGATCGAGGCCCAGAAGCGGCGCCTGCGCCTGCTTGAGGACCTGCTCGGTGCGGTCGGAGATGAGGAGCGCCTCGCGGCGCTGATCGAAGCGCACCGCAGCGACCTGGACTACTCCTTCTTTGCCACCGTCACGGCCGTCATGCAGGAGGCGGCCGCCTCGGGCGACACACAGGATGCCGCGAGGCTCGAGGCCCTTCGCGAGCGGCTGTTGCAGGACCCCGGTCTGGCTTCCAGGTTGCCAGCCCCCCTGCCGCCCGGGATCAGCCTCGACGAGGCTGTTGACCGGCTGCTCGCCGTGGCCGACGACGCGGCCGCGCTCGCGGCGATGGCGGCCATCAACCGGCCGCTCCTCGGCTACACCTTCTTCCAAGGCCTGACCGAGGAGATGGAGCGGGCCCGCAGCACCGGTGATACAGCGCGTGCCAGTCAGCTGGCCACGCTGCGCTCTCGCCTGCTCGAGGCAATTGACGAGCAGGACCGCGCCCTGCGGGCAGCACAGGAGCAGGACCGGCAGCTCATCGAGGAGATACTCGGAAGCCCGGACCGCGAGGCGGCGATCCGCGATCATCTGGCCGAGGTGGACACCCTGTTTCTGAATACCCTGACTAGAGCCATCGATGAGGCGCGGGGGCAGGGCGATATCCAGCGCAGCGCCCGCCTGCGCGAGGTGCACGATACGATCCTGTCCCTGCTGGCTGAGGCCATGCCTCCGGAGCTCAAGCTGGTGAATCGGCTGCTCAGCCTGGAGAGCTCTGACGAGCGCAAGGCGCTCCTCGCCGAATCGGGCGCCCTACTGGGCGAGAACCTGCTCGCCCTGGTCGATGCCCTGCAGAGCGAGTTTGCCAGCCAGGGGCGCCGCGAGGCTGCCCGACGGATCGCCAGGATCCGCGAGGAGATCGCGGAGGCCAGCGCCGTCGGCGGGCAAGAGCCATCGCCCTGAGCGCGGATGCCGCGGTGCACTACTTAGCCTGAACCTCGTTCAGGTGCCGGTAGAGGCCGTCCGGTAGCGCCAATAGCTCGTCGTGGGTGCCCATCTCGCGGATACGCTTCCCCTCGAGCACCACGATCAGGTCGGCGTTGCGCACCGTCGAAAGACGGTGCGCAATCACGATCGTCGTGCGTCCGACCATCAGCCGCTCCAGCGCCTGCTGGATCAGCACCTCGGTCTCCATGTCCACCGATGAGGTGGCTTCGTCCAGGATCAGTATCGGCGCATCCTTGAGCACCGCCCGGGCGATCGCGAGGCGCTGCTTCTGCCCGCCCGAGAGCTTGACGCCGCGCTCGCCGATGATCGTGTCAAACCCATTGGGCAGCCGCTCGATGAACTCCATCGCGTTGGCCACGACTGCCGCCTGCTTCATCTCCTCCTCGGTTGCATCCGGCCGCCCAAACAGGATGTTGTCGCGCACCGTGCCGTGGAAGAGGAACACATCCTGAAGCACGATGCTGATCTGCTGTCGCAGGCTCTTCAGCGTCAGATTCCGGATGTCCTGCCCGTCCAGGGTGATGAATCCCTCAGTCGGGTCGTAGAACCGTGGAATGAGGCTCGCCAGGGTGGTCTTGCCGACCCCCGTCGGACCGACAAGGGCGACCACGCTGTTGGCCGGGATCTCCAGGTTGATGTGCTCCAGGACCGTATCGCCATCGGGATAGCGAAAGCTCACATCATGGAATCGCAGATGCCCCTCAGCACGGCGCGTTAGCTCGACGGCGTTTGGGGACTGGTACACCTCTGGTTGCTCGGAGAGGAGGTCTGCGACGCGGTCGGCTCCCGCCAGGGCCTGCTGAATCCCCTCCCAGGCTCCGCTGAGGGCGCGCACCGGCTGGTAGAAGAGATCAAGGTATAGGAAGAAGGCCACCAGGTCCTCGATCGGCAGGACCCGCTGGAAGGCCAGGCGCCCGCCAAAGTAGATGAGGACGATCGTGCCCAGCGAGGAGCTGAACTCCACGAAGGGCTGAAACGTCGCCATCAGCCGGAGGGCGTGCAGGAGCGAGTCGCGGTAGCGGTTGATGTGTTTCTCGATCCGCAGAGCCTCGCGCTCCTCCTGCGTGAAGGCCTTGATCTCGCGGATGCCGAGCAGGTTGTCCCCGAGTGTGGCGTTTAGCTCAGCGAGTTGGCGCTGCCGCTCCCGAAAGGCGGGGCGCACGCGCCGGGCAAAGATGCGCATGGAGAGCACGATCAGCGGTATTGGGGTCAGGCTCAGCAGCATCAGCCGCCAGTTGAGCCGGATGAGCACAGCGCTCACCCCGATGAAGGTCAGCGCGTTGACCAGCACGTCGGGAATGGCGTGGGCGATCAGTGTCTCGAACAGGTCCGAGTCGTTGACCATGCGGGACATGAGCTGCCCCGTCTGCTTGTCGGAGTAGAAGCGGAGGGTGAGCCGCTGCAGGTGCTCGTAGATGTGCAGCCGCATCCGGGCGACGACTCCCCAGCCGGCCACATGGGCCATGTAGCTTCGCAAAAAGCTCAGGAGTCCCCGCACCACGTACAGTACGAGGAGCGACATGGCGAGCAGGGTGATTGTCTGTGAGGAGCGCTCATCCCAGACGCCGGCCTGAACCGCGGCAATCAGCGTCCGGATGACCCATGGGGTGACCAGTTGCACGCCTACCAGGAGGATCATGCTCACGACGGTCACGGCGAGGGGCTTGATGTAGTCGCGGGCATAGCTGAAGACGAGTCTGAGGCTGCGCATGTCGTGTCCTTCGTGTTTGACTGGATCGATGGAGTAACCCGGGTGGTAGCATAGGATCAAGAGTGCGTACTGTCAAGAGCGCCCTCTCGCTGATTCGGTTCCACCTTCTGTTGGCGGGCAGCCCCCCGAATTCATTCGGTGGATTGCTTGCGTCCTTTGCGTGGCATTCCGCAGAGCATCCATGGGTCACATTAGGCCTTAAACCGGCTCGGGCGCACTGGCCAATTGATGACATAATCGCGCCCGCGGGCGGGTGTGCCTTTCAGGCGGGCAGGCGGGGCGGCCGGACAGTCCAGCCTGCGAGCGCGGCCCCGACACAGAACATCCCTCCCACTGCAAACGCTGCCCCGGCACTGAGGGTCTGGGCCAGCGTCCCGGCGAGGAGGCTGCTCAGAGGGGTCGTCCCCGCAAAGACGGTCGTGTACACGCTCATTACCCGCCCCCGGAGGGCAGGAGGCGCCACACTCTGTACGAGCGTGTTGGCGAGAGTCACGAAAAAGACCATCGCGAAGCCGATAGCGAAGAGCAGGAGCACGGCGGGCAGCAGCTGCGTAACCCCAATCGCCGCCACCTCCAGGATGCCCAGCGCAGCCGCGGCTGCCAACAGCACGGAGGGGGAGGGCGTCCGGGCAAGCGAGGCCAGGAGGACCGCTGCTGAGAGCGACCCTGCCCCGGCAGCAGCCGCCAGATAGCCGTACCCGGAAGCTCCCACTCTCAGAGTGCTCCGCGCGAGCACCGGCACGAGAACCGCCAGGTTCAGGCCGAAGGTACCTACCAGCGCAACCATGGCGATGACCAGCCGCACCAGAGGGGTCCGTGCAATGTAGCGCAGACCCTCCCGGAGGTCCTCGAGCACCGGGATTCGCTCTGTCGGGCAGGCTGCCGGCGTCCGGCCAGCCTGCAACGCCAGAAGGGTGGCAATCGCGGGCACGAAGCTGACCGCGTTCAGGAAAAAGGTCCCGGCGAGGCCTATGGCGCCGATGGCCAGACCACCCACCGCAGGTCCGACAAGGCGCGCCGAGTTGAACGCGGCCGAGTTCAGCGCGATGGCGTTCGAGAGGTCATCCGGTCCCACCAGGTCGACGATAAAGGCCTGGCGGGTGGGCATATCGGCCGCGTTCACCACGCCGAGGAGGACTGCAAGCGCCATTACGTGCTCGACGCGTATCGCCCCTGTCTGCGTGAGAACCCCCAGCGTCACAGCCAGCACCATGGCCGCAGGCTGGGTCACCAGAAGGAGCGTGCGGCGAGGAAGCCGGTCGGCGAGCACACCACCGAAGACCGAGAGCGTGAGGATGGGGAGGAACTGGAGCGCCGTCAGCAGGCCGAGAGCCAGCGCCGAGTTGGAGAGCTCGAGCACCAGCCAACTCTGCGCCACGACCTGCATCCAGGTGCCCACGAGCGACACGAGCTGGCCCGTCCAGTACAGGCGAAAGTCCCGGTATCGGAATGCTGCCAGCGCCCTCCTCGCGGGACGCTGCTGGTACTCCAGCGCTGAGTCGGGCCCGCGGGCGGCTATGAGCTCCGCTTCGACCAGCGCGTCCTGTGGGCCGGGCGTCCCCAGAGCTGACACTGGCTCCAAGGGGCAGGAAGGCCCCTCGGGCGCTTCCCGGGTGGTCTCTGGCGGTGGGGCTTCAGACATGGGCGATTCTCCGCAGGGCTATCGTCTGGCGCGGTGGCAACAAGCATGCCAGAGACCGGTTGCAGGGCCGCGAGCCCTGCCTGGGCGCAGTGTCCGTCTGGCATCACCCCCGGAGAGGCGGGTTCCCTCTTGGGTGGTAGCGGATCACAGGCTCGCCGTCTTCGCGACCGTCAATGCCCCTGGGCACGCCCGTTCAGGGGCGGACAGGCTGCTTTGGCCGCCGTCCCTC
>DYEI01000356.1 GCA_020725765.1 Anaerolinea sp. | reverse complement strand
CTGGGGGGAGCGTAGGCGCCCGTGGCCTGCGCAGCATCTCGCGGAGCCGCCCCCACCCCAGCCACCCGATTTGACGGCCCTCATCCCGTCCCCTATACTAGCCACGGTGTTCGGGGCGGCGAACCGCCGGCGAACACCATCTTCCAGGTCGACCCCGACACGGATGCAGTGCTGCCCCCGAGCGGCGCGGCGGCTCCGCGCCGTCTTCGATGCCCGGGGTCGGTCTCCTGAGCAGCAATGAAGCCCCACCCAGACCTGGAGGCGAACGCGAAGCAAGCAGCCTGCAGGCGTGGCACCGAGGAGATCCGATGTTCACCCCCACGACGTCCGCCGCCGATCCGGCCAGCAGTCGAGGCTGGCCGCATCAGATCGAGATCGACGACTGGTCGCTGGCCGCCGAGGACCCCGAGACCTGGTCGGCCATCCGCGCCGAGATACGCCGCCAGCAGGAGACGGTCGAGCTGATCGCCTCTGAGAACTATGTGAGCCAGGCCGTTCTTGAGGCGCAGGGCTCGGCGCTGACGAACAAGTATGCCGAGGGTTACCCCGGGCACCGCTACTACGGGGGCTGCCAGTACGTTGACGTTGTCGAGCGGCTGGCCATCGAGCGCGCCTGTGCGCTCTTCGGCAGCGAGCACGCGAACGTCCAGCCACACTCTGGCTCGCAGGCCAACGCGGCCGCATATATGGCCCTCATGCAGCCCGGCGACACGGCGCTGGCCATGCGACTCGCCCATGGCGGCCACCTCACCCACGGCGCGACGTTCAACTTTTCCGGGCGGCTATACCGCTTCTACTTTTACGGCGTCGACCGCGAGACCGAGCGGATCGATTATGACGAAGTGGCCCGCCAGGCGCACCGCCACCGACCCAGGCTCATCGTGGCAGGTGCCTCCGCCTACCCCCGCATCATCGATTTTGCCCGCCTCGGTGAGATCGCCCAGAGCGTTGGCGCCTACCTCATGGTCGACATGGCCCACATCGCCGGGTTGGTCGCTGCCGGGGTGCACCCCAGCCCGGTGCCCCACGCAGACGTCGTCACCACGACGACCCACAAGACCCTGCGCGGGCCAAGGGCGGGCATGATCCTCTGCCCGCAGCGGTGGGCGGCGACCATCGATAAGGCGGTTTTCCCCGGCACGCAGGGCGGGCCGCTCATGCACATCATCGCGGCCAAGGCGGTCGCGCTGCACGAGGCCGCCCGCCCCGAGTTCGTTCACTACCAGCGCCAGGTCGTCGCCAATGCTCAGGCCCTGGCGGAGGAGCTGAAATCGCTCGGCCTCCGCCTTGTGTCGGGAGGCACCGACAACCACCTGCTTCTCGTGGACGTCACCCCCCTTGGCCTGACCGGCGCCGAAGCCGAAGCGGCGCTGGAGACGGCCGGTATCGCTGCGAACAAGAATCTCATTCCCTACGACGAGCGTGGCCCACGGGAGACGAGTGGCATCCGGCTGGGCACCGCGGCGGTGACCACGCGCGGCTTCCGCGAGCCGGAGATGCGTCTGGTCGCCCGCCTCATCGGCCGCGCCCTCAGCCGGCCGGACGACAGCAAAGCCCTCGCGGCGGTGCGGGACGAGGCCCGCGACCTCTGTCTGCGCTTTCCCATTCCGAGCTTTCGCGGTTGAGAGCCAGTTCGACACACTGCCCCGCCAGCCCTCACTGTGAGCACCCCGGCGCCGTGTAAACCAGGTATCGGTTCGGGGAGCTCACCGTACCCCGGCAGCAACCGGGCATCCTGCTCCACCACCTTCCTGCCAGGCCCCTGTGTAGGGGGGGGCAGGCCGGCGCCGCCGACCCCTTCAGGTTCAGGGGCGCACGAGGTGTCCGCCCCTGATCCCCCACCCCCAAACGGTTCTATGCTGGGCCGGCGCGGAGCACGCAGTCCGGCCCCGTGCCCGTTCGCGGCAGGCGTTCCATCACGGGAGGGAGGGGCGGAAAAGGCGCGTGTGGCTCGGTCTGGTACCAGTAGGCAGTTGAGGAATAGTCGTTGCTTTGCTTGTTGCCGTGGCCGTGCTCGATCGTGACGCGAATGGACTTTTCGAAGTAGATCGGGTCCTCGATGTGGTAGCGGTAGATCGAGTTCTTGCCACCCCACGGCCATTCCTGGCCGCCGCTATAGACGACTAGGCCGTGGTACAGCCCGTGGTACTCCTGCGTGGGGCCGTAGGCCAGGTTCATATAGTCTTCTGTGCCGGTACCGTGCAGGCGTGGCGGCCAGGGCTCGTCGTCCACAAAGATCATGTCGTCGCCCTCGCCATACCAGTCACAGAGCTGTCGCTGGAAGCAGTCGATGTCGAGGTGGCATCCCACATAGTGGCCCCTGCCGCGCGCCTCAAGGATGACATAGTTGCCAGCGCCATCCAGGTTGGGGGTCCGCCAGGCCCTCTCGAGGTAGGTACTGTCGCCACGGCGTGATAGGTCCGCCCAGCCGTCCGTGGGGTTCTGGCGGCGCCACTGGGCATGGAAGCGACCATACTCCTCCACCAGGGTGGTGACAGCGTCGACACTGTAGGTCTCATAGTCGATGTAGAAATAGAGCACATGGTCTCCTGGCGATTCATTGGTCACGGCCAAGCGTGCCTGCGCAGCGAACGGCATGGGGAACCAGCAGTTGAAGGCACGGCCGTCCTGCGGGCTCATCTGCAGCGGCAGGCTCGAAAAGCACTTGACGATGCCATGGCCCAACCCGAAAAAGTCACCGATCGGCACCTCGACGCTGGGCAATGGCTCGCCATCCCACCACATGCGCAGGACGATCTGGCGCGGCCAGGCTGGCTCGTGGCTCTCCATCGTCATCCACAGGTGCCGGATGCAGCCGGGCCCTGCCAGAACTGCCAGGTCCCGCTCTTCGCCCGGCCGGAACGTCCAATAGTCATCGTTCCCGCCCGTAGGGTCCCAGGAGGAAACGCGCATGCGCCGCACTCCATGCCTCAGCCGGGCGAGATCAGCCAGAGACGAGTTACCAATAAGCATGAAACTTCCTCCAGTGTCCAGCCTGCCGCCACGCTGCCGCAGGTCTTTGCAGCTTCGGAGTGCTCGCGAAAGATTCCGGGTAGACAGAAGGAGCAGGAGTGGGTCCGCCGAGATATGCGCTCCTCGCTCGCCCAGGTAGAAGGCGCGAGCGACGAACCCCATCGCCCGTCTCCGAGTGCCTCTACCCCTTCACGCCCGTGAAGACGATTCCCTGGATAAACAGGCGCTGAGCAAAGAAGAACAGCAGCAACTCGGGGATTAGGACCACAAACGCGACGGCCATCATCAGGTGCATCTGCGGACCGATCTTGGCCGAGCCCTGGAAATACGCCAGAGCCAGCGCAACCGTTCGCTTGGCCTCATCGCTCAAGTAGATCAGGGGTCCAAGAAAGTCGTTCCACGAGTCCATGAACTGGAAGATGGCCACCGTCGCCAGCGCAGGCACAGATAGCGGCAGGATGATCCGCCGGTAGATCATCAGGGAGCTACAGCCATCGATGCGCGCCGCCTGCTCCAACTCGGTAGGAATCGTGAGGAAGAATTGCCGCAACAGAAAAATGTAGAATACGTTCCCAAAGAAGTGCGGCACAATGAGCGGGAGAAATGTGTTCACCCAATGTAGGCTGTTGAAGAGCATGAAGAGAGGCACCATGGTGACAGCGTAGGGCAGCATCATGGTGCTCAACAGCACCATGAAGATAACGTCGCGCCCCGGGGCACGCAGGCGCGCAAACCCATACGCCGCAAGGGAGCTTGAGAGCGTGGTGCCCAGGCAGGTCAGCACCGTGATACGCAGCGTGTTGAGAAAGTACAGGTGGAAGGGATACACCGTCAACGCCTGCGCATAGTTCTGCCACTGCGGCGGATTGGGGATCCATACCGGCGGAAAGGCATACACATCCCATTGCTTCTTCAGCGAAGTAGAGATCATCCAGAAAAAGGGGATCATGATCACGATCCCCCCGCTGATCAGCGCCAGATAGACCACAATGCGCAGCAAGAGACGACTCCTGGACCGGCCCAGACGCCAGGTGGCAGGCAACATGGAAACGCTCATGCCTTCTCCACGCTTCCTTCGTAGTACACCCACAGCTGCGACGTCCTGAAGAGCATGAGGGTCATTGCGAGGATAATGAGCAACAACACCCAGGCCAGAGCAGAAGCATAGCCCATCTGAAAGTACCTGAAGGCGTTTCGGTAGAGATACAGACCATAGAATAGAGTGGCATTGCTAGGCCCGCCTTGCGTCATGACATAGACGCGAGTGAACTCCTGAAACGTCCAGATTATCCCGGTAACCAGGTTGAAGAACACAACCGGCGAGATCATGGGAATCGTCACATGGGCAAACTTGTCCCACATGCCACCACCGTCGATCTCAACCGCCTCGTAGAGGTGCGTGGGTATGCCCTGCAGACCCGCCAGATAGATCATCATGCTGCCGCCAATCCCCCACAGACTCATCAGAATCAGCGACGGCAGCGCCCACTGCCGGTCCAGCAACCAGTTGGGCCCATCGATGCGCAGATATCCCAGAAGCAGATTGAGGATGCCGAACTCGGGATTGAGAATCCACCGCCAGAGAACGGCAACGGCCACTCCCGAAATCACCGACGGGAGATAGTACACGGTGCGAAAGACCGAGATACCGCGCACATTCTGATTCATGAGAAGCGCGACCAGCAGAGACAGCGCCAGCCCCAGTGGCACAGCCACCACAGCGTAGGTCACCGTGACCTTCAGTGATTGCCAGAAGAGAGGGTCGTGCAGCATCGCGGAGTAGTTGCGCAACCCCACCCAGGCCGGCGTTCCCACCAACTCCGAGTTCGTCAGGCTCAAGAAAGCCGACACGCCAATCGGCCCTGCCTGAAAGATCAAGAAGCCGGCCACAGCGAGACTGATAAACAGGTAACACTCCAGCGCCTCTCGCCTAGCCAGCCTGCCCATCCCACTCCATACCCGAGCACGTCTCTGAACCGACACCGCTCACATTCCCTTTGGTGGCCCATCCCGACAGACGTCCGCGCTGCAACCCGCCCGCTGCGGGGGCTCGCTCGTTTGGAGCGAGCCCCCTGCCACAGAGTCTCAGGCGCCCTGCAACATCTTGGTCGTCTCGGGCGCGATAGCCTTGACCAGTTCCGCGGCCGTGATCTCGCCCTTCCAGAACCTGTCAAACTCGGGGTTCCAGACCTTGTCGAGGATCTCGTTCCAGCGCTCGCTCCAAACGTCCGCCGGTGCCAGGTCGTTGAGCGTTTCAAACCGCTTGCTATAGTGCTCCGGCACCGCGCCTTCGGGTGCAATCTCGCGGGCCTTGCGGAGCCAGGTGACCTGCTGTCCTGACTTGGCGATCATTGCCTGGCCATCCTCTTCTGCGGTCCATTTGGTCCACTCCCAGGCCGCATCCGGGTTCCTGGACTGCTTGCTTATCATAGGCCCGCCAATCCAGAAGGGACTAATCCTGCCTTTTGGTCCCTTGGGCAGGAGTGCGATGTCCCATTGGAAACGGTCGATGCTGCGGAAGCTGACGACATCCCAACCGCCATCTACCATGGTGGCCACCTTGCCGGAGGCAAAGTCGCCGCCCTGTTCTGAGAGCACCGAAGCCTGCACGGGATCGGGCGCCACCTTGTCCTTGTAGATGAGATCCTGCAGGAACTGCAGCGCCTCGATGGCCTCCGGCGTGTCGAGCGTGCACTGGGTCGGACTGAAGTGGCTGTCGACGATGCCCACGCCGCGGCTCCACAGCAGCATCACCCAGGCCCACCAGGACTGTAGCCAGGCAAGAGAAGTGCCAAACTGCACCACCTTGCCCCCCTCTTCCTTGGTCAGCCTGATGGCCACGTTGCGGTATTCATCCCACGTCAGATCGTCCGTAGGGTACGGCTCGCTGGACGCATCGAAGAGGTCGCGGTTGTAGAAGAGGTTCATTCCCTCGCCGCCGATGGGCAGCGCGTACGGGCTGTCGCCACCCAGCATCTTGGCTGGCTTCCAGAAGCCCTGGTCGTAGATGCTGTCGTCAAGCATGGCAGCGGCGTTGTCAACGTATGGTTTCAGGTCCAGAAACTGACCCTTGGCGATGAGCTTGTAGGCCGCATAGTCGTACCACACCGAGTCGGGTGCCTGCCCGCTGGCCACGAGGACGTCCAGCTTGGTCCACATGTCCTCGTAGGGCATGATGAGTGGTTCTACTACGACCTTCGTCTGAGAGTTGTTGAAGAGCTCGATGCGGTCTCGCTCGAACTTTTCATTCTCCGGGCTCCAGGCCCACATCATGAACGTGATCTTGACGGGAACTCCTCCAGGGGCCGTCGTGGGCCCGGGTTGACTGCCTAACCCAGTCGTCTCGGCGGCGGTCTTTGCCGGCTCCCCAGTCGGTTTCGCCGGACCAGTGGGCAGCGCTGCACAAGCAGCGAGCGCTGTGCTGCCCAGGGCAAGAGCACCCAGGCGCAACAGCTTGCGACGTGTCACTCTTGTCGAACGCATCTGCTTCTCCTCCTCATGTTCCATTCAAACCTCTGCCGACTATCTCGACGCCTCTCGTCGCATGCGGTGCTGTTACCCTTCCATCGCGTGGCCCCCTGGCTGCGACTGCGTTGTTGCTCCCCGCCCTTCGCCTGACAAGCCGGCGCCACGCCGATCCCATTGGGCGAAGCTTTCAACGGCCTCGCTCCGTCCCATGCGCTGAGAGCGAGCCTCAACACGTGCTGGTGTGCGCAGCTGTCCAGACTCGCATCCTGGCACCGCCGGCTGCCACATGTCGCCCCCACCCGCCCCCCTCCTGAGACGAGCCGGTGCAAAGCCGATCCCGAGCGGCGGAGCTACCAGCAGCCTCCTTCCGTTCCAGGCTTCGAATGCCCCGGCATGCCAGCAATTGCCACGGGCACAGGTACGGAGTAGAATGAGCGGTGGGCGCCATTGGATCCTGCTCAACATAGTATAGACGATACGGCCCCTTGCCAGTAGGGTTTTTCTGACATGCTTCTGTCCAGTTTCTGACGCCATGGCAGAACTCGCAGTCTCCCCGTCGCAACTGGTCCGCCTAGTGCGTGGTGCACTGATGCACCTCTACGACTATGCCTACCTGGAGACCCATCCACTGGCCACAATGGTCGATGCGGACAGAAGCCTCGACCGCGTCACGCGGGCACAGAGGCTCAGGCGGCTGTTGCTCGACTGCATCGACGAGATCAAGCCACGCCCCGACGATCCCTCCTTCGAAGCCGACCGTGTCCATGCCATTCTCACCTACCGTTATGTCGACGGGCTGCCGATGGACAGGGTCGCGCAGAAGCGCGGGCTTGGCGAGCGACAGGCTTACCGCGAGTTGAGGAAAGGGGTCAGGGCGGTTGCAGGGCTCCTGTACGACCGTCTGCGAGAGCAGGGCGCCAACCTCCTGGCGCTAACCCCTTCGGGGACCGGGCCCCCGGTCGACCTGGCGAACCCGGCCGAGGCCGAGGTCGCCCGCCTCCGTCAGGCGGCCAGCCTGGAGCCGCTGGACCTGCAGGAGCTGCTGGCAGGCGTCCTGACACTCCTGGTCCCCTTGGGGGAACGGTCCGGGATTCGGATCCACGTGTCCTCCGCGGGTCGATGGCCACCGGTGTTCGCGCACCGCGTCATGCTGCGGCAGGCGCTCCTCAATCTCCTCCGGCATGCTCTCGATGCCCTCGGCTCCGGTGATCTGACCATTCACATCTCGGCACGGCCAAGAGCATTGCGCCTCGACGTCGTCGGATCTCGCGTACCCGGTGCGCCATCCCCTCGCGCTGCTGAAACCGACGTCGGCCTGACCGTCGCACGCGCCCTGCTCGAGGCACAGGGAGGACACCTGGAGGCCGGCTGGCACGGGGGCGAATGGCGCGCCGAGATAGGCATCCCAACGGCGGGCCAGGCGACCGTTCTCGTCATCGACGACAACGCCGACCTGGTTGCCCTCATGCAACGCTACCTGGCCGGGCACGAGGTGACCGTCATCGGAGCCACCAATGCCGAGGAGGCGCTTCGCCTAGCGGCGGATATCCGGCCTCAGTTGATCATTCTGGATGTCATGATGCCCGACCAGGATGGGTGGGAAGTCCTGCAGGGGCTCAAAGCCTCTGTCGTCACCGGCGACATCCCGGTCGTGATCTGCTCTGTGCTCAACGAGGTGCGTCTCGCCGAGGCCATGGGTGCAAGCGGCTACATCACCAAGCCAGTCAGCCAGGTTGACCTCCTGCAGTTGCTGACGCGATGGCTGGGCCCACTGCAGCCGACTGCGTCAACCCCGTGAGCGCCGCTTCCGTCAGCTGCAGAATCTCACTCAGGGTGAAGCCGCCGACCCTCGCCAGCCGCAACTCGCCGAGGATCGGCGCCCGCTCCTGCTCAACGGGCCGTGCCGACATGATGATCACTGAGGTCTCGGCCAGAGTCTGGTCCCCCTTGATCTCCTCCATGAAATCGAACCCGCTGACAGCGGGCATCAGCAAGTCCAGCAGCACTACATCCGGTCGCTGCGATCGGGCCATCTGCAGCCCCTCTGCCCCGCTCGATGCCTCCAACACGCACAGGGAAGGGTCAATGGCGGTGAGCATCCGCGCCAGGAGGCGGACCAGATGTCGATCGTCGTCGACCACAAGCACCGTTCGAGCCGGCCGCGGCAGGCGCGCCAGTGCCGCAGCCAGATCCTCCCGTGTCACCGGCTTGGCCAGATAGTCGGCAGCGCCCATGAGCAGGCCCAGGCGATGCAGCCCCGGCAGGGGACTGGTCAGGACCGGCAGATGCGGCGGGACGTCCGCTGCGTCCGCCACTTGCATCCAACGGTCATGCCAAGAGGAATCCAGTATGACGGCGGCCGGCTGGGCCTCTCGCATCAGAGCGACCGCTCCTTCCACCGAATCGGCCCTTCGGAAGTGGTAACCCTCGACATATCGTCGCAGCAGCGAGACGGCGTGCTCGTCGTCGTGTAGCACCAGCACCCACCGCGGGCCCTGTGCGCCAGATAGCGGGGCGGGCGTTCGCAGGAGCGTGAGTGGCACAGCCTTGCCGCTTTGCGGCAGTGGCAGCGAAAAGCCGACGGTCGTCCCCATTCCAGGGGTGCTGTGAATCCACATCGTGCCCCCGTGGAGCTCCACAAAGCGCTTGCTGACCGCCAATCCCAGCCCGCTGCCTTCCCGTGCCCGCTCCTCGTCCAGCTGGCTAAAGGCCTCAAAGGCATGGGCCATCCGGTCCGCTGGGATGCCCCGACCCGAGTCCTCCACGGTGATCTGCACTTCGTCCCCATCCACAACGGCGCTCACACGGATCCAGCCACAGTCGGTAAAGCGAGTAGCGTTGCTCAGCAGGTTTAGCAGCACTTGGCGAATCCGCGTTCGATCGAGGCAGAGCAGAGGTACCTCTGGTGGCAGGTTGACGTCGAGTCGCAGGCCCTTCGCCTCCGCCAGGCCGCGCATGATCTCACACGCTTCGCCAACGATCTTGCCAAGGTCCGAGGGTTCCCTGCGCAGGGGCAGGCGGCCGGCCTCGATCTGGGAGAGGTCCAATACGTCATTGATGAGGTCGGAGAGATGGCGCGCGCTGCGGTAGATCGCCATCACGTCACCACGGTACTGGTTGGGGAGAAGCGTCCCTCCGTAGCTTTCCGGCGCCGTAGCCATCATCTCGCTGAAGCCAACGATCAAATTGAGTGGTGTACGCAACTCGTGCGAGACATTGGCCACAAACTCGGCCTTGAATCGGTAGGCCTTCTCGGCCGCCTCGCGGGCAAAGATGAGCGCCTCGTTGGCACGTTCCAGCCGGACATAGGCCTCCTCCAGGCTCTTGAGGATGCTGCGCACTTCTGCCCGCCGCTCGCGGGCCTCTTCCGCATTCTTCTGGGCCTCGGCGGTCATGGAGAGCGCCCAGGCCAGGGCCGTAAACAGCCGACGGGAGCTCAGCCAGGCACTCAAGGCAGTCAGCAGCACGAACACGATCGGCGAGAGCAGCTGTCCCAGGGGCAGAGTGTGCACTCCCCTGCCGATAGCGAGAGTCAACACGATGGCAACCAGGGCCATTGCCCAGGTGATGCCCGGGCCAGTCAACATCGCGGTTACCAGCAATAGCGGGATGTAGAGAAAGAACAAGGCAGGGCTCACAAAGGCAGTAGCGATGATTGTCAGCGCGAGGGTCAGGCCGGTCAAGTAGACCGCCACCGCCAGTCCAAGGTTGCGCCTGTGCAATAGGTAGCTCAACGCGGTTGTAGCCAGGACAAGTCCAAGCACTACCAGCCCGTGCACGACGCGGGCCTCGATCGCCAGGATCGCGACCGACGCCCACACCCAGGTCAGGATGGCCGTCGTTGGGAGCAACACCCTCAGCGAGTCGCCAACCAGGTCATCGAGGACCTGGGCCGTCCTGCCATCGTGCCGGTATGTTCTCATAGTCACACCCACCTGCCCGGAGCAGAGAGCGCGTGTCGACTTGTCGTAAGATTATACCCTGGAGCCCCCCGCGAGCCAACCGCGCGGGGTTGCCTTGACCGTTCAGACTCGCAGCCTAGCAGCACCAGCTGCGACGTGTTCTCCGCACCCCGCAGGGCATTCCCCCTACTGGCTCTGCCGTTCCTGAGCGGTCGTGTAGCGCGACTGGCGCGGCAACGCCCCCATTGCCTCTCCCGGGCCGGCACGCCGTGCCCAGCTGGGTTCAGGGGCGGACAGGCGCACCCTCTCGCTGGCAGGCGCCCAACTGTAGGGGCGAGGCGTCGCCTCGCCCGTGCTATCGGCCCAGCCCCCGAAGGGGGCTTGGCTCTTTTCAGCCCGAGGCTGCAGCCTCGGGCGGCAGGCGCCTGCACGCCCGCGGTGCCGCGCGGGGCTGAGAGCCCCGCGCTGAAAGAGGCGAAGCCCCTTCGGGGCTGGGTTCACGGGCGGACAGGCGCTGTCTGGCGACGCCGCTGCAGGGTTGGCAGCCGTGCAACGGCAGATCGCATCCTACCCCGTCCGTCCGCGAGCTCACTCGGCGGATGCTCTCGCCTCGCACAGGACCACCTGTCCGCCCCTGAAGCCCAGCTGGGGGGGTCCGCGACGAGCCAGCGCCAGCCCAACCCCGACGGACAGACCTGCCAGCAGCCTACCTCCGTTGCATACGCTGATTGCAGGTCTGAGAAGTTACACATCTCCCATCACTTGACCGCCCCCCGGAGATCGATATAATCGTTCTGTCTAGTCGCGTGGCCCTCAACGGGCCACGCCCACCCGACAGACGAACGCAGAGGTGTTGCTTATGGACCTGGCGCGGCGATATCGATTCCCCTGGCAGGGTGGCCGCTTCTGGCGCCATGCCGCCGCGTCCGCAGCAGTGTTGGCGGGGGTCTTGCTCGCGCTTGTTGCCGTCGTACCGAGGCTGCCATTCCTCCGGCAACCTACATCTGCGCGCGCGGTGCCCCAGGCCCCGGGCTGGTGGCAACGCCATCGGAACGAGCCGGACCGCTACGTCCTGGCGCTCCCTCCGGACTGGCGCGTCCTGCCGCTCGACCCTGAAGCCCTCCCCACAGAAGGTGAGACGCTCAGCCCCGGGGAGGCAGAGGTCCTTGCCCGTCTGGCCGAGGCCGCGCGCGAGCACCGCGGGGCCGGGTGGGGCCTCTGGGTGGCGGCGGCCCGCGACGGCGCCCTGGGCGATGCCACCACGCTGAACGTTGTCCGTCAGCCCCTGGCCGAGCCCATGGCGCCCGAGCAGTATGCTCGGGCCTCCGTGGCATCGCTGAAGGAGGCGCTTGGCCCCTCCACCCGGCTCAGCCAGCAGTGGATCAGCCTCACCCCGGGTCGTGCCCTGCGCGTACGGGCGGTGCTGCGCCCGGAGTCCGAGGAGCGCGAGTTTGCGCTGGTCCAGTACTACCTTGTCAGAGGCACGGACGGGTACGTCATCACCGGCATGGTCCGCGCCGGCGAGGAGCGGCAGATCGACACCCTCGACGCGATCGTCCGCTCGCTGCGCTGGACCGTCTGACCGGAGGCGCGCATTGGCAGGCTGTGGCCGCTGGCGGCAACGCGCACAGGAGCTCAGGGCCGAGACGTATGCCATCTACCTGGCGTGCCGTGACCCGCGGGTGCCATGGTACGCCCGGGGGCTGGCGGCGGCCATCGTTGCCTACGCCCTGAGCCCCATCGACCTCATCCCCGACCCCATCCCGGTCTTGGGCCAGATAGACGACCTGGTGCTCGTCCCCCTGGGGATCGCCCTCCTCTTGCACCTCATCCCCGGCTCCGTCATGGCCGAGTGTCGCGAGCGCGCCCGGGCAGAGTTGGCCGCAGGGGTGCCGTCAAGCGGACGGGCAGCTGCCGTCGTCGTGGCCACCTGGCTGACAGCTGCCGCGCTCATCGCCGGGCTGATCTGGCGGGCCCTCGGGCGCTGAGCGGCCCCGTCTGGCGGCCAGAGGCCTCCATCCACCCCCAGGGGCGCAGAGACAGGCACAATCGCCAGCCCACCGTGCCTTCTGGCACCCGTGCGCCATGCCACCAGCGTGTTCCGCTCCACCCCCACCGCGCTAACGGCGGGGTTCAAGGAGAGACAGGTGGCCTCAATCGCCGCCTCCTGGCCCGTGCCACACTTGCACCACGCCGGGCACCGCACCGCAGGTCTCAGGAGCCCTCGGGCCAGCCGGGCCGGGCGCGGGCTTGCGCCGCCTCGGCCTTTTGGCGCCGCGTCGGCAATGGCGTATGATATGGGCCACTGGGATCAACCCCTCTTGAACCGTGTGAACGCAGATTCAAGGAGCTTACCATGCCGCAGGATACACTCAGGATCGCCTTTGTCGGCTGCGGGAACATCGCAGGACCCTATGCGGAGACTCTCAAGCCTTACAAGCAGATCGAGCTACTCGGTGCCACCGACGTCATCCCCGAGCGCGCCCAGCAGTTCGTGGCCAGGTACGGCGGCGTGGCCTACCCGACCCTCGACGACCTCCTCGCCGACGACCGGGTCGACGTGGTGGTGAACCTCACCATCCACCACGCCCACGCCACCGTGATCGCCCAGTGCCTCAACGCCGGCAAGCATGTGCACACGGAGAAGCCCCTGGCCATGACCTATGCTGAGGCGAAGGCCCTTGCCGACATGGCCGACGCTAAGGGGCTGAGGCTCAGCTCCTCGCCCATCACCTTCATGGGCGAGGCCCAGCAGACAGCCTGGAAGGTGATCCGCGAGGGCAGGCTCGGCAAGGTCCGCCTTGTCTATGCCGAGGTGAACCATGGCCGCATCGAGACCTGGCACCCCAATCCCGAGCCTTTCTACAAGGTTGGGCCGCTCTTTGATGTGGGTGTGTACCCGCTCACGCTGGTCACGACCTTCTTCGCGCCGGCGAGGCGCGTAACCGCCCGTGGCCGTGTGCTGTTTCCTGACCGCGTCACCAGAGAGGGCCGTCCCTTCCACATTGACACGCCGGACTGGATCGTCGCGGCCATCGAGCTGGCCGACGGCACCGTCGTGCGACTCACCACCAACTTTTACGTCCGCTCGACCAGGCAGCGGGGCCTCGAGTTCCACGGGGACACCGGTTCGCTGTGGCTGGGATGTTTCCAGGAGTTCAGCGCCCCGGTCGAGTTCGCCAGGTTTGGCGAGCCTTTCGCGCCCGTCCCGCACGTGCGCGAGCCGTTCAAGGGAATCGAGTGGGGGCGGGCGCTCGTGGAGCTGCACGACGCCATCCGCGAGGGGCGTCCGCAGCGGGCAACGGGGGCGCAGGCGGCCCACGTGGTCGAGATACTCTGCGCCATCGCTGCCTCTGCGGAGCGAGGTGAGCCCGTGGAGGTCACCTCCAGCTTTGCACCTCCAGCACCGATGGACTGGGCAGGCTAGCCTCTGGCAGTTGGACAGCAGCCCGGATACGGGTATACTCTGCAAAGCTCGCGGAGGACCTGTGCCGAATGCCGGCAGTGGGTCCCCTGTGGTTAGGAGAAATGCGACTAGACCTGCATGTGCACACGCTCTACTCGAGCGACTCTCTGCTGACGCTTTCAGAGCTCGTGGAGGCGACAGGACGGCGAGGCGTCGATGGCCTCGCCGTCCTCGACCACAACACAATCGATGGAGCGCTGGCGCTGCGGGAGCGGGCGCCCTTTGTGGTCATCGTAGGAGAGGAGATCAGAACCACCGAGGGAGAGATCGCCGGGCTCTTCCTCGAGCGCCAGATACCGCCTGGACTCTCGCCAGAGGAGACGGTCGCCGCCATCCGGGAGCAGGGAGGTCTCGTCTACGTGCCGCACCCGCTGGACCGACTGCGACGCTCCTCACTCGGACGCCAGAGCCTGGAGCGCATCATCGAGCACGTGGACGTCCTCGAGGTCTTTAACGCGCGCGACCTCGTTCATCAGAACACGGCACTGGCCCGCCGCATAGCCGAGGCTCACGGCCTGGCTATGGGGGCAGGCAGCGACGCACACGTGGCCTATGAGATCGGCCGGGGCTACGTGGAGATCGAGTCTTTCGACAGCCCATCTTCGTTCCTGGCGGCCCTGCGCCGAGGCACAGCGACGGGTACGCGGACGACTCCTCTCATTCACGGCCTGACGACGTTGACCAGGGTTTACCGGCGCCTCGCCGGCAAGCTCCCCGGCAGCTAGTCCCCCGCCGGCACACCACGGCAAGACAGGGGAAGTACACGCTGCAGACCGGGTCAACTCAAGGTATCCCAGGTGCCCCCGGGTCCACAACAGAATCACCATCCCATCCTGGAGGTGAGCATGAGAATCGCAGTGCTGAGCGATACGCATGACAACGTCTGGGTGCTGGAGCGCCTGTTGCCAGGGCTGGCAGACGCAGAGATCCTCGTCGTGTGCGGGGACCTGTGCGCGCCCTTCACTCTGCGCCTCATCGCAGAGCGCTTTGCCGGGCCGGTGCACGTGACCTTTGGCAACAACGACGGCGACATCCTCCTCATGACACGAGTTGCCGCCCAGCATCCGAACGTCACGCTGGCGGCACCGATGGGGGAGATCGACGCCGGCGGCCGACGGCTGGCCTTCGTCCACTACCCGCAGTTCGGCGAAGGCCTCGCTGCCCTCGGTCGCTACGATGCTGTGTTCTCGGGCCACACGCACCAGCCGGACCTGCGCACCATTGGCCGGACGCTGTTCGCCAACCCGGGCGCCGTCTTTGGGCGCGAGCGGCCACCTTCGTACGGGCTCTACGACACAGAGACCAACTCCTTCACCCATCACACCCTATGATCTGGACGGCGGAGGATAGATGTCGGCACATGGCATAGTCTGGGGGCCGACGTACAGCGAGATGCTGGACCCCTCGCTGGTGCCCCCGACACTGTTGCAGGGGCGACCCAATGGCCGTGACCGGGAGCCAACGGGGGTCGACCTCTTTGGTATCAACTGGCGGGACGAGCGAGGCCGGGTGCGCGTGGTGAGGCTCCCAACCGAGCTGACCGGGGTCGAAGCCAACATCCTCGTGCTCATCGGCAAGCACTTTCCCTCGGGCAGCCACAAGATCGGTCCGGCCTACGCCGCTCTCATGGAGGCAGAGCTCGAGGAACAGCTCCGCCCTGGCTCGGTGACACTCGTGGCCCCTTCTACCGGCAACTTTGCCATCGGCGCCGCCTACGTCGCGCGGGCCAAAGGCTACGAGGCCGTTGTGGTCATGCCCGAAGGACTCACGGACGAGCGATACGAGCGCGTCCGCCGGTACGGGGCGAGGGTCGACCTTATACCCAACGGCGAGGGCGACCTGCGCGAGCTCCTTCGCCTCACCCACGAGCGGTACGGGGGCGACCCCAGTTGCAGGGCGCTGGCCCAGTTCGAGGCGATGGCCAACTATCGCTTCCATCGGTTTGTGACCGGAGGCAGCATCCTCGAGGCCGCTGCTGGTTTCGGCGATGCGCGCGTGGCCGCCTTCGTGGCGGCCCCCGGATCGGCCGGGACCCTCGCAGCGGGCGACGAGATCAAGGCTCACTTTGACGACGCGCTGGTCGTCGCTGTTGAGCCTCGGGAGTCCCCTTTCCTCTCCTGCTCCCGGCGGGGCAAGCACCGCATTGAAGGCATCGGCGACGGCATCGTGAGCCTGATCCACAACGTGCTGAACACGGACTATGCCGTGCTCGTTGCAGAGGAGGATTGCCTCTGGGGCCTGCGCGTGATCCAGGAGGGCGCCCAGGTGCTCACGCGGGCGCTTGGTGTGCCCGAGGGAGCCGCCGAGTCGCTGGTGGACCTCTTTGGCCTCTCGGGCGTCTGCAACATCCTCGGTGCGATCAGGGTGGCCAGGTCGCTGAGCATCCCGTCGGGCCGCAACATTGTCACCATAGCCACCGACGGCTTTGACCGCTATCCGTCGGCCATGGCCGGGTTGGAGCGGGAGAGCGGGCACATCGACCAGGCGATTCTGCGGCTGCGGGCGCGCCTTGTCTTCTCAGGAGGCGAAGGGACCGGCCTGTATGACCTCCGCGGAGCCGGCGAGAAGGAGCGCCTTCACCGAGAGAAAGAGGCGCTCTGGAGCGGCCTCGGCTACCCGGATAGCTACCTGCGTGCCATGCGCTCGCCTTCCTTCTGGGAAGAAGAGTACGCCAGGGTTGCAGAGTACGACAGACTCCTCCGCGAGGCGCGAGGCGCGCTCCCGGAAGAGGGTTGACCGGCCCGCACCTGGCGGTCTACAGCCATCGCGCCGTTCCAAAGCACGGCGCGATGGCGCCAGCTGCCTGTCATCGGCCGGAGGTGTCGAACCGCTTGACGTAGATCACCAGGTCGTCCCCAGGGGCATAAAAGTCGGGGATCGTCGCCTGACGGTGATAGCCGCGCGCCAGGTAGAACCGGCGCGCGGGCTCATATTCGGGAGTGCCTGAGGTCTCCACAACGAGCATCCGCGCCCCTTCGCGCCGTACATCGGCTTCCACCCGTTCGAGAAGGATACGGCCGATCCCTCCGCGCCGCGCTCTCGGCGCCACCGCCAGCCAGTACAGATCGAACGTCCCCTCGGTGAGAGGCGTCGCGCCGTAGCAGGCCATGCCCAGCACGCGCCCATCTCGACGGTAGACGATGAACCGATAGCCTCCACCGTCGGCCTTGCCAAAGTAGTCGGCGAGCAGCTCGCGCACGCACTGGACGTCCATCGGCCCAAACACGCCGGCCTGCTCGATCAGCTCGACGATACTCCCGACATCGGCATTGGTGGGTGCCTCAAGCATGGGTCATGCCCCTTACACGGTGCTATGGACAGGCGATTGCCCCGCCCTGGTCATCGGCTCGCCCCTGGCAAGCACGCCATGGGGCGTGGGCTCGCTGATGGCCTTCAGCAGGTGATCGTAGAAACCATTTCCGAGGAGCTGCCGCAGCTCTTGCTCGGCAGTCTGATAGACAAAGGGCGCATCCTCCGGCGGGTGCAGGAGGCAGGGTCGCGACGCGTGATAGTGCCCTTCCCCGGTGAACATCAGTGTATCCCGGGTGTGCAACGTGAGCAGCAGCCGCCCGTCGTAGAGGGGTACAACTGCCAGCGGCCACACCCAGCAGGTCATCGGCTTGATGCCCCACAGCGGCAGGCCACTCTCCAGCAGGTAGGCGTGGATTGCACAGCGCGCGAAGGGGCGGCCATTCTCATATCCCTCAAAGCGAAAGAGGCAGTCGCCGGCCGGAGTCAGCCTGAGCCGACGGTGGCCGGTGAGCCGCCCATTGACGATGACCGGGGCCGAGAAGGCCAGGCCGGGATCTTCGCGACAGCGTGCCAGGCGCCCGACCAGCATCTCCCGCGATCCGGGCGCCATGTGCCGCATGATCCCTTCCAGGTGCATGAGCAGCCCCTCCTCCTCGCCCACAGCCAGGCGGACCTCAGGACGGTGGCAGCAATCGCCGCCCAGGGAGCGACCATACACCTCACGGTCCAGCCTGTAGACACAGCAGGAGGTATCGCACCGGTATCTTCGCCGCAGTACGTTGGCAACATCGACGAGGACGCCATCTATGTCCAGCAGTTCGCTGTTCCCCAGGTAGGCGCCCAGGGTCTCCATGCGGAAATACTCGCGCAGGGCAGGCGTGATTGGTATCACGCTCTTGGCCTCCGCATCGTGCAGCGGGTCCTGCCGACCTCAAGGGCGAAGCCCACTATCCGCTCGGCCATATGGGCCTGATCATAGCCTGCAGCGCCAGCCGCACGCACGAACCCGCCCTCAGAGGAGAGGGAGGGGTTTGGATTCACCTCCAGAACATAGGGCACACCGCCGCGCTCGCGCATATCCACGCGGGCGTATCCGCGGCAGCCCATTACCCGGAAGGCGGCCAGCGCCGTCTGCACCAGTCGGTCGCCGAGCTCCGGGTCAACAGGGGCCGGGCAGATCCCCGGTGTGTGGGCGTAGGCGAACGAGTCCTCCACCCACTTGGATTCGTACGTCAGCAGACGGTGCAACGGATCGGGAATCTCGGCATACGATATCTCGGAGAGTGGCAGCGGCTCCGGCTCGTCATTGCCCCAGATGGCAGCGTTGAACTCGCGCCCGGAGATGAACTCTTCGACCAGCGCCGGCTGCCGATACCGCTCGACGATATAGGCCACCTGCCGGCGTAACGCCTCAGCATCGGAGACAACCGAATCGAGAGTGATGCCGACCGAAGCATCCTCCTGCGAGGGCTTGACGAGCGCAGGGAAGGGGACGTCACAGGGTTCTCCAGGAGAGGAGAGAAGGGCGTATCGCGGAGTCCGAAGGCCAGCGGCCAACAGCTTCTCTTTGGTGCCCGCCTTGTCCAGGCAGGCGGCGATCGTAGGGCCGGGGGCCCCCGTGTACCGAAACCCGTGCGCCTCCAGAATCGGCGGGACGGTGTGCTCGAGAGCAGAGTCACCCCCGAGGCTCTCGCACAGGTTGAAGACGACCCACTCTTCCGGCGCAAAGGGTGCGATGGCACGTTCGACGTCCCGCGCAACCCCCACACAGGCCACGCGATGCCCCAGCGCACGCAGGCCGGAGGATATCTCCCGGGCCACGCGGGCCGTCTCCTGATCGGCGATGAGGTCGATCGCTTCGCCTTTGAGAACGGCTTCGACCTCGGTGTAAAGCACCAGCACCGAAAGCGGCCCCAAACCGCCTAGAGCCGACATACGGTTCCTCCTCAAGGAACCACTCTGTGACGTTGAGTGCTGGCCCCACGGGTCGTCCGCAAGAGTAAGGCCCTGCATGGGCCGGCACCACCCAATCGCAGGGCCTATCGGTCTAACCTGGTACCCCCGACAGGATTTGAACCTGTGGCCTCAGCGTCCGCAGCGCTGCGCTCTATCCCCTGAGCTACGGGGGCACGTGGCGGGGAGACAGGGATTCGAACCCTGGGAGGAGCGATTAAGCCCCTCAACCGCTTAGCAGGCGGCTCCATTCGGCCTCTCTGGCATCTCCCCGTGTCCCGTGCGGCACCCAAGCCGGTGCGTCGCATGCCATCTGAGACTCTTCGACGGCTCCCGCCCAGGATGCCCTGGCGGAGGGAGAGGGATTCGAACCCCCGGTGAGGTTGCCCCCACAACGGTTTTCAAGACCGTCGCAATCGTCCGCTCTGCCATCCCTCCGGCTGTTGCCGGGGATTGCTACCCCATCCCTGGCGCGACACAGTATACCAGAGTTGGGGGAGGCTGTCAATCAATGGCCGGCCCGATCCAGGGCACTGAACGCCCTCTCGCAGGGTCGGGTATCCGCGGCTGTTGCGAACATGGCGCATTCCCGGCAGGCCCTGCATCGGCGCTCGGAGCTGTGACCTGCAGGAGCACGCTGCGCGCAACGCAGTCGGCACAGGATACGCCAGGCCAGGCGTCTGCGCGCCAGCGCCCCTTCACTCCGGCCACCTTGCCCCGGGCCGGCCCCTACCGGATGACCTCCTGCCCACCCATGTACGGCCGCAGGACCTCAGGGATCACGATGGACCCATCGGCCTGCTGATAGTTCTCCATCACTGCGATCAGGGTACGGGGCAGCGCCAGCCCGGAGCCGTTCAGAGTGTGCACGTACTCGGGCCGTGCGCCCGCAGCCGGCCGGTAGCGGATACCTGCACGGCGGGCCTGGAAATCGCGAAAGTTGCTGCAGGACGACACTTCGAGCCATTCCTGGCTCCCCGGAGCCCACATCTCGATATCATACTTCATGGCAGCCGTAAAGCTCAGGTCACCCGTGCACATCATCACGACCCGGTGCGGGATGCCCAGCGCCCTGCAGACCTCCTCGGCGTCGGCCACGAGGCGGTCAAGCTCCTCGTCCGACGTCTCCGGGGCCACGAACTTGACGAGCTCAACCTTGTCGAACTGGTGCACCCTCTTGATGCCGCGCGTGTCCTTGCCCGCAGCCGCTTTCTCGCGTCTGAAGCAGGCCGTATAGGCCACATAGTACAGGGGGAGCGTTCCCGGCTCGAGGATCTCCTCGCGGTGCAGGTTGGTCACCGGCACCTCGGCGGTCGGGATCAGCCAGAGATCGTCCTCGACGTCGTGGTACAGGTTGTCCGCGAACTTGGGCAGGTTGCCGGTGCCCACGAGGGCTTCGCGGCGAACCAGGAAGGGTGGGTACACCTCGGTGTAGCCATGCTTGCGCGTGTGCAGGTCAAGCATGAAGGCAATCAGCGCCCGCTGCAGCCGCGCTCCGTCCCCTTTGAGGACGAAGAACCGGCTTCCCGATACCTTGACCCCGCGCTCAAAGTCTATGATGCCGAGGCTGGTTCCGAGCTCCCAGTGAGGCAACGGCTCAAAGTCGAAACGGCGCACCTCGCCCACCGTGCGGACGACCACATTCTCGCTCTCGTCCTCCCCTACCGGCACATCGGGATGGGGCAGGTTGGGAACCTCGAGAAGGAGCAGGTTCAGCCGCTCCTCGACGGCGCGCACGTCCTGATCGAGCCGGCCAATTTCCTCACCCACGCTGCGCATCTCGTCGATGCGCGCGCGGCGCTCTGCCTCGTCCTTCAACCGTGCGATCTCTTTCGACACGGCGTTGCGCTGGGCCTTGAGCGCCTCTACCTGCTGGAGCAGGTCTCGGCGCTTGGCATCCAGCGCCAGAATCTCGTCGATGGGTGCGGTCGTGTTGAGCCTGACCAGCGCCTCGCGGACCAGATCGGGGTGCTCACGGATGAGCCTGAGATCGATCATGGCCTGTATCTCCTCTCATGAGCTGGCGGGCTGCCCGAGCCCGGCGCATGGCGAAAAACGAACGCTCCCACGTCCCGAAAGAGGACGGGGAGCGCAACTCCTCGTGGTGCCACCTCTCTTCGCCGCCGCCTCACGGTCGGCGGCCTCTGCGGCATCAGCGATGCCCTCGCTCGCTAACGGGAGCACCGGCCGGCATACTCGCGCACGCTTTCCGCCGGCGACTCGGGAGTGGATTTCGGCAGCCGGTGGCTATCGCCTTCCCAGCACCGGCGACTCTCTGGGAGCCCTCGGGCGCCTACTCGTCTCCGTCAACGTCACCAGGTATTGTGGGCCTATTGTAGCATTGAGGGGGGCTAGAGTCAATCCACCGATGCAGGCAACTGTTCAGTCTCGCCTCCGGGCAGCACCGCCTGCCACGTGTTGTCCCCACCCCGCTCGCCCATAGGCGCCGACTCTCCCGCGGCTCGTCGTAGGGCGAGGGCATGGCCCATCGAGGGGGCCCCCACCCCTGACCCCGCCCCCGCGGCGCCTATCCCAGCGGACCACCCGCCGTACACACCGCTGCTCGGGACACGCCGAGCGGCAGCCG
>DYEI01000355.1 GCA_020725765.1 Anaerolinea sp. | reverse complement strand
GGGCGGCGCCGCGAGATGCTGCGCAGGCCACGGGGGCCTACGCTCCCCCAGGCCACTTGCGGGTAATGGATGGCTCCCCGGGGCGTACGCGGTGGCGTCCACACCGGGGTTCAAGGGTGGACAGCCCTCGGTAATAGCGCGAGGACATGGCCGTCCATCCCTGAACGCCTCGGGGAGGGGGAACACCTTACAGCGTGTTTTGGGCCTCGCTGGCGCGCTGCAGCGCGCCAGCGAGGCCCAAAACACCCTTATCTGCACAACCGCCTGCCTGCGGGCAGCGTACCGCTCACGCGCCGGAAAAAAGCTCTCGGACGTGCTCCAGCGCGAGCCGCGGGCTGGTGAGGATGTGGTCCTGAGGCATGGAGGGCGGCAGAGCAGCGAGGGTTCGGGCCATGGAAGCCTGGGCGAGCAGCACCGCATCGCTGCGACGGGCAAGCCCGGAGACCGTTTCCGCAACCAGCCGGTCGTGGGTCGCCAGGTCACCTCGGGTGAGGGCCTCGTATGCGCCAGCACACAACACACGCTCGACCTCGACAGGCCTCCCCTTCCTCGCGGCAGCTTCCTCAACGCTCTCGGCGACGGGCCCGAGGGCCGTCGGAGCGGTGGCCGCGACGGCGAGGCGACTGCCAAGCGCGAGGGCCCTCTCCACCATCGCCGCCTCAATGCGCAACACCGGAATGCCCACGAGCGGCGCGACAACCGGCACGCACGGAGAGATCGACGAGCAGGTGAACTGCACGGCCCGCGCCCCGGCCCCTTCAGCCGCGATGACATGCTCGGCGACGCGCCGATGGATGAGAGGCGTGACACGCCCGGCCGCAAGCACCGTCTTGATCAGTATCTCATCGACGACGTGCCACACTTCGATCTCGCCCGGAAGCACTTCTTTCGTCAGCTCGGCAAAGAGGTTGGCCACGCCGGGCATCGTGTGCAGAAGCACCAATCGCTCTGGCACTGTACCTCCCCTTCAGGCGCTCTCCCAGGTCTCGCGGATGTAGCGGGCCGCTGCCCGCACACCCTCCTCGCCCTGGAATGACCCCTCCTCCATACAGATCCACCCCTCAAAGCCCGCCTGCTTGAGCCGCCTGAAGATGGCCGCGAAGGGGACCAGCCCCGTGCCAAGCAGGACCATCTTCAGAGCGCCACGCGCCGACGTGTCGGCGGCATGGATGCTGACCACACGCTCGATCACCTGCTCGAGCAGCGCAAGGGGATCGTCCGCAAAGGCGGTGGCGTTCGCCGTGTCAAAGTTGACGCCCAGCCCGGTGCCTTCGGTGCGCCGCACAATCTCGACAAAGACCTCGGGCGGCTGGGAAAAGTCGGTGTATTGCCACACGAAGGGCTTGGCGTGGTTCTCGTAGACCAGGGTCACGCCGCTCCCGGCCGCCCTCTCGGCCAGGCGCGTCAGCCCCTCGACAGCCCAGGAGATGCCTTCCTCACGCCCCGTCTCGGGGTACGCCTGCCCGGCGGTCACCCGCACCAGGCAGGCGCCAAGCCAAGCTGCCACGTGCACCGTCTCCTCCGCCAGCGCCAGCTCGCACTCCCGGCGCGCGGGGTCTGGGTGCGTGAAATCGGGATAGGCCGTGAGCATGGCCACAGACATCCCCGCCGACGCGATGTCTCGCCGGAGCGCCGAGACGGCGCGCTCGGACCGGTCGGGCACGAAGGCGATGCTGAGGTCCAGGGCGTCCAGGCCAGCGCGGGCAGCCATCTCGGCCCAGGCGGCCACGCTCATCCGCCCTTCCTGGATATCACGAAAGAAGGACACTGGCAGGCAGCTCAGCTTCATGGTGTGGGCCTTCCTGTCGATCACCTGGACCAGGCCAGGGCCCGTGGCCCCGCGCCTGCCGGCTAGAGCATCTCCACCTCAAATGCCCGCACTGATTCATGCAGGATGGCCATGATCTCGTCGATCTGCTCGCGGGTGGTGATGAGCGGCGGAGCCATGAGGATCGTGTCGCCAGCCACCCCACGCACCGTGCCCGCGCAGGGATAGGTGATGAGCCCGCGCTCAAAAGTGAACCTCGAGAAGAGGTTGGATATCTCCCGCTCAGGCGGGAAGGGTGCCTTCGTCTCCTTATCGGCCACGAACTCGACGCCGACCATCAGGCCCAGCCCCCGCACATCCCCAACGGTGCGATAGGCGAGCAGCTCGTGCAGCCGCTCCAGAAAGTACGCGCCGACCACGCGCGCGTTCTCGACCAGGTTGTGCTTCTGGATGTAGCGGATCGTCTCAATGGCGGCGACCATGCCGATGACGGAGGCGTTCAGGGTGTGTCCGGCACGAAAGTGCGCGTTGGCAGCGCGCAGAGTCTCCCACAGCTCCTCCCGGGCGACGACCGCGGCAACCGGGTAGTGACCGCCGGTGAGAGCCTTGGAGAGGGCGATGATGTCGGGCGTCGCATCCCAGTGCTCGATGCCCCACATCTTGCCGGTGCGGCCGAGGGCGGTCATGACCTCATCGGCGATGAACAGCACCTCGTACCGGTCGCAGATCTCCCGGATCACCTCAAAGTACCCCTCCGGTGCCGGGCATGCCGCCAGCGCCGAGCCGACGACGGGCTCGGCAATGAACGCGGCCACATTCTCCGGACCGGACTGGCAGATGGCATCCTCCAGCACCCGGGCGCAGAGGAGGCCGCAGCCCGGATGGGTCTTCTCAAAGTAGCAGCGGTAGCAGAAGGCGGGAGGGATCTTGGGCATGTCCCGGAACATCGGCGTAAAGAGCCGACGCCGGGCGCTGAGGCCGGAAATGCTGACGGCAAAGATGTTGTCGCCGTGGAAGGCCTGCCAGCGGCCGAGGATGATGTGCTTGCTCGGCTTGCCCTTTACCACCCAGTACTGCCGGGCGAGGCGCGACGCATCATCGGTTGCGTCGCTGCCGGTGACGGTCATCCACGTCTTGCAGCGGTTGCGCAGCTCGCCAGGGGCGATCTCGGCGATCAGGTCGGCCAGTTCCAGCAGCTTGGGGTTTGAGAAGGCATGGGCGGGATAGAAGGCATAGTCCTTCGCCTGCCGCGCCATCGCCTCCGGGATCTCCCTGACCCCATGGCCGATGGCCGTGACCACCGACGAGCCCCCGGATCCGTCGATGTAGCGCCTGCCGTCGGCATCCCACAGGTAGATGCCCTCAGCCCGCGCCATGAGGGGGTAGTGCCAGTCCCACCGGCGTTGTACGGCTCTCTCATTTGGCTTGCTCATGGCCCTGCCTCACTGCAGCTGCTGCCGGCGCGCTTGCGCCCTGGCCACGCCATCCTGGGCGATGCGCTCGATCTCTTCGGCCTGCTCGGGAGTCACAGCCCACGGCTCCTCGCGCGCGAGGATGGCGCGCGCCCGCTCGTTGGCCGCCTGCCGCATGTCCTTCCCGCCGGCGGCCTGCCACGTGTCCCAGGTGTTGCGGTCGGTGATGGTCGGGAGCCAGCGGTCCTTGCGGTAGAACTCGCGGGTCTCCCGCTCCCTGAGGAAGTGGCCGCCAAGCGGCCCAATGCGGGCGAGCAGGTCCACGGAAAGGGTATAGTCATTGACCTCAAAGCCGCGGGCGATGCGGTAGGCGGCACCGATGATCTCCTCGTCGATCACGACCTGCTCATAGCTGGCGAGGAGCATCTGCTCCATCATGCCATAGGAGAGGTGCACAAAGTTGGTGCCTGCGAGGATATTGGTCAGCACCTGCAGGGCCCGCTCGTAGCCCGCCTGCGCATCGGGCAGCTTGGCATCGATGCCCGTGCCGCCCTGGTACGGCAGCCCGAAGCGATGGGCTACCTGCGCCGTCGCCGCGTGGATCAGGGTGGTCTCGGGCGCGGCTCCGGAGTAGGCACCGTTGGACATGTCCATGATGCCCGAGGCGATGGAGTAGATGCACGGCACGCCCGGGTTCACGAGCTGGGCGAGCACAACGCCGGCGAGGACGTTAGCCCCCGACTCGACCAGTGTGCCGGCAATGGGCGCCGGGGTGGTGGCCCCGCAGAGGGCATCGACCTCGATGTACAGGGGAATGCCCCACCGGGCCGACTCCATCAGCACCTCCGAGTTCTGCTTCTCATGCTTCAGAGGGCTGACCATACAGACGACCTCGGTGAAGGTCGGCCGGCGCCGCACGGCCTCCTCGCTGCCCTGAAACACCGCCGCCATCCGCACCTGATCGCGCACCGACTCGGCGCTCTGCGCCTGCGAGTAGTAGTTGCGCTTGCTGATCGAGTAGCAGGTGGCAAAGTTGATCAGCTCGTACCCGAGCTCCGGAACATCGCTCGGCACAACGATCTGATGCATGATGTCCAGGTTGGGCATGGCCTCCAGCAGGCGCGTCAGGTCCACCAGGTCCTTGCGCACCGCGGGGCGGTGAACGCCATCGAGATCGAGAACCGAGAGGGCACAGGACCCGCCGATCGTGTAGACCCGCTCGAGGTCCACCTTGACATCCCATTCGGGCGTCTTGCCGTACAGGGTGAAGCGGCTGGGGGCCGTGAGCAGAGCCTTCTGCAGCAGTCCTTCCGGGATGCGCACGATGGAGTGGGCCCAATCCACCTCGGCCCCATGGTCTGCGAGGAGCTCGAGGGCGGGCCGGTACTCCATGAGCACGCCAACCTCCGACAGGACCTCGATGACGGCGAAGCGGATCTGCTCCAGATCGTCCTCACGGATGAACTTGAGGAGCCCCCCGCAGAGGCCTCTTCTAGGCATGATTCCCTCCTCGTGAGCGGTCTAGGCGAGCCCAAGCAGGCTGCGGACGACCCGTACGCCACTGATGGCGTCATCGCCATAGCCGTCGGCGCCGATGCGCTCGGCGTAGGCCGGTGTCACCGGCGCACCCCCAACGACAACCTTGACCCTGTCCCGCAGGCCGCGCCTGGTCAGCTCTTCGATGACGTGCTGCATGTACGGCATGGTCGTCGGCAGCAGGGCCGACATCCCCAGCACCTGCGCTCCCTGCTTCTCTACCTCGGTGAGGAAGCGCTCGGCCGGCACATCGACTCCAAGGTCGACGACGACAAAGCCATGGGCGGTGAGCATTGCCCCGACGATGGACTTGCCGATGTCGTGAATGTCACCCTTGACGGTGCCAAGGACGACGGTCGCCAGCGCCTCGCGCTTGCCCCCGCGGGCGACGATCGCCTCCTCAAGAACGGCCATGCCCTTCTTCATCGCCTCAGCAGCCATGATCAGCTCGGGCAGAAAGAACTCGTGCGACTCGAAGCGGCGCCCGACCTCCATGATGCCCGGAATGAGCCCTTCGTCGATGGCGCGCATCGGCTCGAGGCCGAGCTCCAGCGCCTGCCGCGCCAGGGACATCGTCTGCTCTGCCTCGCCGCCAATGACGCTCTCCGTGAGCGCCCTCAGGACTGCGCTCTCGCCTCCGGTGGTCCCCAGTTGCATACCCATTCTCCTTCCGACAGACCGGTCAACGCGGGTTCTCGACTACGACTTTGACGTGCTGATCGTGCTGGTCCCGGGCAAAGCGCACCGCCTCGTCCAGCGCCTCGAAGGGGAAGCGCCGGCTGACGAGGGCCTCCAGGTCCACCAGGCCGCTGGCCACGAGGGCCACAACCCGCGGCCATACCTGCGGTGCGTTGCCTGTTGGTATGTAGAGCAGCTCGCGCCAGATGGCGTCCATGATGTCCAGCTCAGCACGGTGCCCCGCCGGGATGCCAAACAGGAGCACCCGGCCGCCACTCTCCGCCCAGCGGCCGGCCTCGGCGATCGTTTCGCGGCTGCCAACGGTCTCAACGACCACATCAAAGCGCTCGCTGCCCAGGACATCTTCCAGGCTCACGCGCCGCGCATTGATGGCCTCGTCCGCACCGTACCGTCGAGCCAGGGAGAGCCGATTCTCGCGCGTGCCAGTGATCACTACCCGACTGGCTCCCTGCAGACGAAGCAGCCTCGCAAAGAGGATGCCAGCAATGCCACAGCCGAGGATGAGGGCCTTCTCGCCAGCGAGAAGCCGCAGCTTGTCCACACCGCCGAGCACGCAGTGGAGCGTCTCCATCTGCGTTGCCGCCGCATACGAGACGCTGTCTGGCAGCGGCACCAGATTGCTCGCTGGCACCAGGCAATGGGAGGCCCACAGACCCGGGACCGTCTGGCCGATCTCCTGCACACAGGGGCAGAGGTGCTTGCGCCCGCCCAGGCAGAAACGACAGGATCCACAGCCAAAGACCGTGTCCACCGCAAAGCGCTGACCGAGGAGCGCCTCAGGCACGCCGGGCCCAACGCCCACAACCTCCCCGGCGCCCTCGTGGCCCATGACATGCGGCGGTGAGACAAAGACCACCCCGCCACCGAGGACGTGCAGATCCGTGCTACAGATGCCTGCGGCGCGGACCGCAAGCAGGACCTGCCCGGGCCCGGGGTCGGCAAGCGCCATGTCCTCCAGGCGGAGGTCGCTATCGCCGTGCCACACCCATGCCTTCGCCTGCATCGTCGGCCTGCCTAGTCACAGGGAAGCGTCACCAGACGCCGCGGATAGCGAGAGAGGCACGTGGCGCCGTCATCCGTCACCAGAAAGTTGTCCTCGAGGCGCATGCCGCCGACCGCCGGCCCGTAGAGGCCCGGTTCCAGCGTCACGACCATCCCGGCCTGCAGCCTCTCGCTGCTTCCCGGGACGAGCCGCGGATCCTCTGAAGGGGTAACCCCGACGCCATGCCCGGCATGGTGCGGAAAAGAGGCCCGGGAACCAGCGCGCTCGAGCACCCTTCTGACGGCCTCGTAGACCTCCGCAGCAGGGCGCCCCGGCTCGAGGAGCCGCTCGCCCGCCTCCATGGCCTCGACGAGCAGCGCATGTAGCTCGGCCTGTTCCGTCGATGGCTCGCCGACGACATAGCTCCGCGTGCAGTCGGCCCAGTAGCCACCGACGCGCGGGTACACGTCCACAATCAGAAGATCGCCCGGACGAAGGACCCGAGGCGTCGGTGGCCCACCGATCTCAGCCGTCCGCGGACCCGACACAAAGTCGCCGTCGAGCACGGCCGGGCCGGCAGATTTCTCAGCCACGACTCTCAGCGCCGCGAGGTACACATCCAGCTCAGTGCAGCCCGCGCGAGCCCCCTCTTCCACGGCGGCAAAGATGCGGTCACAGGTCGCAGCCACCCGAGCGATGGCCTCGACCTCGGCATCGCCCTTGACCATCCGCTGACGCCGGAGGCCGGGACCCACATCCACAGCCTCGGGCGCTCCCAACACCTGCCGCAGCGTGTCCATAAGGGCAGCCGGCAGGCATGCCGGCTCAAGGCCAACGCGTCTGAGCCCCCGCCACCGCGCCAGGATTCCCGCGAAGGCCTGCTGCGCGCTGCGCATCGGCTCTACCTCGCGCACAAAGGTGCGGTCCTCATAGGGCAGGACCTGCACCTCCCCCGTCGCGCTCACGCCGGCGGATGACGGCGACAGCAGCACGGCATCCGTTCGGCTTATAAGGAGGCATGAGCTGCAACCGTAAGGCAGCTGCACCCCGGCCAGGTAGGCAATGTGAGCGGGGTCCGAGACCACGCACGCTTCCAGCCTGCTGCCGTCCATATAGTCGCGAAACCGCAGCAGGGGGTTGCCTTGAGCCAGGGGGTGCTGCACGTTGGCCCTACCTTTCCTTTGGAGAGCCGCTTCTCAGGGCGGCAATAGAGGTCCGTGGCTCCGGTATGTCCTAGGACATGTGACAACTGAATTCTACCATGGTTTGCAGGTCCTGTCAATGACAGGAGTCGAGGCATGTGCTCAGACTCGCGTTCAGCGCATGAGGTGGAGGTACCCTGTGGTGAGCCCCGCCCCTCAGGATGGGCCTGCGCCGAGTCACGGGAGACCCTCACCCCTGCGCCCCATAGGCGCTAGCTTGGGTCGCTCCTCTGCAGCTCTGCTCCATCCCCCCGCCCCTCGTTTCCTGTGCCGCTTGCGTGGCGGGGAAGGGGGCGTCTTATGTTTATGGAGGGGCAGGGGTGGGGTCCCTCGATGGGCCATGCCCTCACCCCGCGACCCAAGGAGGCTGTCCGCCCTCGAATGGGGCAAGGGGGAGGGGCGTCTCGGACGCAGCATGGCTGGAGGGCACCGCGGGTCGCGCACCGAAAGGCCAAAGTCGAGGAGCGGGGCAACACGGGCAGCCGGCGCTGCCAGGATGCGGGTCTGGGCAGTTACGAGTCGAGAGAGCGGGGCTCGAGTTTGGCCTTTTCGCGGTTATGGTAAACCTGCACCCTATAGTGCGCCCAGGATGGTCCTAGACTTAGGAGGCGCCGTGCGTTCTGCCTACTACATGTAGGGGGCTGTTCGAAAAGGCCAAACGCAAGCCCAGTTATTCTGGATCCCCGCCCCCGCGCGGTGTCCCGGACGCGGCAGCCGCCTGCCGCCCGAGGCCCAAGCCCCGGCCCGAACGCTGCAGCTCTCGTTCCGCTCCTACCATCGACCGACGGGGCATGCCTGTGCGCCTCTGAGCTTCAGATGGGAAGGGGCTCATTACTCAGATAGCGCGCGACAGCGTCGCGCAGCGGGCCGAGGGAGTCTTCGTCCACGTGAAAGCCCACAGTCACGATGCGCATCCCGGGGAGCAGACGCGCAACCTGCTTGTGACAGGAAGGCACGTCAACGACCACCTCAACCTGACTCTGCAGGGCACGCACGCCATCGCTGTCGGAGAGGAGACAGGCGCGGACCTCCCCGCGATACACCATCCCGACCGCGGTGACGAGGTACTGCTGCGTCGTCGGCTGTGCGCAGACAATCCCGACGCCCATGCCGGGCTCGACGCTGGCTATCTCCAGCAGGCTGCGGTGGTCCGGAGGGGCATGCACCGGCACAACCCTTTCATCGGCCCCGCCAAGGGCAGCCTTCACCGACAGGAGGTGATAGAGCGTCGTGCATACGATATCGTAGCTGCCGAGGATTCCCTCCGGCGCGCGCTGCACCGCCGCGAGCAGCACCGGCTGGACGGGCAGCGACACTTCCGCTTCGATCTCCCTGGCGAGCGCCTCAGCATCCTCCTCGTTGCACTCGACAAAGGCGATGGACGGGTGTGCGCGCCCAAACAGCTCGTCGGCGACGGCCTGGGCGGCCTCCAGAAAGGCACCGCGCTGCATCCCCATGAGCCTGGCCTCGCGGGCGGCAGCGAGCAGCCGCTCGCGCACGCCCGGCACCGGGCCGACCGTGCCTCGCTGGCTGATGACCACGACCCCGTGGCCCGGTACCGTCTTGACCAGCCCCTCCCGGGCCAGCTCCCTATAGACCTTGCTGGCGGTGTTGCGGTTGATCCCGAGCTCTGTTGCCAGCTCGCGACAGCTCGGTAGGGTACTCCCGACGGGGTACTGGCCAATCAGAATCTTGTGCATCAGCGAGCGCTTGATCTCCTCCGAAGTCGTGGCCAAAGTCTGCCCCCTCGTTGCGTTCTGCCAACGGCGCCGGCTCTGCCCTCACCGGCGCGCGATGAAACTGTCCTATGACAGCGTAAGGTGATTATAGCAGACCTCCACAACCTGCGCAAGAACGCGCGCCCGACAAGGGTGCATCCATGAAGCGTCAGCGCCTGGCTGCAGCCGGCTGTCTTGCGGGGCCACAGCCCGGCCCTCCCCCAGGATGGGGGTCTGGCGGGTTCGTCTGGCCGCCCCGCGCGGCGGCCAGACGAACCCGCCAGACCCCCAACAACAGGTCCTGCACCGGGCCCGTGCGAAGCGTGAAGCCCGGTTGCCGGCAGAGCGGCCCCGGCAGGCCGTCTCACTGCGAATCCGCTGACGGATCTCGGATGCACCCCCGATAATGCGACATTGACGCAACCCGGTACGTGGGGTATAATGTCGTCACGTACGTATGATTCGCAGAGCAGCAGGGCCACTTCCGGAGGTGTAAGCATGACGCTCGACACGATCACGCAGATGGGAAACCACCTCCAGTTCTTGGGCTACGAGATCACCCAGGCAGGGGACAGGACCATCGCCAGGCACGCCAAAAAGCTGAACTTTTCGATGAGGTCCTATGGCGGCGGCGTGCTGTTCACGGCGATCATGGGCGCCAGCAAGAACGCCCGGAAGAACATGCCCAAGTATCTGGAGTTCATCAACCTCCTGAACCGAAAGGCTGCCATCGCACGCTTTTATGCGGACGAGGAATCCGATCTGTTCATAGAGATGTGAAGCCCCGATCGGTACGATCGCACCGAGTTCGGCAACCTCATGGAGCTCTGGGATCGAGACTGCCTCCTCCTCGTGGCCAGCGCAGACCAGGCGCTGACGTTCTTGGAGTAGGCCGCACCGAGGCGACTGAGACTCCCCCATGGGTCCAGCCCAAGCGAATGGTCGCGTGAACGCCCCATCGCCCTGAGAGCCGAGGAGCGGGCTGGCCTCTTGTTGGCCCCGACGGTAGCGTCTCTGCCTTCTCCACACGATCCCCCGCACCACCGGAAGCCCGGGGAGAGGCCCGACCCCAATGCCTGTGCCGCAGGCGGCGATTCCTGGCGAAGTACACCGAATCTTGTCTGTGCTCAGACTCGCGTTCAGCGCATGAGGCGCAGATGTGCTGGCGCGTGCCCGGCCATAGGGATGGGCAATACACCGAGTCGCGGGAGCCCCCCCACCCCTCTCCCCCACAGGCGCTGACTCGACGGACGCCAGCGTGCTTGTTTCTGCAAGTGCCCCCACCCCTGACCCCGATAGGCGCTAACTTTAGGAGCCGCGCTCCCGTCGACCTCACCCGACCAGACGCGGTAGCCGGCTCTGCGCGCGGCTCGCTCTCTTGTGCCGTCGCCCCATCCCCCTGCCCCCTTCCCCGCGCTATGCATTACCCATGAGTCGGGCTGCACAGTATCACAGGGCATAAGATAGCGACCTGGCGCCCATCCCAGCGGACCACCCGCCATACACGCCGCTGCTCGGGACACGCCGAGCGGC
>DYEI01000354.1 GCA_020725765.1 Anaerolinea sp. | reverse complement strand
GGAAGGGGGCTCTTTTTTGTAAGGGGGTGTTCGCGGGCGGCGAAGCAGCCCGCGAACACCCCCTCCCATTGTAGTTTCCCCGCCCCCGCCGCGGGGGCGGGGCCAGGGTGGGGGGCCCTCGATGGGCCATGCCCTTGCCCTACGAGCGAAGGAGGCTGTCCGCCCTTGAGCCCTCGAGTCGGCCTGCGGGCCGACCCATGAGAGGGGGCCGGGCAGGGGCTGGTGACAGCTGGCAGGGCGCGAGCCGCCGCAGGACCGAACTGGACCTGGGCCGAAGCGGAGGAGCCGAAACGGCCACTGTGCACCAGACAACAAGGGGAGCCCCATGGGCTCCCCCTGCCAGAGATTCTCTTTTCGGTTGTGGGTGGGCCGTTGGCTGCGATGGCTTGCACCGGCCATCGGGGCCTCGTGCTCAGCCCGTGAACCCCAGAGATCGGGTCTGCCGCCTCGCTGTGGGCCACCGGGTGTAGAGATCCGCTCTTCCGGCCATGGCTTCGGCCCTGCGCGACTGCCCCGGCCGCGGGCTGCAGACCGCACCTACGGCCTGCCATTAAGTGGGGACCAGCCGGCAGCGCATCCAGTCTGCCGCCGGATCCCTCGGGAAGAGATCGCCCAGGGCAGGCACGACCGGAGCGTGTTGCGCCTGACGCGCCGGCGCAGGGACCAGGGCCAGCCACAGGGCGAGCTGCAGTAGGCCAGGCCGATAACCCGGCCGCGCGGTGCGCGAAGGCGCCCTCGGGGCCGGGGCCCGTGGCGATGGGCGAGGCCGGCCAGCCGCTGCCCGCACCTCAGGCCGTATGCGGCCAGCATCCCTGGCGACGATCAGGACCGTCAGGAGCATGACCGTGCCAAGGAGGAGAACGGTGGCCCCGGTGCGCCGGGTGCCTCCGGCGTCACCCGCATTGGACCCGGGCTCGAGGAAGCCGGTACTGCTAGAGTACCCGCCACGCTCGAGCAGCTGCCCGGGGACCGGCACCTCCCTCAGGCCTATCCTGAGCGCAGATGCCGCTGGGGCAGAGGTCCAGCCCACGCCCTCCTCCGCCGGACCCTTGCGGCTGGGCGGGCGCAGGGGGCTGCTCACGGCAGAGTCCAGGGCGTCAGCCCGGTGAGCCTCTCGTCCGGACGCCCGAGGCGAGGCGCCGGCATAGCGCGCGGGCGCGCAACCGAGGGCGAGCACCGTCAGCTCGCAGACGATGATCAGGCTTGAGAGGAGTATCGTACCCAGGAAGAGGAAGGTCATCTTGCGGACCACCGCAGCTCCCTCCTTAACACGCGACCCACTCCCGACGGGGCCGTCCGCCGGGTACGGCAAGACGCGACGACGAACCAGGGGAAAGGGAAGGAAACTTGTCCCTGCCAGGTCTGCTGATCGATCTGGAGGTGCCGCTCCTCCGGTGATCCTGGCAGCGGCTGAGCAGCGCTCAGCCAAGGGTGCCGCGTTTCAGAGGGGACACGAAGGCCACAGATGGCCATTCTGTGTCGGAGCACATGCGGATAGAAGACACCGCATACTGTGCTCAGCTTTGGTGCCCTGTATTATACACCACAGTCTTGCAAAAAGCAATATGCTAGCGGTTGAAATCTGGGGATCGAACCTTAAAACTGGGGGGCAGTGCGGCCTGGTCAGAGTGGGAGGTATCTCCCCCACTCGACCTGGTACCCCTCGGGGTAGTACTCCCCCTCGGCGTCGACCCGGTAGCGCCCGTTGTACTCGCCACGGGCCACCCGTGCCAGGGCTTCGACGGCCGCGTCGAGCTCTTCGACCGTGTTGTAGCAGCCGAGGCTCACGCGCACCAGCCCGGGGACCTGCTGGCGCTCCCCGCGCGCGGCTGCCTCAGAAAAACGGGCGATCTCCTCCCGGCTCAGGCCCAGCAGGTGAAAGACGTACGGTTGGGCACAGAAGCAGCCGTGGCGGACGCCTATGCCCGCCTCGCAGGCGAGGATGGCGGCGACCTTGCCATCCTCAACCTCCGGAATCCGCAGGGATATGACGCCGACGCGGGCCGCGGAGCACTCTGGCCGCTGATCGCCATAGAGCACCAGGCCATCGATCTCCCTCAACCGCTGGAGGGCGTGGCAGGTGAGTGCGGCCTCGTGCTCGGCGATGGCGTCCACGCCGATCGCTTCCAGAGAGCGCACCGCCTCGGCGAGGGCCACGGCGCCGATCACGTTCGGGCTCCCGGCCTCCTCTTTGTACGGCGGTGGCGCCCAGGCCACATCGTGGACGGTGACCAGGGAGATGGCACCCCCGCCGACAATGTCGGGGCTGCCCTCGGCAAAGGTGTCCCGACGGCCGACCAGTGCACCGGTGCCGAAAGGGGCGTACATCTTGTGGGCGGAGAGCGCCACATAGTCCAGGTGTGCCGGGTCGTCCAGTCGGCCCATGACGATCCTGCGGTGTGGCGCAAGCTGCGCTGCGTCGACCAGGATCTGACCGCCGACCTCGTGCACCTTCATCGCCAGCCGGTAGATGGGGTTCACATAGCCGGTGACGTTCGAGGCACCACTGATGACCAGAAGCCGCACTCGCCCGGCAAAGCGCCGCAGGAGATGGTCAAAGTGGTCCTCGTCCAGCTCGCCCTCCTCGGTGACCCGGATGCGCTCGACGCGGGCGCGTCCGCGCCAGGGCAGGTCGTTGGAGTGGTGCTCCATCAGCGAGAGGAGCACCACATCCCCCTCCGCGAGGGGGAAACGTCGTGCCAGCTTGTTGATGGCCTCGGTGGTATTGCGGCCAAAGATGACCACATGCTCGTCGGGGTCTGCGCTCAGGAAGCGCAGCACAGCCTCGCGGGCACTCTCATACGCCCGGGTGGAGAGCTGCGACTTGAAGCCTGTCCCGCGGTGCACGCTGGAGTACCAGGGCAGGAATGCGTTGACGGCTTCGGCGACCGGGCGCAAGGCCGGCGTGCTCGCGGCGTTGTCCAGGTTGATGTAGGGTCGCTCGGAGCCGTCGAGCAGGGGTACCTGCCGGTCCACGCCGACGATCTGTGAGCGCACGCCTGCTATGCTGAGGGGCTCGCTGGCCAAGGGGACCATTCCTCCTCGGCAGGGCCCTGCGGGGGAGGGTGCGGCCGTCCCATGGCGGCGCAGCCGTGCGGGTGATGGCGGGCCCGGATGCTGCGAGAGGCGAGCATACTCTGTGCCAGGCGGACACCCTCATACATTTGACATAGCCCCCCTAAGGTGCTAGAGTCGCGGCCACTGGTATGTGGGCCTCTCCGGTCTCCTGAGAGCGAGGAAGACGTGGCAAGCCAAGTCGAGCGGCGCAGGCGAGGAGCAAGCTCCTCGCGCAGATTGGGGGCTCAGGCCGCACCGTGGGCTGTCCTCGGTCTGGTCGGGGCGGTGCTTCTCCTTCTGGCCTTCAAAGGACCCGATGCCTTGCTCGCGCTTTTCCGGCCGAAACCGCCGACCGCCTCACAGCCGCTGAACCTGCGCCTGATCCACACCAACGACACCTGGGGCTACCTCAGCCCCTGTGGCTGAAGAGACCCCGTGGGGGGAGTGGCCCGTCGGGCCACCCAGATCAAGGCCGCCCGTGCACAAGGCGGAAATGTGCTGCTGGTGGATGCGGGCAACAGCCTGATCGGCGAGTTGGGCAACGTCAGCGAGCCTGCCGAGCGGACCCGGGGCGAGACGAGCGTTGAGGTCCTCAACCGGCTGGGCTATGACGCCGTGGCGCTCGGGCCAAGGGACCTGCTGTTGGGCCGCGAGGACCTGCTGAAGCGCCTCGACGAGGCCAGCGGGTTCAGCTTTCTCTCCGCAAACCTGTACGACAGGTCCACGAGCAAGCTCGTGGCGCAGCCCTACGTCATCAAGGAGATCGGCGGGCACCGGGTAGCGCTGATCGGGATCACGGGGCCCGTGCCCGAGGAGAACGCCGAGTTCTACGCGCTGCCTGCTCTCGACGCGGCGCGCAAGTACGTGCTGGAGGCACAGTCGCGCGCCGGTGTCGTCGTGCTCCTATCGAATGCCGGCCTGGAGGCCAACAAGGTCATCGCCGGGCAGGTTCAGGGGATCGACCTGATCGTGAGCGGCGGGCAGGGCGTGCTACCCGAGCCGCTGGAGATGCCATCCGGCGCTCTCATCGTGCACGCGGATCAGTCCTCCTCGGGCCACGCCGGGCGGGTTCTCGGCGACCTGCTGGTCACCTTTGACCTCTCGGGCAGGCGGGTCGCGCACTCCTGGAACGCAGTGAGCCTGGGTCCGAGCGTGCCGGACGACCGCGAGATCGCCGCGTGGGTGGCCGAGGCGCTGAAGCGGCCGTAGGCTCCTCAGGCGGGGCTTTACGAGCAGGCACCTGCTGCCGGGCAGAGGGAGCGAGCCGCCTCCTCTGCCCGGCTTCTGCTTTCAGCCGCGCTTGCGCGTCTGGAGGAAGCGCTCGATGGAGCGGTCGTAGGTCCGCTCGACCTCTGGCGGGAAGTAGCAGGCGGGCAGCTCCCCGTGTCTCCGGTGATTGGCGATGCACTGGCAGCAGATGCCGTGATAGGAGCACCCCGGATAGGTGCACGTGCAGAGCCTGTCGTTCTCCTTCTGTCTGCATTCCATGGTTGGCCTCCCCTGGTACAAGGTCAATCAGTCCGCTGCAACAGCTGACGGTACACCTCGACCGTAGCCGCGGCGATTCTCGCCTGGGTGTAGCGCTCCTCCACGCGCCGTCGGCCGCGGCGGCCAAGCTCCTCTCTCAGGGCTGGTGAATCGCAGAGGCGCTGCAGCGCGAGGCGGAGAGCCGCGACGTCTCCCTCCCGAAAGATCAGGCCGGCGTCACCGATAACGTTGGGGATCTCGCCGGAGCTCGAGCCGACAACCGGCACCCCGCAGGCCATGGCCTCGATGAGCACGCGCCCGAACTGCTCCTGCCAGTTGCTCATGGTGAGCGATGGCAGCACGAGTGTGTGCAGCCGGTTGTAGAAGCGCGGCATCTCCAGCGACGGCAGGTGAGCAGAGAAGGACACATGCTCGCGCACTCCGAGCGCCCGGGCCCGCGACTCCAGCGCCTCCTGCAGTGGCCCCGAGCCGGCAATCTCGAGGCGCCAGTCGCCCTCGAGGCCCGCAAGGGCCTCAAGCAGGTGCAGGACGCCCTTGGCCGGCACGAGGCGCCCCGCATAGCCGACGACAAAGGGTGTGCCCGGCCGCTCTACCTCCGGCAGCGGACGGTAGATCTCGGGGTCGACGCCGAACTGGGGGATGAGAGCCGTCCGCCCGCGATAGCCCTTCTGACGAAGCACTGCTTCCGCCGCCTCATTGCCGACCAGCGCCCAGTCGGCATGCCGGAGGACGTAGCGCTCCATGTTGCGGAAGGGCGGTGGATAGCGCCGGAGGAGGTTCTGCCAGGTGAAGAAGAGGGCGCGGCAGCCCAGGGCCCGCGCGTGGCGCAGGGCGAGATAGGTCGAGAGGTTATAGGGCTCTTCGTCGATGTGGAGCACCTCGGGCCGCAGACGCCGCAACTCGCGGCCCAGGGTGGGGTAAAAGTGCAGGTGAAAGTGCCCGTTGAGGGCCATGGGCAGGACCTCGAGCATATAGCCCCGCGTGTGCGCGCGCTCCAGCGTCAGATCCCGCCCTCCCTCTCGCCAGGAGGGAGGGACAAGCACGGTAAGGTCGACGCCGGGCAGCGCCGCCATCTCCTCCAGCTTGCGCTGATAGGCCCCGACGATGCAGGCTTTTGAGAGCATCACAACGCGCACGGAATACCTCGCTCTTCGGCCAGCCCTGCCGGGGGCCAGCCGTTATTCGGGCAGGAAGACCAGCTTGATCCCCTCGCGCGCCTCAAAGATGCGAAAGGCTTCCTTCCACTCCCCAAGGGGGAAGCGATGGCTGATCAGCGGCTCCGTTCGGACCCGCCCGCTCCCCAACAGCGCCAGCATCTTTTCCCACGAGCCCCGGTGCGAGCTGATGGCGCCCGTGGCCTGTATCTCTTTGTAGGCGAGGAGCTCCAGGTCGATCTCGATGGGCCGGCCAAAGAGCCCGACCTGTACATAGCGGCCGCCGCGCTTGACGACGCTCAGCCCCAGCCGCGCGGCGGTGCCGGCTCCGGCGCACTCAAAGACCACATCGGCGCCGCGCCCGCCGGTCAGCCCGGCAATGGCTGCCGCCGCGTCCTCGCGCTCGACGTTCAGCACATGGCGGATGCCCAGCTCTGTTGCCAGAGCGAGGCGCGGCTCGTCGACCCCTGTACCGCACAGCACCGGCGTTGCTCCCGCCGCAGCGATCACCTGTGCCGTCAGCAGGCCGATGGCCCCCGGCCCGGTCACCACCGCGACCTCCGTGGCCCGCACGTGTCCCTGCTCGAGCACGGCGTGGGTGACCACGGCGAGCGGCTCGCACAGCGCCGCGGCCAGCGTGCTCACTCCGGGCGGCAGCGGATGCACGCGGAAGGCATCCACGCAGATATAGGGGGCAAAGCACCCGTTGTAGACGTAGCCGAGGATCAGCCTCTCCGGGCAGAGGTTGTAGCGGCCGCTGCGGCACGGCTCGCACTTGCCGCAGACGTAGGCCGAGGTCTCCGAGACCACCGGCGTCCCCGGCTCCAGCCCTTCGACCCCGGGGCCGAGAGCGTCGATGCGCCCTGCGAACTCGTGCCCCATGATCACTGGCGGCCGCACCGGGAACTTGATGTCGCCGTGGTAGATGTGCAGGTCCGAGCCACAGATGCCCGCTGCCTCGACCCGGATGCGAACCTGCCCCGGCCCCGGCTGGGGCTCGGGCATCTCCCGGACCTCGACGTTGCCCGGCCCCGTTGCGTACTTGACGAGTGCTTGCATGTGCCCCTCCGGATGCCTTCAGACGGCCAGCTGCAGATAGCCCCGCTATTATACGACGGGCGCTCGGGCGCTCCAACCTGCTTTCGGGAGCAGGGTACCCCATCCCCCCGTCCCCCTATCCTGCCGCCGAGCTATCCATTACCCAAAAGGGCCCTGGGGGGAGCGTAGGCGCCCGTGGCCTGCGCAGCGTCCCGCGGAGCCGCCCCCACCCCTGCCGCCCATAGGCGCTAACTTAAAAGGGCCGCCGACGTGCTGCCCTCCATAGGTACCCCCACCCCCCGGGGCATTCCCCGCTTTGCCCAGTGGACAAAGCGGGATTAAGCCCCCCGCCCCCGCCGCGGCCTATGCATTACCCATAAGTCTGGC
>DYEI01000353.1 GCA_020725765.1 Anaerolinea sp. | reverse complement strand
CTTCCGATCTTGCTCTGCAGACCGAGTTGTGGGTAATGGATAGCCACGGCCCTACGCCTGCCGGCTCACGCCCGCCGAGGAGAAGGTCGCCATCTCATCCAGAATCTTGCAGGCGGCCTCCACCAGGCTGAGGCCCAGGCAGGCGCCCGTGCCCTCGCCGAGGCGCAGGTCGAGGTCCATGAGCGGTTCGAGCTGCAGGAAGCTCAGGAGTGCCCGGTGCCCGACCTCTACCGACTTGTGGCCGCAGATCATGTACTGGCGGGCCTGCGGGGCAAGGACGGCCGCAATGGCCGCTCCAGCTGCAGAGATAAAGCCGTCCACCACCACCGGGACGCGATGCGCCGCGGCTGCCAGGATGACCCCGGCGATGCCGCCGATCTCCAGGCCCCCGACCTTGGCCAGCACATCGAGGCCATCCCGCGGGTCCGGGCAGTGGCGCGAGAGGGCGTCCTCGATCACCTGGATCTTGAGGGCCAGCCCCCTGTCGTCGACACCCGTGCCACGGCCAGTGACCCGTGCCGGCGGCAGGCCCGTCACCGCTGCGGCGATGGCGGCCGAGGGGGTGGTGTTGCCGATGCCCATGTCGCCCGTGGCCACGATATCCAGCCCGCGCTCGAGCTCTTGCTCGAGCACCTCAATCCCGGCCTCGATCGCCTCCACGGCCTGCTCCCGACTCATGGCCGGCTCGCGCCGGAGGTTCGCCGTGCCGTAGGCAACCTTCTTCACGATGAGCCCCGGCTGGGGAGGAATGTCGCTGGCAACACCGACATCGACGACCACAACCCGCGCCCCGACGTGACGGGCGAGGACGTTGATGGCCGCCCCGCCCCGCAAAAAGTTCAGCACCATCTGGGGGGTGACCTCCGAGGGATAGGCGCTCACGCCCTCGGCGACCACCCCGTGGTCCCCGGCCATGACGATCACCGCCTTACGGCGCAGGCAGGGGCGGTCACAGCCTGTGACCCCCGCCACCTGGACGGCAATCTCTTCGAGCCGGCCGAGGGAGCCCCGCGGCTTGGTCAGCTCATCCTGGCGGGCCCGCGCCCGCGCCATGGCCGCCTCATCGAGCGGGCCTATCGCCGAGACCGTCTCTTGCAGCCTTGCCGTCACTGTCTCCGACCTCCCAGTCCATTCACGGTGCCGCAGGCGATATCCTCTCACGAGGCCCGCCCGCGCCGATCAGCCGATAGAGCATCCCGATATCCAGACTCTCTCTGAGAACCCCGGCGAGGCGCTCATAGGCCGCCTCGCGTGCCTGCCGCAGGCTCACGCCGCTCTCGGCTCCCTGCCAGCCTAGGCTGCGCAGCCAGGCGCACCGGAACCCGGGCGTATCGAAGAGGCCGTGCAGGTAGGTACCAAACACACGGCCATCCTCCGATACCGCGCCATCGCTCTGCGTTGCCTCCGAGCTGCGTCGCGTGAGCTCGAGCAGGGGGTCGCCGCCCGAGGTCTCACCCATGTGAACCTCGTAGCCGCTGACCTCGCAGCCGGTGACGCCGGCCAGCCACCCCGCTCGCGCGCAGACGTGCCCCGTCGCCTGCCAGGTGTGCTTCTCGGCGCGAAAAACTGTCTCGACCGGCAACAGCCCGAGTCCCGGCATCTCGCCCCCTGCCGGGCCACCGTCAGTTCCGCAGGGATCGCGAACCGCGCGCCCGAGCATCTGATACCCGCCGCATAAGCCGACGACCGCCGCGCCCTCTTGCACGCGGTCCAGGATGGCCCGGTCCAGGCCCTGCTGCCGCAGCCAGGCGAGATCGGCCAGCGTGTTCTTGGAGCCGGGGAGGATGATGGCGTCGGGCTGCCCAAGCGCCGCTGATGAGGACACAAAGCGCACCGCCACGCCCTGCTCGAGGCGCAGGGCATCCAGGTCGTCAAAGTTGGAGAGGTGCGGAAAGCGGATCGCGGCAATGTCGATCTGCCCCTGAGCCGGCGAGGCGGCTGAGGGCTGCTCGAGACAGACGGAATCCTCCTCGGCAATGCCCAGGTCGTGCAGGTAAGGGACCACGCCGAGCACCGGCACCCCCGCGCGCGCCTCGAGCATGCGCAGACCATCGCCGAGCAGCGCGAGGTCGCCGCGGAACTTGTTGATGACCAGGCCCCGCACCAGCGCCCGCTCCTCCGGCGCAAGGAGGATCAGCGTGCCGACGAGTTGGGCAAAGACGCCACCCCGGTCGATATCCCCTACGAGGAGCACCGGTGCGCGCGCATAGAGCGCTACCTCCATGTTAGCGAGGTCGCCCGGACGCAGGTTGATCTCCGCCGGTGACCCCGCGCCCTCGGCGATCACCAGGTCATAGCGGCTGCGGAGGCGATCCAGCGCTGCAGTGACCGCCCGCCACAGCTCATCCCGATGCTGGTAGAACGTGCCCGCGGGCAGGCGCTGCCAGGGCCGCCCCCGCAGCACTACCTGCGAGCGCCCACCGGCCTCGGGCTTGAGCAGGATGGGGTTCATATCCACGTGCGGCGCCAGCCCGGCCGCCTCAGCCTGTACCGCCTGCGCGCGGCCGATCTCGTGCCCTTCCGGCGTCACATACGAGTTCAGCGCCATGTTCTGCGCCTTGAACGGCGCCACATTCCACCCATCCTGCCGGAACAGGCGACACAGCCCCGCCACCAGCAGGCTCTTGCCGACCGCCGAGGACGTCCCCTGCACCATGAGCACCGGCGCCAAACGCTCAGCCATCCCCCGCCGACCCTCACGCATCAGCCCGCGCCAGATCCCCAAACAGCTCGGGCACCACGATGGGACGGCCCGTCTGCGGGTGGGTCATCACCAGCACGTCGGCGTGGTACGCCTGGGAGATACGCTCCTGGGTGATCACCTCGGAAGGCCGGCCCCGTGCAACCACCCGCCCTTCAGCCAGCAGCAGCAGTTCGTCACAGTACTGGCTGGCCAGGTTGAGGTCATGCAGGACGGCCAGCACAGCCAGGCCGTACTCGGCTGCCAGGTGTCGCACGAGGACGATCAGCCCCAGCTGATGGTTGACGTCCATGTGAGTGGTCGGCTCGTCCAGCAGGAGGATCGACGGCTCCTGCGCCAGCGCGCGGGCCACCACCACGCGCTGCCGCTCCCCGCCGGAGAGCGTGCCGATCAGGCGGTTGGCCAGGTGCCAGACCTGAACGCGCTCCATCGCCTGTCGGGCGATCTCCCGGTCGCGCGCCTTTTCGCTGCCGAGGAGGCCCAGGTGCGGCGTGCGCCCGAGGAGCACGACCTCAGCCGTCGTAAAGGTCTCCGGCAGGACCGGCGACTGCGGCACGACCGCGATCCGCTGCCCCAGCTCCCGGCGCTTCCAGGCCGTCAGGGGTCGCCCGTCGAGGGTGATCTCTCCGGCCTGCGGCCTCAGCAGCCCGCTCAGGAGCCGGACGAGCGTGGACTTGCCCGCGCCGTTCGGCCCGATCGCTCCGATGAGCCTCCCCGGCACCAGCTCCAGCGACACTCCGTTCACCACCGGGGGGCCGTCGTACGCAAAGGTCACGTCCCGGGCCCGGAGGACGGCGGGTCCCCTCTGCAGGGCCGGAACTCGTTCCACTGCGGGCACTGGTGTGTTCATGGAATGCTCCTGACCATCGACCGCCCGAAGAAGCCCCGGGCGCGCACCTCCCCGGACTGGGGTTCGGGCCTGGTGCTTTTCCCAGGCGGTGCAACCTCTCGCCCGAGTGGGCCCCGTGCCGCGCGTGGCAAGCCATCGCCCCCACCCCTGCCCCTCCCCCGAGCGGGCGCAACGCGCCCGCTCGGGGGAGGGGAACTCTTTATATGGGGGTTTCGGGCTTCTGGCGCGCTGGGGCGCGCCAGAAGCCCGAAACCCCTTTCCCTATCTCTCCCCTCCCCCAGGCGGACGCCGCGGCGTCCGCCTGGGGGAGGGGCAGGGGTGGGGGCAAGCGGCAAGAACCCGCGTT
>DYEI01000033.1 GCA_020725765.1 Anaerolinea sp. | reverse complement strand
GTTCCCCGTCGACGAAGGTCGACGGTTGGCCTTCGGGCTGCCCGCGGGCAGCCCGAAGGCCCCGTAGCCCCGAATTCATTCGGTGGATTGCATGCGCCCTCTGCGCCGCATTCCGCAGAATATCCATGCGTCACATTAGTATCCCTCTTCATGGCATGGTCGCGTGGCGCTGCCAGCCTCTGCGGTCCAGAAGTGTGGCAGTCGCTCCACCGCTTCCCGCCCGACGCGCAGTACGATCTGTTGGCCCTCGATGCGCTCGACATAGTCGATCGGAATGCTCACCTCGCGCGTGACCACCACTGCTTCCCGCCATACCAGGTACAGCGGCCGTCCGCTGACGGGGTCTACCAGCACGTCGGAGACCTGACCAACCAGGCCGTCCCGGCAATGGATCTCTTTGCCGCGTATCTCGTCTATCACCTCGCCCACGTGCCACTCTGCCGCATCGCTCATGGCGAGCCTCCCGGGCCCATCCGCGGACCATCCGTCGGGCAAGAGAATGCCCCGACCCTCCCGTCTGGCCGGGGCTCGCGCGACGGCGGTCCGTCGTGGAAACCGAAAGACATTATAGCACGTATCTATCCATACGCCAGTCCGATGCGGTGATGGGATGGTGAAAGCTGGGTGAAGATTTGGTGAAGCCTCATACGCCGTACTCCTCAGATCCGGTCCGAGCCAGGGGCAGCCACGATGTAGCCAAAGCCCCGCACCGACCGGACGTATTCGGCGTTCTGGGCCACCAGTCCGAGCCGCCGCCGAATCTGCCGCACGTGGACCTTGACCAGCTCACGCGCCTCGGCCTCGTTGCCCTCGTAGCCCCACACGCTCCTCAGCAGCTCCCGCGCGCCCACCACACGGCCGGCGTTGCGCGCCAGGTAGGCGAGGAGGCGGAATTGGATGGGCGGAAGCAGCACCGGCTGGCCGTGGAAGACCACCCGCTTGGCCGCCATGTCGATCAGCAGGTCGCCGACCTCGAGAGGCCCCTCCTCGTCCTCCCTGGTCTGGCTCAGCAAACGCCGTACCTGCGCCGCGATCTGTTGGGCACGCGCCAGGTCGGAAGGCAGGGTGGCTACGCCGCGTTCGCTAAGGGCACGGGAGCTCACGGGGATGATCATGGGCGGATCCGCGGAGCGCTCGAGGAGGCGGAAGAGCGCGGCACCGTCCTGCTCCAGCTGCTGCGCCTCGATGATCATCAGCTCTGGACTCTGGTCCTCGAGAGACGGAAGTACCTCCGAAACCGCAGCCGCGACGAGGACATGGTGCCCCTGGCGACGCAGGTGGGCCTGCAACTCCCTCCCAATGGCGGGGTCGCTATTGACGACAAGTATCTCCACGCATGTGCGGGCGCTCAAGCCGCGGCGCACTTCTGGCTCCGGCGAGCGGCTCGCGATGAGTGCCCTTCCCTCCTCGGCGTCGATTATACGTTCGCGGCGCACTGCCCGCAAATGAGGGGTGTAGCTCACCGATGAGGGCAGGCTCTTCCGCACTGCTCGCAAGGCCTCCCCCCCAGGGTCGGCCTGCGGACCGACCCGGGGGAGGAGGTTCTCTCTATGGGGTGTTTGGCGGCGGCGCGCGGATGGGGAAGGGGCTTCGCCTCTTTCGCGCACCCGCCTGCCGCCCGAGTGTAGGGGCGAGGCGGCGCCTCGCCCTACGACTGGTTGCGTGCCTGCCATCGATAGAAGACGCGCCTGTCCGCCCCCGAAGGAGGCGGGGTTCAGGGGCGGACAGGCTGCTTTGGCCGCCGTCCCTCGGCCCTTGCCGGAGGGTACCCCATCCCCCCGGCCCTCGCTTCCTGCGCCGCTTGCGCGGCGGGGAAGGGGGCGTCTTATGTTATGGAGGGGGTGTTCGCGGGCGGCTTCGCCGCCCGCGAACACCCCCTCCTAT
>DYEI01000352.1 GCA_020725765.1 Anaerolinea sp. | reverse complement strand
TTCCCCGCCGCCTCGGCGGCGGGGAAGGGGGGCGGGCGGATAGGGTACCCCTTCGGCAAGGGCTGAGAGACGGCCATTGAGGCAGACTGTCTGCCCCTGAAATGCCTGGGGGAGCGGGTCTCCGGGTCAGGACACGCGGTGGCCCGGACCGATCGGTCCGGGCCACCGCGTCAGGGCCTCAACGGAGGTAGCCCAGATAGTCGGCCTGCAGCTTGAGCATGGTGTCGAGCGTCTGCTCGGCAGCGTGGAAGCTGTCGACCACCGGATCGACCAGCAGAGCCTGCAGTGCAAGCTCGCGGGAGCCCTTGAGGATGGCCTCCGCGGTGAGGTCGAGCACGGCCGCCTGATTGGACAGGAGCCCTGCGATACCCTTCGGGAGGGCGCCGAGCGGCACGCCGTGTACGCCGTTCCTGTCCACCGTCGCCGGCACCTCGACGACCAGGTCCCGCGGCAGATTGTCGATCAGGCCATCGTTCATGACGTTGACGGCCATCTCTTCCTGATGCGAGTCGGTCAGGATGCCCTCGATGATCGGGATCACCCGCTCGCTCGTGCCCGCGATGCGCAACTCCGTCTCCGGGCTCTGGCACCACATCTTGTAGAAGCGGTAAAAGTCCAGGATGCCCTCGTGATCGACCACATCGTGGGCCCACTGGATGTACTCGCCAAAATGGCTATCGGTCGTGATGGGCAGATAGCCAAAGCGCTCGAGGATCACCTTGAACAGGCCACGCTCCGACCATTGCCGCGCGCTGACCGTCGGGAACTCGCCCTGCTTGAGGCGGGCCTCGATAAAGTCGGCAAAGGTGGGCAGGTTGGCATAGTAGGCCGGGGCCCTGGCGCGAACGTCCGGGTAGGCATCCTTGCCGGTATCCTTGTAGCGTACCTCGAGCAGCACCGAGAAGTGGTTCAACCCGCCGGCCTTGAACTCGAGGTTGGAGAGGGGCGTGTCGAGGATCGTCGGCAGGTCGCGCGGCAGGGAAAAGATCTCATGGCAGAGCCCCGTGAGCTTGAGCTGGGGGAACTTGCGCTTGACCGTGAGGCAGATGCGGCTCATGGGGTTGCTAAAGTTAAAGACGTACGCGTCGGGGCAGAGCTCCATGATATCCTGGCAGATATCGAGGATCGGCGGCACGATGCGCATGGCGTGGAACAGGCCGCCGGGCCCGCCGTTCTCGCCATAGACCTGACGGATGCCGTACTGCTGGGGGACGCGCCAATCCTGCTCCCAGAGCTCGAAGCGGTTGCCGACCTCGATCGAGATGACGCAGAAGGTAGCCCCCTTCAGCGCCTCGCGGCGGTCGGTAGTGGCGAGCAGGGTGAAGGGCAGGTTTCGGTCCTTGATATGCTGGAACCCGATCGACTCCACCTTCTTGAGTGCGGCCGGGTTGATGTCGTGCAGCACGATCGTCGAGCCCTCGAGCACCTTGCTGGCAAAGATGTCGCCGAGCGTCCCCAGCCCAAAGTTCGTGCTGCCGGCACCGATCAGGACGATTCGCTGGGCCATTCTCGCTAGACCTCCTCGTGAAGCGTGGCTTGTGTGCAACGTGCGCGTCAAGCGCAGAATCTACAACGGCCCCATTGTAACACAGGTCACGAGGGGAGGCAATGTGAGGGGTGGGCGCCTGCCTTCGCCGTGTCTGCGCCGTCGCCACGCGACGGCGTCCCATTCACGTTCCCGCCTCCACCATCTCCGCTAAGGCGAGAAGGCCGCCGGAGACGAGGGATTGGCCTCCGAGAAGGAGGGGCATGGGGACGCCGCAGGCCGCCTCGGTGAAGGCCCGGACGAGGGGTTCGGTGATGGAGGAGGGGCGGAGGAGGTCCGAGTAGAAGCGGTCCGCCGCAGGGGGCTTCAGGCCGAGGTGGGCGAAGAGGACGCGCGTGTCGAGCACCGCGGCGGTGCACTTGCTCTCCAGCGAGCGGAAAAAGCGCTCCGGCCCGGCCAGCTCCAGGAAGGTGCCGAGCCAGGCGCGCACCTCGCCACGCTCATACCGGCCGCTGGCCAGCATCCCCCGCTCCTCCGAAAAGACGCGCGTCTGGCAGGGGAGACGCTCGATGTGGGCCCAGGTGGCTGAGGAGATGCGCCCATAGGCCAACACCTCTCCCTGCGGGCTGCCGAGCTCGGTCAGAATGCGGCGGACCCGGTCGGCACCTAGGGGCAGGCCCTCGACCAGGCGGCGGAGCCGCGGCCCGCAGCGCGGATGCAGGGCAGCAATGGCCAGGTCGGTTGGTGTGTCCAGGTCCAGCCGGGTAGCGGGCGTTGGCGGCAGCGTCTCGACCGGCAGGCCGTGGCCTGCGAGCCGCCAGGCCAGGTCGTTGTCGGAGGCAGGCAGGTCTATCGCCTCGAGGGCGGAGGCAGGTGCGACCGCGGCCAGGTCCGTCGAGTACAGGTTATTGGCCAGGACTCCCCGCTCGAGGATCAGCGCGCGCTCGGCGACGGCGGAGAGGTCGGCCGCGGTGAGCAGCGCCCCTGTACCGCCGCCCATGTAGAGGAAACGGCGTAGCCTGTAGCGGGCCACGAGCTCCGACAGTCGCCTGCCGAAGTGAAATGGCACGCCCGGCTCATCGGGCATGACCTCGACCGGGAGGTCAGAGAGCTCCTCCCAGCCCTCGACTGGGGCGGCGACGATGATGGGGCCGATGCAGGGCACCGAGGCCGCGCGCTCGATGAGATCAAGGGTGTTGGCGCGGCAGGCCTCGCCGACCCATCGCTCGGGCTCGCTTCCCGCGACGCCGCCGGTAAACAGGACGAGAGGCAATCGCTCCACGGCAAAGCATCCTGGTTCAGGCCAGCTTCCGGTCGATGCCGACCGTCCGTAGCAGCAGAAACGGGGCCGAGAAGGTCTCTCGGCCCCGTGACACTCGCTGCTGCTATCGGGCACTAGACCACTTCGGGTTCCAACAGGCCATAGTTGCCATCCTGCCGCCGATAGACAACGTTGATCTCCTGCTCATCAGCATTGAAGAAGATGAAGAAATCGTGACCGAGAAGCTCCATCTGGTCGATGGCTTCATCGGGGGTCATAGCCGTGACGGGGAAGCGCTTGGTGCGCACGATCTTGCCGATGGGCATCTCTGGCGCCTCTGCCTCGGGCTCGGCTGCCGCTGCGGGAGTTCTGGCACGCCCGCGGGCCCTTTTCCCCTTGAAGCGATCGATCTGGCGGACCATCTTGTCCAGCACCATATCGATCGAGGTCTGCAGGTCGGCGGAGCGCTCCTCGGCGCGCAGGAGCACGCCGTCGCGGCGGAGCGTGATCTGGGCGATGTTTCGCTCGCCTGCGTTCCTGGCATTCTGCACTCGCAGGTCGACCCTGGCCTCCTGGATTCCCGGCAGGCGGCGGTTCAGCTTGCCGACCTTCTTCTCCACGTACTGCCGTAGCCAGTCACTGACCTCCACGTTCTTGCCCTGCACGATCACCTGCATCTCGGTCTCTCCTTTCTCGCCCACATGACCCATCAGCCGATGATAGGGATGACTGCGACGCGGGCTCGCATGGAGGCGTCTACCGGGTTGTGAGGAAGCGCAAGAGCGCTGCGAGCAACATGGCTAACCCTATTGTATGGGCAATCCGGGCAAGAGTCAATGGTGATGTACGCGTTCAGGCTCGCGTTGAGCGCACGGAACGGAGGCAGGCTGCTGGTTGGACTGGCCGTTGAGGCCGGCTCTGCACCGGCTCGTCAGGGTGTCCGCGGACACCTTTTTTACTATATCCCCGCCGCCGCGTTGCGGGGCGGACAGGCTGCTTTAGTCGCCGTCCCTCGGCCCTTGCCGGAGGTACCCCATCCCCCCGCCCCCGCCTATCCATTACCCACAAGTGGCCTGGGGAGACCGTAGGCGCCCGTAACCTGCGCGGCATCTCATGGAGGCGCCCCCACCCCTGACCCCTCCCCCTGGCGGACGCCTCGCGTCCGCCAGGGGGAGGGGAACTCTCTTTCCTGGGCGGTTTCGGGCGGTCGAGCACGCCCCGGCGCGCTCGACCGCCCGAAACCGCCCGTCTGTGATCACCCCTCCCCCAGGCAGGCGCCCGGCGCCTGCCT
>DYEI01000032.1 GCA_020725765.1 Anaerolinea sp. | reverse complement strand
CCACCCCCGCGCCCCCTCCCCCGGGTCGGCCCGCAGGCCGACCCGGGGGAGGGGGCCTTTTTTCTACGGGGTGTTTTGCGGCGCCGCGCTACGCTCGCCGCCGCAAAACACCCCTCTCTACCCATCGACCCCTCCCCAGGCGGACGCTGCGGCATCCGCCTGGGGAGGGGCCGATGACGGCTGGCAGAGTGCGAGATGCCCCAACACCGAACTACACGCCCGCTTGCCCTCTACCTTGACCGCCTCCCCCGCGGATGCTATATTGTGGCCAGAGGACCAAGGAGCCGCAACATGCATCTGTATGAGGTGCTTGCCGGGCGCGTGGCGGAGTGGCGCAAGCAGCGGCATTCCCACCCGCGGTACCCGGCTATCGGCGAGATTCTGGAGTGGGCGGCGAACCCCGAGGGTGCAGGGTCTCGCCCCCGGCCGCCGCAGGTGCGGCCCAATGTGCACCGTTGGGGGCGCGCACGGCGATGGCACTCAAGCAGTGGGAGTCGCTCAGTGCTGATGGCCTGCCGTACGAGCCAATCTCTGGCCGCGGCGATACGATCGGCCACGACCAGGTGCAATCCATCCAGCGGTTTGTAGAGGGGAGGACGAGCGATGAACCCTGAGCGGTTCAGGGGCAGCCCCTCTGGACGGGTGTTGCAGGTGCAGCACCCGGATGGTCCGTATTCAGCCTTCATTCCGGCGCCCTTGCCACCGAAGCTGGACATGGAAGGCGAGCCGGCGCGGCTGGCAGAGCGAGCGGCCCACGCGCTCGGCGAGCTATCCGGTCTGGGAAGGATACTGCCGAACCCATACCTTCTGATCAATCCGTTCATCCGGAGGGAGGCGGTGCTTTCCTCGCGCATCGAGGGCACCCGCGCAGACATAGCGGACCTCTACGCGTACGAGGCTGGCCAGTTGCCCCTTCCCGGCATGGAGGCCGCATACGAGTCCGACCTGCGCGAGGTGATGAACTATGTGCGTGCCCTCGAGTATGGCCTCAAACGCCTGAAACAGATGCCGGTGAGCCTGCGCCTGATTCGTGAGGTCCACCAGCGCCTGATGACCGGCGTCCGCGGAGAGCGCGCCAAGCCCGGTGCGTTTCGCACCGTACAGACCTACATCGCCAGAGCAGGTTGCCGGGGCGTGCACGACTCGCCATACGTGCCCCCTCCTCCCGAGCATCTGGGGCCGGCGCTCGATGCGTTCGAAAAGTACCTGCATGCGGAGGAAGACCCGTACCCCTTCCTGGTCCGTCTCGCCTTCTCGCACTACCAGTTCGAGGCTATCCATCCCTTCGGCGACGGCAACGGTCGCATTGGCAGGCTGCTTATCGTGCTGCAACTCGTCGAAGCCGGGCTGCTGTCGCAGCCGCTGCTGTACCTGAGTGCCTACTTCGAGCGCCATCGTGAGCGCTATTGCGACCTCCTTCTCGCGGTTAGCGAGCGAGGCGCATGGCGTGAGTGGACATGCTTCTTCCTGGAAGGCGTTGTTGAGCAGGCGCGAGACGCGGTAGCACGCGCCAGGACCCTGCAGGACCTGCTTGCCTCCTGGAAAGAGCGGCTCGCAGGTGCGACGAGATCCGCCTCCGCACTCCGGCTGGTCGACAACCTGCTCGCGGAGCCGGTCCTCACCATCCCGCGTGTGCAGAGCACCCTCGGGGTGTCGTATCCCGCGGCCCGACACACAGTGGACAAGCTCGTGGAGATCGGCATCCTGCGTCAGTGGAGGGAATCGTCGTACGCCAGGACCTACGTGGCGCCCGAGATCCTTGAGGTGCTTTCGCGTCCGCACCAGCCTTATGTGAATTGAACTTTTGCCGCCAGAACTTCAATTCGGCGACCGAGATTTGAACATTAGTTTAGTTCCCGCCCACATGGCCGCAGCAGCAACACCGAGCACGAGGCGGGCGCGCCGCCACCGGGTACAACTCTGTTCTCGCAGTGTTGCGGGGCGCCGGATGTCGTGTCCTGCCGTTCTCTTCGGATGGTGACAGCGCTCCGGCATGCAGCCGACGCCCGAACGCGATACGTGAGGCGGTTTCTGATCCATTGAGAGGCCCCCCCACCGTCCCCCCGTTCAGGGGCGGACAGGCGCGCCCTCTATCGATGGCAGGCGCCCCACTGTAGGGGCGAGGCGTCGCCTCGCTCTGGTCAGGCGGCAGGCGGGGGTAGGACCCCCACCGTCCCCCCGAAAGAGACTGTTGCATGGATCGACTTGCGCACATGACGCACTTAAGGTATAATGGCCACACTCTGCATGAGTGGGGGGTGCTGACATGCCAGTTCGTCCTT
>DYEI01000351.1 GCA_020725765.1 Anaerolinea sp. | reverse complement strand
GGACGGTACCGCGGGTTGCGCCCCGAAAGGCCAAAGTCGAGGGGGTCAGGGGTGGGGCGGCTCCGCGAGATGCTGCACAGGCCACGGGCGCCTGTGCTCCCCCCAGGCCACTTGTGGGCCATGGATAGCGCCGCGGCGGCGGGGCGAGGGGTGGGGGTCCCTGGATGGGCCAAGCCCTCGCCCCACGACCGAAGAGGGCTGTCCGCCCTTGGAGTATTCCCGGGTACGGGAGCCTGGGTTCGCCGCCTTGTGCAAACCCGCCCAAGGGCGTATACTAGAGTTGGGCCATCCCGCAGCAGCAGATGGCGGATACTGCCGCGGCGCAACCACTCAGAGGTCCGGTTGAGGAGGCTAGGGTCGGTGGACTCTATTCGTACCTACGTGAGCCCCCAGCTCAGGGAGCCCATTCTGATTGCCGCTTTCGCCGGTTGGAACGACGCGTCAGAGGCGGCCACCTTCGCCGCCCGTTTCCTGGTCGATCAGTGGGGCGCCCGCAAAATGGCGGACATCGATCCCGAAGAGTTCTACGTTTTCACTGAGACGCGCCCCCAGGTACGCGTTCCGGGTCGCTTCCAGCGCTACATCCAGTGGCCTGCCAACGAGTTCTTCTACCACGTGAACCAGCAGGGCGAACGCGACTTTGTCGTGCTCGTGGGCGTGGAACCACAGCTCAGGTGGCGCACCTTCACCGAAGGCGTGATAGGGTTCTGCCGTCAGCATGGGATCACTATGGTCGTCACCCTTGGAGCCCTCGTGGCGGACATCCCCCACACCGGGCCGGTGCGCCTCTCGGGAACGGCCAGCCCCTCCTGGCTTGCCCGCCGCCTCCGCGCGCTGGGCGTGACCCCGACGCGCTACGCTGGCCCTACCGGGATCGTCGGCGTGCTGAACGCCGCAGCCGCCCGGCGACGGCTGGCGGTCGCCGGCCTCTGGGGCAGCACGCCCGAGTACCTCTCGGCCTCGCCGAACCCCAAAGTGGCACTGGCGATGCTGGAGACCCTGAGCGCCCTCATCGATCTGGACGTCAACCTCGCCGACCTGCGGGAGTTGGAGGCGCAGTTCGACCGCGAGGTCGACGAGGTCCTCGCCTCGAACCCCGAGTTGGAGGCCTACGTGCGTCAGCTCGAGGAGGAAGAGGCACAGGAGGAGGCACCCCCAGAGGAGGAGAGGCCTCGCAGCGAGCAAGAACCGCTGCCCAGCGGAGAGGACCTCATCCGCGAGCTGGAGGAGTACCTGCGCCGCAGGCGCAGCCAGAGTGGCCCTGAGGCCTAGACAGGCGAGCATTCCTGCCGCGAGGACGCTTCCCTTCCTCGCGGCAGGCAGCCTGTGCAGGTCGCGGCGTCAGAGCATGCCGATGCGGGCGCACTCGGGCGGCGCCTCCATGGCAGGAGTGCCGAGACACTGGTAGAGTTGGTTCAACTCTTCGTTGGGCATCTCCACCAGCCCCGCGATCTTGGCCAGCAACTCTGAGTTGATGCCGAGTGCCCTGGCGATCCGCTCGGCCGCCATGGGATCGGACGGGGGCAACTGGTTCTCCACACGGTTGACCTCGTCCAGCGATACATTGGCCTTCTGGGCAAGCTGCATCGAGTTCAGCCGGTGCCCGTATTTGCGCTCCTCGAGCCTGCCGATCAGGTCGTTGGTCTCACGCTCGGTAAGCTTGGCTTTCATCCCTTACCCCCCAATAGCTCTCTTTCCAGCGGCAGGGAGAGCCCGCTGATCATCGGTTGGCTTCAGCGGGTACATGCCACCCCGCCGGCCGCCGGTGTCCGTTGGTTGCAGCCCATGCAGGGCGACGGGGCGGGGGATCGCGCGCCCCTGCCCGACGGTATACCCTCTCCTACACCCATCTGCCTTCGAGCATCGGCTCCAACAGCGAGATGCCCTGCTCCGCGGCCTCCTTCTCCTGCTGGCGCAGCATCTCGAGCACCTGCTTCTCGGCCTGATTCTCCCGGCCCGTGTCGAGCTTGAGGCCGAGCTCCTTCTCTACGTCGACCCGAGCCCCGATGATCAGTATCTGCGCATACTGATAGTCGAGGAGGTCCGTCGGGTCTGCGGGAATCCAGCCCATGCCATCAAACTTGCGCCTGAGACTCTCGGGGTAGCTCGGCTTTTGCTCAAGCTCGATCTCCGACGGCGCATACGGCTCTTTGACCGATATGATGTAGCTGGCTTCAGGACGGATCTGGATCTCCCGCTGTACCTCGCCGGGGCGCTCCGGCTTGCGCAGACGGTAGACCAGGTGCGTGTGGTCATCGTGGCGGGCAATGGCGTACCGGCCGACGCCCGCTGCCGGTGCCCAGGGCCGGGCCCGCTGGCCAGAGGGCTCGGGTGGCGCCGGAATGTTCTTCTCCAGGCTATCCAGGACGGTGCGCGGATCGCGGCTCACATCCTGGACAAAGGCCCAGTCCCGCTCCTCGGGCAGAGCCTTGCCCGGCACGATGGAGGGGAAAACGCCATGCGCCACGTTGAACAGACGGTTCATGTGGTGCTCCTGATCATCCGGCAGGAGCATGAAGTAGACCCTCTCCAGGTCCTCTGGGTCAGTTGGGTGCAGAATGCCCTGCTTCGGGCGGTAGAAGAAGAGGATGTTTCCTGTCTCGAGCACTCGCACCCCCGGCATGGTCGCTTGCTGAGCCATACTTCACCTCATGTGCAATGGTGACCTTCGTGGCTTCAGCAAGGTGTGTGCCGCCCGCACGCCCCTGTCGCGGACCAGGCAGCATCGTCCGGGTTCACGCTGCCCGCGACACATTTGCGTACAGTCTGGATAGGGGGTATTATCTGTCGAGCCGGCCCATTCGTCCTCAGGCTTACCGCGGGGCACAGGCACCTTATTCGCTATCGTGATTGTCTTCGCCACTGTAATCGTACGCGGCTGCCCGTTCCCATGAGGCGTGCTCTGGAGTCGACGGAGATCGGCCTTCGAACCACGCCCAGGCAGGCTCCAGAACCAGAGGAGGGAAACGTGTCTGACCAGATACAGTGTCCGAATTGCGGCGGCTACCGGGTCACGGCGAAGAGAAAGGAGTTGCTCGATCCTCGAACCGGACGAAGGGCGGGATCGTGCCTCGAAGTGGTGCTGCTCGCCACTATGCAGGCTTTCCTGTACATATCCGTCGTGACGCCGTGCGCCGTCGTCGGGGTCTTCCTGCAGCGTGGTCGGGCGGGCGTTCCACACGCTCTGCTGCTCCTGGTGCTCGGCGCGGCGATGTTTTTGGTGACAAGGGCAGGCACCGCGTATTTCACGCGCCGGTACACAGTGGAGCGATTGCATCTGGAATGCCAGCTGTGCGGTTACAGATGGTCATGGCGCACTGACGAGCCTCTGCTCCAATACAGGGCCGACCCCGAGCTGATCCAGCGAGGTGCACAGAAGCTGTCGGAGGAGGCGGAGGCGCGACGTCTTCAGGAGCAGGCTGCTGCGCAATTCCTGGACCATCAGCGCCGGCAACAGAAGAAATAGGGGCCGCGATCGGGAACAGGGTTACAGCGACCGCGCGTACTACGTCCGGCCCGTCCAGGGCCGGTAGAGCGAGTGCTCTATGCGGAGGTGATCGAGGACCCGTCCGATGGTGTGGTTTACCAGGTCGTCGATGGTGCGGGGCGAGCCGTAAAAGGCCGGGACCGGCGGCAGGATGAGCGCCCCGAGCTCGGCCAGGGTCAGCATGAGGCGCAGATGGCCAGCATGGAGGGGCGTCTCGCGCACGAGGAGGATCAGCGGCCGCCGCTCCTTCAGCGCCACGTCCCCGGCACGGGCAATGAGCGTGTCGCTGTACGAGTTGGCAAGGGCCGAGAGGGTCTTGATGCTGCACGGCGCGACGACCATCGCGTCGACCGGAAAGGACCCGCTGGCGATGGGCGCCGCGAGATCGTTGTTATCGTACCAGTGATCGGCAAGCGTCCGCAACTTGCCCAGAGTGCGGCCGGTCTCCTGCTCTGCGATCTCGGCTGCGGTGCGGCTGACGACCAGAAAGGTCTCGACGCCGTCGCGTCCGTGCAGCACCTCGAGGAGCCGGACGCCATAGATGGCCCCCGTCGCGCCGGTGATGCCCACGATGACCCGCAAATGGCTTCCCCCTGCCTGCGGACTTCGCAGACGGCTACTACCGCCCCGCCTCTAGCTGTGCGAGCAGGTCCTCGAGCGCCTGCCGGGCGTTTTCGGTGAGGGCGACGATCTCCTCGGGGCTCGCACTGTCCACGTGCAGGCCCACGGCCACCACAGCTACCTGCCCCGTGCGATGCGCCACAAGCTCTGCCAGCGGCCTGGCGACCTCATCGTCGCGGTGGCCGGTCAGGGCGAGAACGGAAGTGCTCGCACGCGTTTTCCCCGGGTGGCGAGGGCTGTCGTACGGCACTGCAACCGCCACTGCCCCCACATGCGGGCGCTCCCCGCCTGCAAGCGACACGACGAGGCCATCCTCCGTGGCGGTCAACACCCCATGCACACAGAGCCGCCCCACTCCGGCTGACCCGGTCACAACCACAGGCTCGTGCCTGCCCACTGCCCTTGCTCACTTCTCAGAAGGGCCGGACCCTTCTTCCTCGGAGAGGATCGCTCTCGCCTCCTCGGCCTGCGCCGCCGGCACGAGCACGCGCGTCTCGCCCCAGCCGTCGACGGTGAGTCCTAACACCCGGCCCGCACTCTCATACTGCAGCGCCACGCGGATGCCACAGCTCTCGAGCTTGGCCTTGATCACCTCGGCGACCGCAGGCGTCGGCGCCACGTACACCACCACCGGGGCACCGGCTTCCTCTTGCTCTGGCACTGCACGTCCTTTCCCTCGAGTATGGCGAGGACCCCTTCGCTGCCGGCATGTCCCCGGCATCAGCCGCCCTGGCCGTATTTCTCGACATACCGCCGGTGCGCCCGCAGAATCTCGGCAGAAGGCAGCTCCTCGGGGTCGCCCAGCCGCATGGCCAGGAACACCGTGCGGGCTACGTCCTCTACCATCACGGCTGCCTTGACCGCGTCCGTGGCCGTGCGCCCGATGGTAAAGACGCCATGGTTCTTCATCAAGATGGCGGGCGAGGTGCCGATGCTGCGCAACACCTCGCGGCCGATCTCCTCTCCCCCAACCGGCGCGTACTCGCCGCAGGGGATCGGCCCGCCGAACTCGTCGGCCATGGCCGTCAGGATGCAAGGGATCGGCCGCCCCACGGCCGCAAAAGCCGTCGCATACGCCGAGTGCGTGTGCACCACGCCGCCCACATCCGGGCGATGCTGATAGATGTAGAGGTGGGTCGCCGTATCCACCGAAGGCTTGAGCCGCCCTTCGACCACATTGCCTGCGAGGTCCACGACCACCAGGTCCTCGGGCCGCAGCTGCTCGTAGCGCACGCCGCTGGGCTTGATGACCACAAGCCCCGTCTCGGGATCGCGGCCGCTAACGTTGCCGCTGGTCCAGGTGACCAGCCCTGCCCTGGGCAGCTCCAGGTTCGCCGCCCAGACCTCCTGCCTCAATGAGTCCAGCACGTCGTCATCCCCCGGTTGTCACACATGGCAGACGGGCGCCTTGGCCGCCGGAGCAGCCAACCTGTCGAGCAACTGCTACTGCACCGCCTGCCCACACCTCGCGCGACCGCCCCCAGCAGCCTGCGCCCAGGCCGCGCAAGAAGGAAGGACGTCGCCCGCTAGGCAAGTATCCCCGCCCCAGCAGCCGCCCGCGATACGGTGATTTCTGGCTTCAGGCCGGTAGCCCGCTCATACCCGGCCGCGACCGCCTCGACAAACGCCGGCACGGCCTCCTCGAGCACCAGGTTGACCGTGGCTCCGCCAAAGCCGGCGCCCGTCATTCGCGCACCCAGGCAACCCGGCACCTGCCGCGCGAGGCCGACCATCAGGTCCAGCTCCTTCGAGCTCACCTCATAGTCATCCCGCAGGCTCACGTGAGATTCGTCCATCAGCCGACCGAATAGCTCTGCCTGCCCCGCCTCCAGCGCCTGCACCGCCTGCACGACCCGCGCGTTCTCACTGATGACGTGGGCAGCCCGCTTCCGGACCACCTCCGGCAAGAGCCCGCCATAGTGGGCGAGGTCCTCGAGCGTCACATCCCGCAGGGCCCTGACGCCCGGCAGGACGGAGCCGAGGATTCGCACCGCCTCCTCGCACTGCTGGCGCCGCTCGTTGTAGGCGGTGCCTACCAGCCCACGCCGCGTCATGGTGTCGCAGATGACGACACAGGCCCCCCGCGGCATCGGGACGGCCCGATAGCTCAGGTCCCGGCAATCGATGAAGAGGGCATGTCCTGCCTGCCCGAGGGCGGAGACGAACTGGTCCATGATCCCACACTGCATCCCCACGAACAGGTTCTCGGCCCGCTGGGCTATGAGGGCGACCTGTACCCGATCCATATCGAGGTTGGCAGCGGCCAGATAGGTCAGCGCCATGGCCACCTCAAAGGCCGCCGACGAGGAGAGCCCGGCGCCGATGGGGATATTGCCCTGCACGACCGCATCAAGCCCGCGCAGGCGCAGCCCCGTCGCCTCCAGCTCCCCCGCCACCCCGCGGGCATAGTTGCTCCAGCTGTGCTCCTCGTCCTTGCGGATGTCGTCCAGCGAGAAGGCCGACTCTTCCCCAAAGTCCAGCGAGTGGAGCACGACGTGACGGTCCGGTCGGGGGGCAAAGGCCACCATGACGTCCCGCTCGATATCCATCGGCAGGACAAATCCGTCGTTATAGTCGGTATGCTCGCCGATGAGATTCACCCGGCCCGGTGCCCGGACCACGCGGTCCACCGGCTTCCAGAAGTGCTGGGCAAAGGCGGTCCGTATAGTCGCCAAGCGATCCGTCATCCACATCCTCCGATCCAACAGGCAGGACCATGATACTTGGGAGAAGGCGCGCTGTCAAAGCCCCATCGGGTCTTATGTTGAGCATCACGCTGCAACCATCGCTGTGCCGCCCAAAAGCGCTGCCAGCGTCACCAGGAGCGCTACGAGCACAGGCCATGGCAGACGCAGCCGGCGCTCGTCCGACTGCCGCAGATGCCAGGCACCCAGGAGCACACACCAGACTAGCCCCCACACCCCCTGGCCGGGCGACCAGCACCACAGGCTGCCACTCGCTGCCCAGCCGATCAGGGCTATGAGACCTCCTCCGAGCGTCCAGAGCAAGAGCCCGAGGCTCAAGGCCCAGGGTCCGACCCTGACGCTGGCGCGGCGCCGCCAGCCGCGGCGGAGGTCCAGAGCCGTCCCGGCCACAAGGAGGCCGGCAGCGCCGCCCAGGCAGGTCAGAGCAGCCATCGCAGGCGCGGTCCATTCCCACGCGCCCTGCAGCGCGGCGGCCCCTACGGCGGCCCCGCCCCCGAGGACCACAGCGGCCACCGCCTTGCCGGGAACCCCCAGCAGTCGCTGCTGCCCCGCGGCCCGCGCAAGCTCAACCCGTGCCTCCCGCACCGCAGCAACCGCCATCCCGACACAGAGCAGGAGCCAGCCCGCCAGGCCCGGCAACAGGCCCGGGTTCCGGGCGATCCGGACCTGTGCGTAGGGCAGTACCTCCCAGCGCAGGCGGTACTCGCCCACCTGCAGCTCACCCGCAGCGGACAGCCTGCCCTGCGCGAGGGGCGTCGTATCCCACCCACGATAGACCCACAGTGCGGCGGGCGAATCCTGCATCGCGGCGGGCCCGCAGGCCACACGGATCAGCCACTCGCGCTGAGGAACGCTCACATAGCGGGATTCGCCCTGCCTGCCAAACCGCAGAAGGGTCTCGGCCTGCAGCCGGCCGCCTGTCGAGGGATCGTCGAGGGGTATCACCAGGCCCGACGAATGCGTCAGCCGCAGGCGCACCGCAAGCCCCGTCTGAGTCAGATGCAGCGTGCGGCCCCGCAGCAGCCTCGGCTGCCCCACGTACAGGAGAGCCTCCGCCTCCTGCTCGCCCTCTTGCCAGCGGATGGTCGCAGTGTCCTCCCAGGGCTCGAGCGGCTCCAGGTAAAGCGTCCCTGCCCCGGCCGGCAGGGACGCCGGCGCCCCGGCCAGGAGCGTTCGCTCATCCGTCACAGCCCAACGCTGCTGCACAACCGCGGCCAGAAGGAGCACCACAAGCCCCAAGTGTGCGACAAGGTGCCAGGGGGGAGCGTCGTCCGAGCGGGCATTCCACCACGCCAGCCCCCTGTCGGCAGCGGCGACTACAGTGAGAAAGCCGGCTGCTGCCCATAGCAGCCGGAAGCCGAGGGTAGCATGGATCCAGAGGACGCCCGCCCGCTCCGCCCAGACGATCCAGGGGCCGTGCCGCATGCGCAGATCAGCCAGCCAGCGGGCGAGGGATTGCGGGTCGGCCGCGACGTCAGCGGGAACCTGCGGCAGCAGCAGCCCCACACCGAGCGCCGCCGCCAGGGCGCCCGCCACGACGGCCACAGCCCAGGGATGCGCGCTCAGGCGCCAGAGCTCGTCGAGGGGCATCGTCAGATAGTGCGGGGCCGTGGAGCCGCGCTGGCCAGCCATGACACCTTGACCTTCTCCGGGAAGCGGCACGGGGCGAAACCTCCGGCTATCTTATGCCGCAGGAAGGCATCTGTCAATCTCTGGCAGGCCGGGATTCTGTCCGGCATCGCGGAGGCGACTCTGCTCCAAGCAACGGCAAGCCGCGCAGATCCGGCCCCTGCCACGCGCGAGCTCCGCGCCTACTCCCCATCCCAGTAGGGGACCGCCAGGTCGCTGCCGATCGGGCACGCGGTGATGCATGTGCTGCACTGCAGGCGGGCGAAGGGGGTGAGCTGTCGCACCAGCCGCTTCTGGAGCGCCAGCATCTCGCGGCTCGGTGCAAAGTCGGCCAGGCAGCGGGAGCGGTCCAGCCCCATGGGCCCCAGCGCCCCCGTCGGGCAGGCCGACAGGCACCGCACGCAGCTCGAGCAGTAGTACTCCTGCACCGGACGGTCGCAGGGCAGCTCGAGGTCAGTAAAGACCGCGCCAAAGCGCACCCGCGGCCCGAAACGGGCCGTGACGACCAGCCCGTTCTTTCCCAGCACGCCAAGGCCCGCCGCCACCGCCGCCTGCCGGAGGTCGATCAGCGAGACCGAGTCCTCAAAGGTCAGCGGCTCGGCGCGTGCCCCGCGGTCGCGCAGCGCCAGGGCCAGCCGCGCCGACCGGGCGACGAGCACCTCGTAAGCGAGCTTGCTCCAGCGGCGTGCCCCCTGCACGTCTACGTACACGTTATAGTCGTAGGCCTCGTCCAGCGTGGCGTATCCCAGCACGAGCACCGACCGCACCCAGCCAGGCGCATGGCTCAAGGCCGGATCCAGTACCCCAACCAGGTCAAAGCCCAGCTCAAAGGCCAACGCTTTCGTCCCACGCGTATCGGGTACACCGTCCATCTTCCCCTACCCGCCAGACCTCCTCGGCCTCGAAGGGACGAGGCTCCTCCATGCGCCCATAGTTGCGCACGATCACCTCCTCCGGCACCGCCTCCTTCCGCCGGAGGTTCCTCTCGAGGGCTACGGCCAGTGGCACGTCGAAGTAAATGATGATCACGTAGGCGCGCCGCTCGCGAGCCAGGGCGAGCAGCCCGTAGCGCGCATCCCAGGTGTGGCTCTGAGCATCCCATACCACCCGCTCGCCAGCCTCCAGCGCCCCAGCCAGTGCCGCCCGGGAGAGCCGGTAGACCTCTGCATTGCGGCTCTGGTCGCTTCGGCTCCCCAGCAGCCGCTCGCGCATCTCGTCCATCGAGACGACGCTCACCCCCTGCAGGTTATTCGCCACCCACGTCGTCTTACCGCTGCCCGGCACGCCGACCGGCAGGTACAGGGTAGCTGCGGGCGCTGGCGTGTAAGCCCTGAGCCACGCCTCGGCCTCCGCGGCCGTGCTCAGCCTGCCCTTCACCCGCCACAGGCGGCCCTCGCCGGCGACGCGCCGTCGCAGCCATGGATCCTTCGGCGCCAGTTCCTCCCAACGCGCCTTTGGAAGCAGCGGCGCCGGTTGCCGCCCCAGCACGCCCAGCTGCAGACATCGCTCGCGGAAGGCCTCCAGGGCCTGAGAGCGCATTGTGGCCCTCACACCGTCGGCCTGACAGTCGGCCACGCCCAGGAGGTAGAGCAGGTAAGTGTCGAGAGTCCAGGCGAGGCGCAGCATCCGACCCACGCTGGCAGAGCGTCGGCCCGAGACGAACGGCAGATCATAGGACCTTGCCAGGTACACGATGTGATCCCGCTGCCAGGGCGCAATCTCCAGCCGTCGCAGGAGATCGCGGGCCATGGCCGAGCCGGCTGCTCTTTGCCGGCTGCCGGGCGCACCGGTCCGCCCGAGATCATGGACCAGGGCCGCCAGATACAGGGTGCGCGCCCGCGGCAGCGAGAGGTCCCGGGCCCGCACCCGGACGAGGTCCATCACCTGCTGCGTATGCTCGAGGAGGCTGCGCCCGGCGCCATCTGCGGACACTTGCGACAGCGCCGCGAGCTCGGGGAAATGGGCCTGCAACAGGGCCCACGAGGCCGCGAGGTCCACCGGCTGCAGCGCAAGCAACCGCTCGCGGAAGGTCGCTACCATCTCTAGCCACGCGGCGGAACCGCGGCCTGCGGGCGAACACCGCCAGCATCCAGCAGCCGGGGCTCCGATCCCGGGCTCAGGGCCCAGATGCCTGCTGGCTCCGGCCGAGCCGCCTGCCAGCGTCCGAAGCACAGCTCGAGCCCCGGAGGGCCCCACACCGGCTGCTCCTCGCGGTACGCCTCATCGGCGGTGAGCTGCCCGTACACGGTGCCATCGGCCCCGAGCAGCCACAGATGCACGGAAAAGGTCCCGTGTGCTCGCGGCTCCAGTCGCTCCACCACCACCTGCTGTCCGTCTGGCGACCACGCCGCCCAGCCCACGACCCAGTCCACCGGGCTGAGCAGCCGCACGGCGCCGAGGGTTCCATCCGGCCCGACTGTCGCAGCATACAGCGCTGAGGAGCCCCGTGCGTCGCCCGAGGCCTCCGCCCGCCTTCGTAGCAGCACCTGCGAGGTCCCAGCGTTCACCGGGCGCCCGGCCTTCGGCATAAAGTCGGCCGTGACGACCCTTGGCTCGCCACCCCGCAGGCCCAGGACGCACAGAGTGCCGGGGTCGCTGCTCTCCTCAAGGTAGGTGACGACATAGAGCGCACCATCCCCGGGAACCCACGCCGCAAGCCACAGCCCCACCCGCTCCTGCGCATCGGCCTGATACTCGCGGCGGTACACCGATTGGTCCCGCCGGCTCGAGGCTTCGTAGACTCGGAGGTCCTGCACCTGCAGTCGTCCGGTGAGGTCGTCGCGGCGGGTGACCAGGTAGGCCAGGCGGTCAGAGCCCTCGCTCCAGGCCAGGGCATCGACCCATCCCGCGAAGGGCCCAATCTCGGCGGTGTGGCCCCCCGGCAGCGAGATCAGTGATACGGTTGAGGACTGCTGCGGACCGGGGCGCGCTATGGCCAGCAGGTGCCCGTCGGGTGCCAGCGCCCAGGGGACGCTCTGCCCGAGCAGGCTCCGCTCCTCGTGGCTGGCGGCCACCAGCCGTGACTGCCCGGAGGCAACATCGAACGCCCAGATGCCATCCGGGCGCTCGTAAAAGACGCACGCGAGGGGGTCGAGATCCGTGGGCGGCCCTGGGAGGTCAGCCGTCGGGGAAGGTCGGGCGCCCGGAGTCTCCCCGGGGTCCGCCGGTGGCGTTGGTGAGGGCGGGGTGACCGGCTGGGCCGTCTCCGGGGGTGGGGCAGGCAGCTCACCCTCGACGCAACCTGCGGCCAACAGGGCGAGGATGAGCAGAACCAGGACGAGACGGAGCCGGGTGCATGCGTTGGCGATAGTCGTCCTCCGCGGCTACATCATCGGCTCAGGAAAACCGGCAGACCCAATGATACACCAACCCCGCTGCGGATGCCAGTCAGGCGTGTTCGGCATTGCTTCGGCGGCTACGCCGCCTCGCGATGACACGTGAATGTCCTTGCGAGCCAGCCCGCAGGGCTGGCGTAGGGGCGGCTCGTGAGCCGCCCCCTTTCACAGTTCGTCTCTTCCCAGCAGGCGCCGGAGATTCGCCGCGGCCTGCTCCAGGCTCGTCTCCAGGTTCGGCCGCGGCAGGATCTCAGCCGAGAGGTACCCGCCGTAGCCCATCCCTTCCAGGGTCTGGATGACCGCGCCAAAATCCACATGGCCGGCACCCGGGTAGCAGCGGTTCGAGTCGGCGGCGTGGACGTGGTGCACCCGCGCACCGGCCCGGCGCAGGCTCTGGCCGATGCTGGCCTCCTCGATATTCATGTGGAAGGTATCCAGGAGGAGTCCGAGATTCGGCGCGCGGACACGGTCGAGGAGGGCCAGCCCCTCCTCGACCGTGTGGACCAGGTCGGTCTCATAGCGGTTGATCGGCTCAAAGAGCAGCCGCACCCCGAGACGGGCACCCGCCTCACAGACAGCGGCAACCCCCTCATCCATCCACGCTTCCGCCTGCTCGCGCGTCACCCCGGGCAGGGTCCGCCCGCGCACCAGGCCGAGGATCACGAACCCGCCGACCCGCGCCGCCAGCCGGCAGTGATCGGCGATGCGCTCCGCCGCCGCCCGGCGCACTCCGGCATCGGGGTGGGTGAGGGATAGCCCATCCACGCTGAAAGCGGTACCCGTCGCCAGGGCCGCGACCGCGAGCCCTACCGATTGCAGCGCACGCTCGAGCGACCGCGCGTCTACGCGGGCAGGGTCGCGCACGGCCAGCTCCACAGCATCGTAGCCCCAGGCGCGGCAACGCTCCAGCATCGCCGTGAAAGCCGCCCAGTCCGCTCCGTTTCGGGTCAACTCGTCGACCGAGATGACGGCACTGATCTGCATGCAAGCGCCCCTTCCCGGCCTATGCAGGCGGATAGGCCAGGGTGTAGATGCTACGCCATCCCTCCTCGAACGGCTTCTTGCAGACGGCCTCGAGCTCCTCGCGGGGGCGCATGCTGATCTGGTCAAAGGGCGGCAGCTGCCCGGCGGGGAACCGCTCGAGGATATCCTGCACCAGCGTCACCATATAGTCCAGAAGGGCGCGCACGCCCGGTTCCGCCTTCTTGGGATCGGCAGCCGTTGCCTTGCCGACGACGCCTGGTTTGTAGGCCGCAACCTCGATCGGCCCGAGGCCGACCTGCCCGTACCAGGCGATGGGGCGATGCAAGAGGTTCCCGGCCTTATCCACATGGCGCGCCGACTTGGCCCCCAGAAAGCTCGTGGGCTCGGTGTCGACGGCATCCTCCTGCCTCATCAACTCGGGGAAGAGCGCCAGGGACCAGCTCGTCTCGACCTCATCGGCATGGATAAAGTCCGTCTCGTAGGGCCCGCCCCTGTCCTGCGTCCGGAAGTGCTCCTGGATGGCGTGATACCAGTTCAGGTTCACAAAGACGCCCGGCACCTGATAGGTCTTGGCGAACTGATGGATCGCAGTGGGGATGACATACTCCTGTCCGTGGCCGTTGAGCAGTATCTGCTTGCGGAAGCCCATGTTCCAGAGTCCGGCCATGATCGCCTTGAGCTGCCCGACAAAGATCTCCTCGGGCACGACGATGGTGCCCGGCATGCCCATATGATGGTACGGATGCGACCCGTACCAGACGGGCTGGGCCACCGTGCAGCCGGTCCTGAGGGCGACCGCCTCAGCCATGCGGGTGACCAGGAAGGTATCCTCGCCCAGGCAGGCATGGGGCCCATGGGCCTCGGTCGAGCCGACCGGTATGATGATCAGGTCGTTCTTCTCCAGCCGCTCGGCCACCTGTTTCCAGGTCATGTTCTGGAGGTAGACCCCCGTCGGGAGGTCCATGTGCCCGCCCTTGGGCGGGATCTGCCAGTCGTGGTCTGCCATTGTCTCGTCTCCTGTGAACGTCGAAAGGGGCCCAACGTCCGGCGGGCGATGCACCGCGGCTCGTTCGGCCGGGCATTATGCCCTACGGTCTCAACATGATCTTGATGGCCTCGCCACGGCGCAGCAGGTCAAAAGCCTGCGGCGCCTCCGCGAGCGCCATTGTCGCGCTCAGGAGCACCGAGGGCCGGACGACGCCCCGCTCCAGCATGCGGATGGCCTTCGGGAAGGTGTGAATCCCGATGTACGTACCCAGAACGCTCAGCTCGCGGCGGGTTATGTCGTACTGATGGATCGCCGGCCGGGCCCGATCGTTCATCCCAAAGAGCACCACCCGGCCCCCCACTGCAGCCACATCCACGGCCTGATCGAAGAGCGATCCGACGGCATCGACGGCCACGTCCACGCCTCGGCCACCGGTGCGCTCACGGATGTGCGCTACGGCGCCGCCCGGCCGGGCATCCACCGGCTCGCAGCCGATCCGGGCCGCCGCCTCGAGGCGCCGGGGCACGAGGTCCACCACAAAGATGCGCCCGGCTCCCATGCCCCGGAGCACCAGCGCAAACAGCAGCCCGACCGGCCCCGCACCCAGGATCGCCACGTCCTCGCCGGGCTCCAGGCCTGTGCGCGCCGTTCCACCCACGATGCAGGATAGAAGCTCGGCAAAGACTGCCTCCTCAACCGGCAACTCGGGGCTGATGAGGTGCAGGGCCCGGCGCGGCGCCACGTTGTACCGGGCAAAGCCACCATCCAGGTAGATGCCCAGCGTGGTGAACTGGGCGCACTGATTCGGCCGGCCGGCGAGGCAGGCCGTGCAGAACCCGCAGGCCAGGTTGGGCGCCACGACCACCCGGTCCCCGGGCCGCAGATCGGTCACGGCCGACCCCGCCTCCATAACGCGGCCTACGTACTCGTGGCCGAGGATCACCCCTCGCGTCGCCGGGTGGCCCGGCGGGTCCTCGAGGATGTGCAGGTCGGTACCGCAGATGCCCGCGCCCTCGACCTCGAGCAGCACATCATCAGGCGCGCGCACCGCCGGCACCGGTCTCTGCTCGAGGCGCGGCTCGCCCGGCCCCGCGAACACCACAGCAAGCATGGTCCCTTCCACTGGATCGCTCCTCCACTCCCACAGGCTGGCTGACGGCCTGCCCAGCTAGGGGATGCACACCATGGTCTTGCCTCTGGACCGATCGGTCGAGGCCTGGATCGCCTCGACCGTCTGATCGAGGCCATAGCGGGCGGTGATAACCTGCGTCAGATCGATCAGGCCCGCGGCCATCATGCTGATGACATGCGGGAAGATGCCATTGCCCGAGTGCCCCTGCGAGCCAAAGAACTGGGCATGGCGCACCTGGAAGCGCTCCAGATAGATGGGCACCGACCTGGCAGCCCTACCAACCTGAGCGATCTTGCCGTTGACCGCGAGGGCCAGCTCCATCTGGGGTACCGTGACCTCAGGTGCGCCGGCCGCCTCGACCAGGAGATCTGCCCCAAGGCCGCGCGTGAGCTCGAGAATGGCCTCGTGCGGCACGACCTCCCTGGGGTCCAAGGCATAGTCCGCCCCGACCTTGAGCCCGAGCTCGCGCCGGGTCGCTGAGGTCTCGAACACGATCACCCGGGCAGCCCCTGCCGCCTTGCACTCCGCGGCCGCGGCGAGCCCGATGGGCCCTTGCCCAAAGATGGCCACATTTCCTCCGGGCGGAAAGCCGCCCGCGCGCACGAACACGCAGTTGTAGGCCACGCTGCACGGCTCGACGAGGGCCCCGGCCTCGAACAGGCGCTGACCCGGATACCGCTCCTCCAGTTCATCCAGCTTCCAGCAGTACTTGGCCCCGATGGCGATATACTCCGCGAACGCCCCGGGAATGGTGAAGCCGATCTCTTCGAGGTTCAGGCACTGGTTCGGGAACCCGTCCCGACAGGGGCGGCAGTGTCCGCACCAGATCATCTCCTCGGCCGTGACGCGATCACCAACCTTCAGGTCCCTGACGGCGCTGCCGACCTCGACTACCTCACCTGAGAACTCGTGTCCGAGGATGGTTGGGAAGCGGGTGAGGCCAGGGTAGAGGATGTAGCCCTGCTCATCCGTCTCGTAGAAGTGGATGTCGGACCCGCACACGCCACAGGCCCGAACCCGGAGCAGGACCTCATCGGGCCCGATCCTGGGCTGCGGCGCCTCTTTGACCTCCAGCCGAGGGTGCCGCCACACCGAGCTTCCGGTGATCGCCTTGCGGGTCGTCGTCTCCCAGTCCGAAGGCACGTAGCCCGGCCTGGGGTCCCAGTCCGCCGTAAGAACGAGAGCCTTCATGTGTTTCTCCTCCCAGCCGGCCCCTTGAGGCAGCGGCCGGCCTGACTACCTGCCTGGTGCAGACGTGTGCAACACAGCACAAGGAAGATGCGGGCGCCGCGCAGACGGTAGCGCTGCGTCCGCACTCTACCCCATCTGTCCGCCGCCGGAGCACGCGGCACACGACCGCTCTCCCGCCCGGGGCATGCTCCCATCGGCTAGACGCGCTGGCAGGATTCGCGCTCGATCAACGCCGGCGGCAGCACCACGTCTCTGACGCCGGGCTCACCATTGATCAGCGCCAGCGCCATCTCCATGGCGCGCTGGCCGAGGGCGTACTTGGGCTGGGCGACCGTGGTCAGCGGCGGGAAGAGGTGCGCAGCAATGGCCACGTCGTCGTAGCCGATCACCGAGACATCCTCGGGCACGCGAAGGCCGGCCCGGTGCAGGGCGGTGAGCACACCAACGGCTGTCATATCGTTGTAGCAAAAGATTGCCGTAACCGGCAGACCCCGATGCAGCAGCTCGTTGGCTGCCTGCATGCCCCCATCCGGGCGGCCATTCCCGACGAGCACCAGCTCCGGCGGGATGTCGGTTCCTGCCTCGGCGAGGGCTCGGCGGCAGCCCTGCAGGCGGATGCCGCTAGCCCGGGCCCAGATGGGCCCGGCGATGTAGGCGACCCGACGGTGCCCCAGGCTCGCCAGGTAGCGCCCGGCAAGCTCGCCGCCGTGCAGGTCGTCGATGATGACCGAGTGGATGTAGTCGCCCGCCGCCTGATTGTTGATGAGAACGATCGGCACACCCGCCCCACGCAGGTGTGCCAGATAGAGGCTGCCCACGCGCGAGGAGGTGACGATGATAGCGTCAACCCGCTTCTCACGCAGGGCACGGACCGTCTTCAGCTCGCGCTCGGGCTCTGAGTTCGAGTTGCAGAGGATGGTGTTGTACTGGCAGCTCAGGGCCGTCTCCTCGATGCCCTGTACCACCTCACCGATGAAGGGATCGGTGATGGTCGTCACCACCAGGCCGATGGTGCCGCTGCGGCGCGTCACGAGGCCACGGCCGAGGGCGCTGGGCGAGTAGCCCATCTCGTCGGCCAGCCGGCGGATACGCGCCTTGGTCTCGCTGCTGATGAGCGGGCTATCGGCCAGCGCCCGGGAGACGGTGGAGTGGGAAACCCCAGCCACCCGGGCGATATCCTTGATGGTGACCGATATGCGACCCATCGTCTGCCCTGCACACGTGTGCGGCTCGCGCCCCGAAAAAGGCCCCGCTCGGGGCCATGGACCATCCTGTCTGTATTATACGACCTCTGGGCCGTACCTGTCAAGGTCACCTCCAGGCGGGGTGCATCCAAGATCGGTCAGCAGATTCGCAGCCAGG
>DYEI01000350.1 GCA_020725765.1 Anaerolinea sp. | reverse complement strand
GGGCAGGGGTGGGGGTCCCGTCAATGGGCCATGCTCTCGCCCTACGACCGAAGAAGGCTGTCCGCCCTTGAGGGTTGGCGCGTGAGGGCGGCTCGCGAGCCGTCCCTCGCCCGCGTCGGCGATTGTTTCGGCGGCTCCAGCCGCCGCCTCGCACCGGAATGGTCACGGTGTAGACGGACGATCCCGGGAGCCACCCCAACGGCCACAGGCGAGGGCTGACCCCCGGCCCTCCCTACAGCAGGGCGCCACACTCCCGCGTCAGAGCCCACACGACCTCGCTCGCCAGGCCGGCGGTCAGCACCGACCGGCCAAGGGCTCTCCCAAGCTCCGGCAGACCCCAGTCGTCCAGGGTGCGCTCGCCGGACGCATCGAGCATGCTCCGCGGCAGGATGACGACCTCGCCCAGCTCCTTCCCGGATAGCTGCTCGACCACGTCCCGGGCCGTGAGCAGCCCGGCCACCGTCACATCCTGGCCCAGAAAGCGGTTGGCCACGCCCACCACGCGGCAGGAGGTGCCGAGCATCGGGCCCAGGTCCCGCGCCACCCCGTCCAGGAAGGGCAGGAAGGCCATGCCCGTCACCAGCGTCACGCTGCGGGCTGGGGTGCGCGCCTCCTGTCGCCGCGCGAGACGCCGCCTCGTCCGCGCCCAGTCCTCAAGGAACTGTCGCACGAGCCCCACGCCGTTCTGCAACTGCGGAAAGCCGTCGTACGTCCGCGCCCCCGGAAGGGGCCGCCCGGCAAGCAGATAGAGCTCGTCCGAAGGGTACACGAAGCGTCGCCCAACCTGCCGGTAGGCGCGGCGCCGCCACTCATCGGCAAGCCTCAGCAGGTCGCGCGCCCCAGCGGGCGTCACCCGCTCGAGGCGCACCGGGTGGTGCGCTGATAGCCCCACCGGGACCAGCGACACCGACTCAACCACATCGCGGAGCTCCCACAGGTCCGCAATCGTCTTCCAGAGCGCCTCGCCATCGTTCCATCCGGGACAGACCACCACCTGCGCATGCACTGTGATGCCAAGGGCTGCAAGGCGCCGGAACTGCTCACAGACGTCCGGGCCCGACCGGGTGCCCAGCAGGCGGCGGCGCAGGTCCGGGTCAGTCGCGTGGACCGAGACGTACAGGGGGCTCAGACGCTGCTCGGCCAGGCGCTGCCAATCGGCCTCGTCGAGGTTTGTCAGTGTGACAAAGCTGCCAAGCAGGAAGGAGAGCCGATAGTCGTCGTCGCGGACGTAGAGGGACGGCCGCAGGCCGTCCGGAAGCCCTCTGAGGAAGCAGAATGGGCAGTGGTTGGCACAGGTGCGCAGCCCATCGAACAGGGCCTGCTCAAAGGCCACGCCCCAGGGCTGGTCATAGCGGCGCCTGCCCCGCCGCAGGATCGTCTCTCCCTGCCGCCAGATGGAGAGCACAACATCCTCGTGCGCCCCGTAGAACTGAAAGTCAAGCGCGTCGCGCAACGGATGCCCGTTAACGGCGAGGACCCGGTCCCCCACTCTGAGGCCGATCTCTGCGCCAAAACCGCCCGGCACGAGGCCGGCGATCACCCCGCCGTCTGGCACTGCACCTCCACCTTGCTGACCAGCGGCCACGGCTCCGTGTAGCGGTAGGTGTAGCTCTCAACATCGGCATACACGCCGCGATACTCCGGCGGGAGGAGCTCTGCCAGGCGATACATGGCCTCGTCGGTCATGGCCCGCAGCTCCTCTCGGCGGCGATGTCCGCGAAGCAGGAAGCGGAAAGGCCTCCCAATGCGCACGTGCAGCGGCGTCTTCCGGAGGCGCTTGAGGCGAGAGAGATAGCGCTCGTGTCCATACTGCACAAAGGGGACGACCGGCACGTCGGTGAGGGCGGCAACGAGTGCAGCGCCCTCGCGGCCGCGCTGCAGACGGCCGTGCTCACTTCGCGTCCCCTCCGGAGCGATCACCAGCACCTCGCCCCTGCGCAAGACCTGCAACGAGAGGCGTATGGCCTGCAGGTCTGCCTCGCCACGGCGCACCGGCACCGCTCCATAGGCACGCACAAAGAGGCCAAGCACCGGCGCCCGGAAGAGATCGACCTTGGCGAGCATCACCACGTCCCGGCGCAGAAACATCCCGGGAAGGACAACATCTACCAGGTTGACGTGGTTCATGAGCACGAGGACGGGGCCTTCGCTCGGAAGGTTCTCCACACCCTCCACGTCGTAGGGCAGAAAGAGCGCGATCAGGGGTCGCAGGATCGCGTTGATGAGGCGTTGCCCAAGGATCACAGGCTCACTTCTCCTCAACGGGGCACATCAGGTTTTCGATGGCGCGCAGGACCTGTGAGATGCTCATGCAGGTAGTATCCAGGATGATCGCATCAGGAGCCGGGCGAAGCGGAGCCGCAGCCCGCATCGAATCTATCATATCCCGCCTGCGCATCATCTGCAACACGGTCTCGTACGATGGCTGCTCGCCGCGCGCCATCATCTCGCAGTAGCGACGGCGCGCCCGCTCGTCTACCACAGCGTCGAGATAGATCTTCAGGTCGGCATCCGGCATGACGACCGTCCCGATATCCCGGCCAACCATCACCACTCGTCCGCCGGCGCCGATGCGTCGCTGCTGCTCCGTCAGGGCAGCGCGCACCCCCGCGTAGGCGGACACCGGCGACACGTTGGCATCGACCTCCGGCCGGCGGAGGTCCCAGGTCACATCCCTTCCGTCAAGGAGGACGGTGTACTGTCGTCCGTCGTCGACCGTTGGCCGCACGACGTCGATATGCACCTCGTTCGCCAGACGAGTGACGGCCTCCTCGTCGTCGATGGGAACGGCTCGCTCAAGGCATGCCCACGTCACAGCCCGGTACATTACCCCAGTATCGAAGTAGAGGTATCCGAGCCGGTCGGCAAGCCGCTGGCCGATCGTGCTCTTGCCGGACGCTGCCGGCCCGTCGATGGCGATCCTCGATGGCTTGCTCAACGCTCCTGCTCCTGCTTTCGACTCCGGCCACCCGCCGGCCTGCGTCGCGTGCCTGTGCGCCGCCGCAGGGGCGGCTCCTCCCGGATGGCACGGATCGCCCGGAGCTCAGCCGGCGTAAGCTCCCGGTGCTCCCCCGGCTTGAGGCGGCCCAGCTGCAGCGGACCCATGCGGACTCGGATCAGCCGGAGCACCTCATAGCCTACCGCCTCCAGCATCCGCCGGATCTGTCGCTTTCGGCCCTCCCGCAGGACGATGCGCAGCCAGGTACCTCCACCGCCCCGGCCCTCAACGCCGACCTGCGCCGGGCGCGTGCGCCCTCCCTCGAGGCCGATGCCCCGCCGCAGCCGGTCGAGCGCCTCTTCGTCCGGCTGCCCCGCAACCAGCACCCGGTACTCCTTTTCGTGCTCATAGCGGGGGTGCGCCAGCCTCAGGGCCAACGCCCCGTCATTGGTGAGCAGAACCAGGCCCTCGCTGTCCAGGTCCAGCCGGCCTACCGGATACAGACGCGCGCGGTGCGGCACCAGGTCGACGACCGTCACCCGCCCGCGGGCGTCGCTCGCTGCCGATAGCACCCCGCGCGGCTTGTGTAGCAACACGTAGACCGGCGCTTCCGGCCTCACCGTGCACCCGTCGACCTGTATAACGTCGTGTTCCACGTCGACCCTCGTGCCCAGCATGGTCACGACCTCGCCGTTCACCTTCACCCTGCCTGCCGAGATCATCTCCTCAGCCTTGCGACGGGAGGCTACTCCCGCATGCGCAAGGACCTTCTGCAGGCGCTCCTCAGGCAAGAGAACCTCCATCAGAACCTGCGCCATCCGCCACCGATAGCCTCGTGCCTACGGCGCCACGGCCCGCAGGGGAACCTCGGCCAGCACGGCGCTCCCAAGGCGGAAACGGGCCAACCCCGCAGCAGTGTCTCCCTCTTCCGGGCCCAGGGGGGGCATGATGCGCTGCAGCCGTAGCCACGGCAACTGCCACAGCGGGAGCAGCACCTGCGGACGCCCGTCCATGATCAACACCTGCTCTCGCCCGTTGGCCTCACGGACCCTGTTCAGCCCCTTGGGCCCAAGCCGTAGACCGAGCGCGCGATAGTGCGCAAAGTAATGGTCGAGAAGCAGGCGCGTATCCCGGTAGCGGTCCTCGCTGCCCAGCACGACACAGACTGCCCGGCCTCCCGGCCGCGAGGCTATTGACACCAGGCATTGCCCCGCCGCCGCAGTCGTCCCCGTCTTCACCCCCTGCGCACCCTCGTACGACCTCAGAAGCTCGTTCAGGTTCACGAGCGTCCTCCATCCAGCGCGATGCTCGCGTGTGCGCACGATCTCCGCAAAGACGGGGTTCTCCAGGCAACGCAGGGCAATCTCGGCCAGGTCAGCGGCGCTGCTATAGTGCTCGGGATCGTCGAGCCCGTGCGGGTTGGCAAAGTGCGTGTCCCTGAGGCCCCAACGCGTCACCTGCTCATTCATCAGCGACACAAACGCCGCCTCCGATCCGGCAACGTGCCGCGCAATGGCCAGGGCAGCGACATTGTCGGACGAGAGCAGCAACGCGTATAGCAGGTCCTCCAGGCTCCAGGTCTCCCCAGCTCTCAGCCCCAGTAGCGACTCGACCGCGAGGTCCCCCGGATAGATGATAACCGTGTCGTCGAGGTGGCCACGCTCGATGGCCACAAGAGCCGTGACCATCTTGGTCGTACTCGCGGGTGCCAGCCGGGCGCTTGCGTGCTTCTCGTATATCCGGGTCCCGGTGCCTGCATCCAGCAAGAGAGCCGCTGCAGAGCTGACGGCCGGCGCGGAGAGCTCGCCGAGCAACCGCACCTGATGCGGCCACAGCGCGTTGTCATCCACATCCCGGGCAGAGAGCCTCGGCGGCCCAAAGCCCACACAGAAGCCCTGGCCGAGGGCCAGGGCTAGGATGATGAGCAGTCGAACTGGCCTCGACGCACGGCCCATTGCAGCAAGCCCTCTCGGCGACCCCAGTATCCCATCTCACGGGCCGACCGGGGCAATTGTAGCTGAGGCTCAAGGACCGGTCAAACCCTCGTTCGCGCGGGCCATGGAGACGGCGGCTCATTCCACCAGGCTGCGGGGCGCGTATCCCCTCGGCGCGCCATGCCTCGATATGCAGACCGGGCGGGTAGCCATGCCACCCGCCCGATTGGCAATCCTGCCAGAGCTATCCGCCACGTCCCGGCCCTGCGGACTGCCGTGCGCCTCAGGCAAGCCGCCGGGCAGTATGGACCCGGACACTGCGGACGACCCACCACACCCCTTGTTGCCAGGGCATGGCCATCCGCTTCCCTCCGCTCTCCGGCTAGAACGGGACCTCATCCTCGAAGGTCGCCTCGGCCTCCTCCGGTGCAGCACCAGGCGCTGCCTCGCCCCTTGGCCCGCCGAGGAAGACAACCCGCGTGGCACGCAGCTCCAGCGTCGCCCTCGGCTCGCCCGTGTTCCGCTCCTTCCATGCCGAGGCGCTGACGGTCCCCTCGACCAGCACCAGCCGCCCCTTGGTCAGGTACTGGTTGCAGATTTCCGCCTGACGGCCCCAGGCCGACACGCGGAACCACGTCGTCTCCTCGCGCTGCGCTCCCTCGCGGTCGGCCCAACGCCGCGTGGTCGCCACGCTGAAGGACGTGACCGGGGTGCCGTCCTGGGTATAGCGCATCTCTGGATCCCGCCCCAGGTGTCCCACTACGACAGTCCGCTGGTACATTCGACTCCTCCTTATGCTCGAGCCCGCTCCTGCTCCATTATAACACAAATGTTCTGGGGCACAAACTACATAAGGGTCACTGCTCTTCGCTCACGCCGGTCGGCTGCGCGACCTCAATGCGGTTGCGCCCGCCCGTCTTGGCGCGATAGAGCGCCTCGTCAGCGCGCTTGACGACGGCAGCCGGGTCCTCGGCGTCGACCAGCGGATCGTATCCGGCGATCCCAAAGCTCGCCCCCATCTGAACGGCCTGCCCTCCGGCCGTGAACTCGTGCGCCTCAATCCGCCGACGGAGCCGCTCACAGAGCGATACGCTCGCCTCCGGTGTGGCGTGCGGCAGAAGGATGGCAAACTCGTCCCCGCCGTACCGGGCCACGACGTCTCCGCGCCGCACCCCGGTCGAGATCAGACGCGCAAAGACTCGCAGCATCTCATCGCCTGTGAGATGCCCGTAGCGATCGTTCACCCGCTTCAGACCGTCAGCGTCAATCAGCACGAGCGTCAGCGGTATGCTATGGCGCCTCGACCGCGACATCTCCTCCTCGAGACGCTGATAGAAGCTGCGATGGTTCAGCAGCCCCGTGAGACCGTCGCGGGTTGCCAGGTACTGCGCCTGCTCGAAGAGCCGCGCGTTGTCGAGCGCCGCCGCGGCCTGGTTCGACAGGATGCGCAGGAGCTGCAGCTCCTCGGGCGCAAAAGCCCCATCGCGCTCCGCCGCCACCGTCACGATACCGAGACAGGTCCCCCGCGTCGCCAGGCGGCTGGACGCGCAGGTGCCCAGAGTCGCCGGAGCCTGATTGGGCTGCGCCGGCACCACGATGACCTCCAGGTTCTCCTTGGCCCGCTGCAGCGCCTCCGGCTCGGTACATACCTGCTGGGCGGACTCGTGGAGCGCCTCCAGGAGGCAATCGGGCAGTGGCCACTGCGAGTGCACGCGCACCGAGGGACCTCCCACCTCCGGGCTGAGCAGGTAGAGCCCCAGCACGTCGCACGGCAGGGCAGCCGTAATGGCCCTCTGAAAGACCTCCAGCACGTCGTCGCGGTGCAGCGCCCCAGCCAGCGCCAGGCCCACCTCCTCGAGACGCCGCAGCTCGCGCCGCCGCTGCCGGCGCAGCTCCCGGTTGGCGCGGGTAAGCTCGTCCATCAGATAGCGGTTGGCCAGCAGCAGCTCCTGCCTTTCGAGCGCCCGCTCGACCGCTTTCTTCAACTGGCCGATATCCTGGAGTGGCTTGCGCAGATAGTCACAGGCGCCCAGACGTAGGGCTTCCACTGCGGACGCCAGGTCCGCATGGGCGCTCAAAATCAGCGCCTCGGTGTCGGGACTCCGCGCTTTGACCTGGCGCAGCAGTGCGAGGCCATCCACATCCGGCAGGCGGAGGTCGATGATGACCACGTTGTAAAAGTCCCACTCCATAAAGGTCAGAGCCTGCTTGCCATCGTGGGCCAGCGAGACCTCCAGACCCGGCCCCTCAAGGACATCGTGGATCATCTCCCGCACCGCGCGGTCGTCGTCAACGACCAGAAGCCTCGCCCGGTGTCCCGTAGTAGCTACCGATTGCTGGGCACTGCGCATGGTTGGCCCCTCTCACCTCTGGAACCCATGGATGCGGCTCGCAGCAGACGCAGACCCTCCTGCCCGGCAACGATCACAAGATCTGCCAGCCCAATGAACAGCCCGTGCTCAACGACGCCCGGAACCGCTTTGATGGCGGCAGCGAGCACGGCCGGGTCCTCTATGGGTCCAAAGCGACAGTCCAGAATGAAGTGACCCTCGTCCGTGAGGAACGGCTCGCCGCCCTCCATGCGTCGCGCGACCTCGGCCCCCAGCTCGGCCAGTGCCCGGGCCGTAAGCGTCCAGCCGAAGGGCACGACCTCGACCGGCAGCGGCACTCTCGTGCCGACTCTTGGCACGAGCTTGCTCTCGTCGACGACAATGATCTCACATCGGCTCGCCCGCGCGACGATCTTCTCCCGCAGCAGGGCACCCCCGGCACCCTTGATGAGACGTAGGGCCGTGTCGACCTCGTCCGCTCCGTCGATAGTTACGTCAACCTCTGGATGCTCGTCCAGCGTAGTGAGCGGAATCCCCTGCTCGCGAGCCAAAGCCTCGACCGCCTGTGACGTGGGAATGCCCAGAACGCCCTGCAACCTGCCGGCGCGAAGCAAATGCCCGATCCGCCGCACTGCGAAAGCGGCGGTGGCACCGCTTCCCAGCCCGACCACCATCCCGCTCTCCACGTAGCAGACGGCGCACTCGGCCGCCCGCCGCTGGCGCTCGGCCAACTGGAGGGGTGAGAGGACCGTTTCGTTGCTCACCGGGGCTACCTCCTCCGGACGTCGCCGCTTGCGTCCGGCACAGCGTCGCCGGGCCTCCCCGAGAGAGCTTCCGCCAAGTCGGCTGGCACTTCGACGTGCAGCCCCTTCCGCCAATCGCCGAGACCACGGGCCTCCGCGAGTTGCAGGAAGCCGAGCTCCTCCGGTCTGACTCCTGCGGCCTGCGCGACAGCCGCATCCACCGCCGGCAGATTCGAGCCCGCAAAGGCCACTCCCACGCCCGGGATCAAGTCATAGGTGCCCCAGGGCGTGTTGTAGGCACCTCCCTCCCGGTACAGCGAAAAGGGTGTAAACGTCTCCACCATCCCGACCATTCGAAACAGGGCATGGTAGACAAGGTTGACATTGACGATGCTTCGCGCAAGGTCACGGTCGCGGGGGCCGTGCCAGCGGCTGCGCAGAGGATCCGGGATCAGCCCAAACATGTTCTTCAGGCTCAGGCTCCAGCCCCCTTTGAACCTGCCAAGGCTCAGCAGGGAGCATCCAGCGAGCTCAAACAGGCGCGATGGCACGAGCCCATACAACTCTGCCTGGTCGATAGCCCCATACCGGCTGTCGACCCGAGCCGCGATCTGATCGGCCGGCGCAACGCGTCCCGACCAGACCTCTTCGGTCACGCAGATATAGGTCGCTCTGTGGCGCTCAAGGACCGCGCCTATGCCCGTAGTCTCCAGAAACCATTGGTCCTGCGCACAGAGCCACTCCCACTGACTGCGGGCGTTGCGCGAGGTGATCCTTCGGCTGCCATCGTGGCGCATGGCCGTGTAGGACTCCACCACTGTGACCGGCCCATCGAGCGCTGTGAGAACGAGGTCGAGAACTGCGGCATCAGTGTAGTTGCCGGGATAGAGGGAGAACCAGTTCGGCTTGACGATGGTGTGGCGCCCGGCCAGGCCGAGATGACGGAAGAGCTGCCCCAGTTCGTCGGGGCCAGCGATGCGGCACGCGCAGGGGACGTCGCCCATGGCTGGCTCCTTGAGAGAGTACGACGTCAGCTCGGCCTCATAAGCCGCACCACGTTGCTGCCCTCCTGCCCTGGGGCAGCGCGCGGGCGAACGGCGATCAAAGCAGGTGGCAGACAGCACGGGGGCCCGCCACCGGTGCGGCGCGGGCTGCGACCATGATAGCATAAGAGGATAGCGAAGGCAAGTTCACAGCCACACGATCTCACCCTCGACCCGGCCAGGCTCCACCGTCAGCAAGGCAACGCTCGGTCGGATGCCGCGCCCTGGGCGCCCTCCGAGACCGGGGTTGAGGTAGTATACCCCGTCCTCCCAGCCACACTCGGCGAGATGGGTGTGTCCGTAGACGACAATGTCCGGCGAGACGCGCCGCAGGATCGGTGCCAGCTGCGGATCAGCCTGAAGCACCTTTCCACCACGATGGACCAGAAGGAGGCGGTACCCCTCGACCTCCAGGTCGCACCAGGAGCGGTACCGCGCCGCCAGAAGCCCCCGGTCCACATTGCCGCGGACTGCGACGACCGGCGCAATCCGCTCGAGAGCCTCGATGACACGTTCAGACTCGATGTCACCGGCATGCAGAATCTCGTCGACGTCGCGAAAGACGTCGCACACACGCGGGTTCAGCCATCCGTGGGAATCTGAGACGACGCCGAGCAGCACGCAGCGCTCCATTCCGGCGCCGGGCGATCAACGCCGGCGATCCGGCACCTCAATCTCAAGAATGCGGTAGCCGAAGGCATTCACTACTTCGGTCTCGCCATACCTGCTCCGCCAGCGCTGGTCTCGTCCATAGAGGTGGATGTGTCCGTGCACAAGGTAGCGTGGCCTGAAGCGGTCCATGAAGCGCACGAGGCTCACAAAGCCACGGTGGCACAGGTCCGCCTGGTCATGGATGCCCCGCGGCGCCGCATGGCTCACCAGGATGTCGAGGAACCGGCCCCTGCGCACCCGGTTCCAGCCCAGCCTCGGCCAGAGTTGCAGGATGTTGAGCGCCATCTCGCGCTCCGAGTACTGGTAGGGGCCCGGCTTGTATCGCATGGAGCCCTGCAGGCCGGCGAGAAGCAGCCCTTTGTACTCCACCGCCCGGCAGTGCAGGTCGATGCAACCCCCAGGGTAGGCCGGGGCAATGCCGGTTGGCGTCTGCTCCCACTCGCGGTCGTGGTTTCCACGGACAAAAAAGACCGGCACCGCGAGCATGGTGACGATGTACTCAAGATAGTCATAGGGCAGGTCGCCACAGGAGAGCACCAGGTCCACGTCCCCGAAATGCCTGCGGATGTTCGGGCCATAGACCAGCTCTGAAACCCTGTCAGCAATGGCCAGGATCTTCACGGACCCCCTCGCTTTCCGGCCTTGGGGGCTATTATAGCGAGACCGCATGAGCCTGGCAATGACACCATCGAGCGCAGCTGTTCGGACTCGCGTTCCGCCCATTGTGCCAGCGGTGTCGCGGGTGCCGCCCGTCCAGATGGGCATCACGCCCGGTCACGGAGGACTTCCCGCCCCTCGGGGCATGCCGTGCTTTGCCGCCGAGCGGCCTCCCAGCCGAGCATGGCCAGCTTTCTTGGCTCGCCCCACCGGTACTGGCCAAAGGCGCCAACGCGCCGGATCACCCGGTGGCAGGGGATGACGTAGGCGATGGGGTTCCCCCCGACGGCCCGGCCAACGGCCCGGGCGGCCGCGGGAGCGCCGATCCAGCGGGCGACCTCGTGGTAGGAAACGACGCATCCCGCCGGAATCCGCAGGAGAGCCTCCCACACCTTGATCTGAAAGTTGGTGCCCCTGAGGAGGAGGGGCAAAGGCGCACCTGCCCCCTCCCAGGCACCAAAGATGCGCTCGACCAGGGGCTGCGTCGCGGACTCGTCGAGGCGGATTTCTGCCCGCTCCCAACTTAGGCGCAGGGCAGCCAGGGAGCAACCACGGTCCCCTCCAACGACAAACGAGAGCCAGCAGATACCGCGTGTCGTCACACCGAGGAGGCACTCGCCAAAGGGGGTGGGGTGGTAGCCGTAGGCTATCGAGAGCCCCTCGCCCCGGCTCTTGTACTCCCCGGGGGTTACGGCCTCGCACGTCACAAAGAGGTCATGCAGCCTGCCCGGACCCGAGAGCCCCGCCTCATAGGCAACATTGAGCAGGTCCTTCGATTGGGCAAGCAGCGCTTTGGCATGCTCCTTGGTCAGGAACTGCAGGAACCGCTTGGGGCTGATCCCCGCCCAGCGCCGGAACACTCGCTGGAAGTGGAACGGACTGAGCCCAACCTCCGCCGCCACCTCGCAGAGCGACGGCTGCCGCGCCCGATTCGCCGCCAGGTATAGTATAGCCCGCTCCACCAGCGCATAGTCTGCCGCAAGCTGCTCAAGGGTCATGGCCGGCCCCCCACGGATCGCGAAGGATGCACTGTTCACCCGCCATTATATCTGCCAGGGCCGAGAGCAGCCACCCGTTTCTTGCGCAACAGTGAGGCGGGTGTGGCGAGCCCGCCACGGCGCCCGCCACACCCGCCTCAACCTTCAGCGCTTCAGCGGCCAAGTCCCCCGCCCGATGTAACTGCTCAGTCTCGCCTCTGCGCAGCGCCCGGCCGCTACGTGTTGCCCCGCCCCGCTCCTTACGTACGGCCTTCTCAGGGAGCCGGGCTCACAGCGCCCCCTGGTCTGGCGCCTTCCCGGGCGGACCACAGGGCGGAGCTTTACCGCGAAAAGGCCAGACTCGAGGCCAATCCCTGAGGGTGTCCCCCTCCCCTTCAGGGGCGAACAGGCTGCTTTAGCCGCAGTCCCTCGGCCCTTGCCGGAAGCCACCCCATCCCCCTGTCCACCTCCCCCGCCGCCTCGGCGGCGGGGATGGGGGCGTCTCATGCTATGGAGGG
>DYEI01000031.1 GCA_020725765.1 Anaerolinea sp. | reverse complement strand
GGACGGCGGCTAAAGCAGCCTGTCCGCCCCTGAACCCCGCGGCCGCGGGGAGCGGAAAAAGCCGCTCAGAGGCGAAGTCTTCGGCCTTGGGCATGCGACTAACGCTTGGACTGTGTCTCGCGCGTGTTGTCATGCCAGGGGGATGAAGGGTGAGCTTGCGAGCGTACTGGTCAGGGCTGCGGGAATGGGTGGACCGGCGAACGGACTGGGTGGAGCGCATGTGGCTGCGAGATGACCGGACATCGACCCGGCGAGGGGCGGGGGAGCACCGCTGGACCTGGATCTGGCTTGGCAGGGATGCCACTGATGGCGACATCGACGACCTCGTGGCGAAGGTAGACGAAGAGGTCGGCCGGCTCCCGCTCCCGCTGGGGATTGGCGACATCATGATCACTGTCACCGCCTACGGCCCGCGCCGGGATGGCGCTGGCGAGGGGGTGTACCTTGGGGCCAAGCAGGTTGGCGACGAGCTGGCCATGCGCGAGGACCTGGCGCACCGCGATCCTCCGAGGGTGGTGCCCATAGGCGATCCGTCGCGCGGCCACATCATCGACCGGCAGGATTGGACCTCCGGGCGCGCCCGGGAGGAGCTGCGCCGCAATCTCCGCCTCTTCCGCCCGTCGCATCGGTGGCGTATCGTGCAGGTCTCCCTGTTCAGCGTGGGGGAGGCGTACCTCAAGTTGGCGAGCAGCCGGTCGCCGAGCTAGGGCGACGCTCTGCTCGTTCTCGTCCTGATCCCCTCCGTGCTGCCCTCGAGGCGCGGAGGGGATGCCTCTATCGAGGGGGTTCCGTGTGTAGGCGACGGCCCTCGAGGTCCGCAGGGCCACGCGCCGGAATGGCCTTGCGAGCCGCATCCTTCGATGTCACGCAGAGGCTGTTGGGCGATACCCAATGACCCAGATGCAGAAAGCCCCCCTTTCCCTGTCACCTTCAAGGGCGGACAGTCTTCTTCGGCCGTAGGGCGAGGGCATGGCTCATTGAGGGATCCCCAACCTTAACCCCGCCCCCGCCGCGGCGCGCTATCCATTACCCACAAGTGAGCTGGAGGGAGCGCAGGCGTCCACGGCCTGCGCAGCACGTCAGCCGCCCCCACCCCTGACCCCTCCCCCTGGCGGACGC